>DATKCM010000040.1:0-2491 GCA_035513195.1 Acidimicrobiia bacterium | reverse complement strand
GTCGCCTCGCTGTCCTGCACCCTCCCGATCTTTCTCAGCCTGGTCGCTGGCGCGGTGGCCGGGAGATCGTTCTTCGAGTCGTTCTCGGTATTTCTCGCCTATGGGGCAGGGATGAGCCTTGTCGTCATCTCGCTCACGATGGCATTAGCCGTTGGAAGGGAGAGGGTTGTGCGCACGATCCGGCCGCTGGCGGCTCATCTCGGGACTATTTCGGGCTGGACGTTGATCCTCGTCGGCACCTTCATCGTCTGGTATTGGGCGACGGTCCTAACTGCGGGCGCCGAGACCCTGGGAGCAAATCCTGTCGTACGCTGGATCGAGCAATTCACTGGCGGTACGGCCGGGCTCGTCGCGGCAAACCCGCTGCTGGCAGCCCTCGTCGTCCTCGGGGTCGGCTTCGTCGGCTGTTCGTCGATCCGTCGTGGCCGACAATCGGAACGTGAGGAACCTGTCCTCCCGCTTGCGGGAGGAAGGTCCCTGCGCACGCCGAAAGGCGGGCGGAGGTAGGAGGGAGAGAGGTCCCCTCGGGCTGGGAGCGAAAGCAGCGTTGATGGGATCTCCCCACCCTCCCCGGCTCCTTCGTCGCCGGTACTCCCTCCGCGAGCGGAGGGAGAGACGCATGTCGAGGTACTCCCGTCGGTGGAGCATCTCGATTTCGTTGTCGCATACGCCGGATCATGTTCCACAATTGGGCGACCGGGCAAGCTTGCCCCGGATTCAGGAGATGGGTTTGATGTTGAGGCGAAGCATGGTCCTGGCGGCGGTTGTTGCCACTGTCCTTGCCGCATGCCGGCCGGGCGTGGCGACGGGAGACCTCCAGGGCGTCGTTCTCGAAACACCTCAAGCCAAGGGGTCATTCGTTCTCACCGACACCGCGGGCGTTGCCTACGACTTCGGGGAGAGGACCGAAGGCAAGCTGGCACTCCTTTACTTCGGGTACACGGAATGTCCCGACATCTGCCCGGTCCACCTGGCCCAGATCGCCGAGGTGCTCGACCAGAACGCTGAGCTCGCACGCAACACCGAAGTCGTCTTTGTCTCGGTGGATCCCGACCGTGACACGTTTGCCGAGATCCGGGAGTTTCTAGACCATTTCGACACTCGCTTTGTCGGTCTCACCGGAACACATGAGGAGCTGGCTGCCGCACAGGAGGCGGTCGGCGTTCCCCCGGCGAGGGTCTTCGGCGAGGGTGACGACTACACGGTCGACCACGCCGGCTGGGTGCTTGCATACGCACCCGATGGTCTTGGCTACAGCATCTACCCGTTTGGGACCAGGCAGAGCGAGTGGAGCAACGACCTCCAGGCGCTGGCATCGATAGAACAGGGCGGTTGAGCATCAGGAAAACGCGTAAGCGCATGCTGTTTCTGTCCGTCATCGCGGCGTTGTCGCTGGCAGGTTGCGGAGGAGGCGCGGAAGGGCTCCAGATCTCGGAGGCGCGGGTCGGCGCGCCAAGCGGCCCCAATGCCGCTCTCTATTTCACCGCACGCGGAGGGCCCGACGCCCTCTTGTCTGCGTCAACCGACGTCGCTGCGGACGCTCAGATCCACGAGACGGTGATCGGTGAGGAAGGGACCATGTCGATGCGACAGGTTCCTCGACTCGAGGTCCCGGCCGGGGGCGAGCTTGTCCTCGAGCCGGGTGGCTTCCATGTGATGCTGGTCGGGATCGATGAACTCGAAGTTGGTGCCACAATCAAGGTCACCCTGGTTTGGGAGAACGCAGGGGAGATGACGATCGAGGCCGAGGTTGTTGAACCATCGGGCACGATGGACGAGATGGAGGACGAGTGAGGTGCGACAACTTCTGGCAACACTTACTGCCGCGATGGCCGTAGCTGCGTGCTCTGGAGATGTTGCCAGGGAGAACATTTCAGGTGAGGACGTCGCAAACGACCTGGGATGTGTGGCATGTCACACCGACACGGACACCAACCTGGCACCAACCTGGAACGGGATCTGGGGGTCGTCCGTCGAGCTCGAACACGGGTCGGCCGTGACTGTCGATGAGGCGTACGTACGCCGGTCGATCGAGGAGCCACAGGCCGACATTGTCGCCGGCTTCAGCGCCTCGATGCCGTTGATCCCGATGAGCGAAGAAGAGACGTCGGCGCTGGTGGACTACATCGAGAGCCTCGGATGATCCAGTGGTGGTGCACCGCGCTGGCGCGACCCTGGACTTGGCAGTGGATACCTTACCCGGGAATATGGCTGGCGACGTTGTTGCCCGTCACCCTCTATGTCCGGATCGTCAGGCGTCACCCATCATCGGTCGACCGTCGCAAGCTCTTTCAGTTCCTCGGCGGCATGTTGGTGTTCTGGCTCGCCTCCGATTGGCCCCTTGGTACGCTCGGCGCGGGGTATCTCGCTTCGGCTCACATGACCCAATTCATTCTCTACTCCCTGGTGGCGGCACCGCTACTGCTTCTCGGCACCCCGGAGTGGTTGGCGCGCCTGGTCACTTCGAAGCTCCGGATCTACCGGTCGACTG
>DATKCM010000039.1:0-5893 GCA_035513195.1 Acidimicrobiia bacterium | reverse complement strand
TGGGCGACGATGTAGTAGGTGTCGGTCTGCTGCCAGTCGGAGGGGACCACGGCGTGGGTCACACCGGACAGCCCGCCGATGGTGAACATGGCGACAAAGCCGATCGAGAAGAGCATCGGTGTGCTCAACCGGATCTTGCCCATCCACATCGTCCCCAGCCAGTTAAAGATCTTGATCCCGGTCGGGATGGCAATTGTCATCGTGGCCAGGCCGAAGGCGGCCTGGGCCACAGGGGTGACTCCAGAGGCGAACATGTGATGCGCCCATACCCCGAACCCGAGGAATGCGATCGCCGCCCCGGCGAAGACGACGGCCGAATAGCCGAATAGGGGCTTCTTCGAGAACACCGGAAGGACCTCAGAGACGATGCCCATTGCCGGCAGGATGAGGATATAGACCTCGGGATGTCCGAATAGCCAGAACAGGTGTTGCCAGAGGATCGGGTCGCCGCCTCCGGTGGCGTTGAAGAACACTGTCCCGAACTGGCGGTCGAAGGTGACCATGAACAGGGCAACAGCGATGATCGGCAGTGAAAAAAGCAAGAGGAAAGAGGTGACGGTTGACATCCAGGCGAAGACCGGCATTCGGAGGAGGCGCATCCCCTTGGCGCGCATGTTGAACACGGTCACGATGAAGTTCACCGACGCGATCAGCGAGGCGAGGCCGAGGATCTGGACGCCGAGGGCCCAGAAGTCCATGGCGGTGCCCGGCGAGTAGAGAGGCCCGGCGTTCGGTTGGTAGCCAAACCATCCTCCATCCGGTGAGTCGGCAAGGAAGTTGAAGCCTCCGGGACCTCCACCGGGGGCGATGTTGCCGTCTATCCCGCCGATACCGTCACTCCCGACCGGGGCGAGGGAGGTGCCGAAGATGAATGTCGAGTAGAGAAATATGCCCCCGAACAGGAAAAGCCACCAGGAGAGGGCATTGAGCCTGGGGAAGGCGACGTCCCGGGCGCCGATCAACAGCGGGAGCATGAAGTTGATGAACGCCGACGAGACCGGCATGACGAACAGGAAGATCATTGTCGTGCCGTGCATCGTGAACAGTGCGTTGTAGGCGCCGGCGGTGAGGAACTCGGAGTTGGCCTGGGCGAGATGGATCCTGAGCAATAGCGCCTCGACCCCGCCGACCAGGAAGAAGAAGAAGGCCGCGTAGCCGTACATGATGCCGATCCGCTTGTGGTCGACGGTGGTGATCCACGACCAGATGCCAGTCGTGGACCTCGGGCGCTTGAAGATCGTGGTGGACGGACGTTCTGCAGTGGCGGTCATTGGTTACTCCCCAACCAGGCGATCAATGCGTCGATCTCTTGTTCGGTTAGCGCCAGATTCGGCATGAAGCTTCCCGGCTTCACTTGTGGTGGATCGGCCAGCCACCGCTTCAGAGCTTCCTCGCGGGTTTCACCCTCCTCGGGAAGGGTGGCTCCTGCGAAAACGTTCCGGGAAGCGAAATGAGTCAGGTTCGGGCCTTCAAAACCTCCCTGTGCCACGATGTTGGAGCTCTCGGAGTCGTCGAACTCCACCGTGTGGCACAGGTTGCAGCCCTTGGCCCCGAAGACCTCCCATCCTTCGAACTCGGGGGTGCCTGCTTCGGGGAAGGTTGCCGGCTGCTGCTGGGCGGTGACCCATGCGTCGTATTCGGAAGGCTCGACGGCGAGGAGTCGGGTCCTCATCAGCGAGTGGGAAAGCCCGCAGAACTCGGCGCAATGGCCCCAGTACTCCCCGGGCTCGTCTGCCTGGAGCCGGAGGACTGTCTCCTGGCCGGGTATGAGATAGCGCTTCCCGTTGAGTGCCGGGATCCAGAAGTTGTGCACTACGTCTTCGGAGGTCATCACCGCACAGATCTCTTCGCCGGCCGGGACCACCATCACGTTGGCAGTCTGGATTCCCTCGTCGGGGTAGTTGAACTCGAACCACCACTGATGGCCGACCACCTCCACCTGCATCGCATCGGGATCGCATTCGGTGAGGTCGAAAATTGCCGAGACGGTGGGGACCGCGATCACCGCAAGGATCAGGGCCGGGATGACGGTCCAGATCACCTCGAGCTTGGGGCTGCCATGAAGCTGCTTCGGCTCCTTGGCGCCCTCCCGGTCGCGGAACAGGAAGACGGCCACGAGGATGGCCCCTTCGACCAGGACGAAGACACCGGTGGCGATCCAGAAGACGGGCCAGAACAGGCCGTCGATCCGTTCGGCAAACGGGCCGGCCGGCTCGAACGTGGTCAGCGGCTGGTCGACGTCTTCGAACAGCGAGCACGAAGCCAACAACAGTGCCACCCCCACCTGTGAGAGCGAGCGAGCGAGAATGCGCTTGAAACCTGCCATTCGCTCGGCATCATAAGAGGTCTTACGAGCGCCGACCAAGTTCATCAAGGCCGCCTTCATTGCCCGCCAAATTCGTCGAGCACAGCGGTCAACTCGTCATCGTTGACAGCCCCTTCGAACGCAGCCACCACTGTCCCTGCCCCGTCAATGATGTAGATCCAGGGCTCGCTGGGGAGTTGCCACTCGAGGACAGCATCGACCACAACCAGGTCTTCGACGTTGTCGACCTGGAGATCGTCATATATCTCGACGTGGACGAAGTCGATTGCGGGATAGTCATGCCTCAGATCCTTGACCTGATCGAGCATCGGCCCACACGACTGGGTGGTGCAGAAGGCAGGGGTGGCAAAGACCAGCACCGAGGGTCGACCGTTCGAAACTGCCTCGGCCACTGTCATCGAGTACATCTCCGGATCCGGCTCGGGATCGGACGTGATCAGAGAGAGGTCGGCGACATCCGCTGCGGTCCGTGTCTCCGAGAGGAGCGCCGACTCGCCGGGACCGACCATTGGTGGATTGTCCACCGCAACGAAGCCGGTAGGCCCTGATTCGGCCAGACCTTCCTGTTCGACGCTGACCTGGTACACCCCCGGCCCCGGGATCTCGAGGTATCCCGCATAGATCCCCCGCACCTCGGGGACCGTCCAGACAAACTCCAGGTCGTAGGTTCCGAGCGGAGTGCCGTCCTCATCGCGGAGCAACGCGGTGGCGGCTGCGTCTTTGCTGGCAAGGAAAGCGTTGGACTCGGGATCAACCATCGCGAAGAGAATTCGCTGTTCGCCGGTCCCGATCGACGCGCTGTTAGAGGCAACAACCGCCAAGGGGGTCACACCGGAGCTACAGGCCGATGTTAAGACAGCTGCTCCGATGAGCAACACAAGAAGGCGTGGGACTCTCATCGAACCAAGACATCCACCATGGCAGCGGCGAACAACGCCGAGAGGTAGACCGTGGAGGTTGTGAAGAGTCGCATCGCCTTCGCCGGATCGCGGTACACGAGCCAGGTGTCGACCAGGAACCAGCCCCCGAGACCAAGGGCGGAACCGAGGTACAGCCATCGCAGATCGGCGATAGGCACAAGAAGCAGGCTGACCGCGACCATGAGCCCCGTGTACAGCAGCATCCGCCGGGTGGTGCGCTCCACTCCGGCTACGACCGGCAGCATGGGCACACCCGCCCGCGCGTAGTCATCGCGGTATCGAACCGCCAGCGCCCAGAAATGTGGCGGGGTCCAGTAGAAGACGATCAGGAACAGAACCCACGGAGTCACCGACAGCGACCCCGACACAGCTGCCCAGCCGACGAGAGCCGGGGCGGCACCGGCTGCACCTCCAATGACGATGTTCTGGGGCGAGCGTCTCTTGAGGAGCATGGTGTAGACGAAGACGTAGAAGAGCAAAGCGGCCGTGCTCAGAGTCGCGGCGAGGAGGTTCGATGTCAGCCACAGGACGAGAAACCCTGCGACGCCAAGGCTGATACCGAAGATCAGAGCGTTCTTGGGAGTTATCTCGTGTCTCGCCAGCGGACGGCCCCGGGTACGTATCATCATCTCGTCGATGTCGGCGTCGTAGACGCAATTGAGCACGTTTGCACCGGCTGCCGACAGAGTTCCACCCACGAGTGTCGCGACCACGAGCCAGGTTTCCGGCCAGCCTCCGGCAGCCAGCACCATCGCCGGAACGGTCGTGATCAGCAGCAGCTCGATGATTCGAGGCTTCGTGAGCGCCACATAGGCCGAGAGCCTGGTCCGCTCGGGGACATCAACCCTTATCTGAGGGGCGGCGTTGGCAATCACGTCGAGAACGGTACCCACTCCCTGCCGGAACTACTACTCGCCGGCGGCGTAGGCTGCTAATCCTGAAATGCGATGGGTTAAGCGAGTTCTGATCTTCCTCGGCGTGGTTCTCGTCTTGATTGGGGTTTACGGGTTCCTCACCGTGCGTAGCTCGTTCCCGCAGTTCAACGGTCAGCTTGAAGTCTCAGTCCTCGACGACGTGGTGACGGTGCACCGCGATTCTTATGGCGTACCCCACATCTATGCGTCGACCAGCGCCGACCTCTTCCGCGCCCAGGGATATGTGGAGGCTCAGGATCGGTTCTTCCAGATGGACTTCTGGCGTCACATAGGCTTGGCACGGCTGTCTGAGATGTTCGGTGCCTCGCAGTTGGAGACCGACCAGTTCCTCCGCTCCCTGGGCTTCGAGAGTCTGGCAAGAACCGAACTGGAACAGATGCCGGCCGAGCACAGGGAAATCCTCGAGTGGTACTCCGAAGGAGTGAACGCATATCTCGAAGGTCACCGGGGCTCGTCGTTGAGTTTCGAATACGCAATCCTCCCCCTGCAATCCCCCGGATACGATCCGGAACCTTGGGAACCGGTCCACACCCTGACCTGGGCAAAGGTGATGTCTTGGGACCTGAGCGGGAATTTACGCAACGAGATTGCCCGGGTACTTCTGACCGAAAACTTGACCGTCGATCAGGTCGACCAGCTCTACCCACCCTTCCCCGACCATCGGCCGGTCATCGCACCCGCGGAGATCCGTAATGCGTCGCAACTGAGGGGAATGAGCGGGATGGCTCCCGGGATCGTCGATGCCCTGCAGGCGGTATCTGACCGCCACCAACTTTTCGACGCGGTAACCGGTGGCGGCTTCGAAGGGATCGGATCGAACAACTGGGTGGTTGACGGATCTCTCACTGAGACCGGGATGCCGATCCTCGCCAACGACCCCCATCTCGGCATCCAGATGCCCTCGATCTGGTACGAGGTTGGGATCCATTGCGGCCAGGTCTCCGAGGCTTGCCCCTTCGACGTGGTCGGTTTCTCCTTTCCGGGAACTCCCGGCATCGTCATCGGGCACAACGCCAACATCGCTTGGGGAGTGACCAACCAATCGACGGACACCCAGGATCTCTACATCGAGAGAATCAACCCCGACAACCCCTACCAGTACGAAGTTGACGGAACCTGGGTCGACATGGAGGTGAGGGCTGAGAGAATCGAAGTTGCCGGGGCCGATCCCGTCGAATACGAAGTTCGGTCCACGAAGCATGGGCCGATCATTTCGGGCTTTTTCGCACCCGCCGACGACCTCGAGGATGTCGAAACCGGCTATCCGGAGGGCTACGCGGTGGCCCTCGCCTGGCAAACCCTCGAGCCCTCCACACTTGTCGAGGCGATAATCGGCCTCAACGAAGCATCGAACTGGGACGAGTTCAGGGCCGCGCTATCCCTGTGGGACATCGCTCCCCAGAACGTTGTCTATGCAGACGTCGAGGGAAACATCGGCTACCAGTCGACTGGTGAGGTGCCGATTCGGGCCACTCATGATGGGTTGCGTCCCGTTGTCGGCTGGGATTCGGCAAACGATTGGGTGGGAGTCGTCCCCTTCGAGGAGATGCCGTTCGTCTACAACCCCGAACGGGGGTATGTGGTCACCGCCAACCAGCCGGTGCTGGAACCAGGATCGCTTCCGTTCATCGGCAGCGACGCCGCATACGGCCATCGGGCGGCACGAATCGAGCAGATGATCATTGATCGGGCACCGCACACCGTGGCATCCA
>DATKCM010000038.1:0-4839 GCA_035513195.1 Acidimicrobiia bacterium | reverse complement strand
TGAGCCCGCCTTTCCGCCAGAGCTCGGCGTACCCGGCGATCGCGGTGAGAGGTGTTCTCAGCTCGTGTGACGCGTCCGCCATGAACCGTCGCAGCCTCGCCTTGCTGTCCCGTTCGGCTTGCACGGCGTTCTCGATGTTGGTCAGCATTTCGTTGAGCGAGGCGCCGAGTCGACCGAGTTCTGTGTCGGGGTTGAGTTGTGGCACTCTCTGGGAGAGGTCACCGGCTGCGATGGCTTCGGCGGTCTGCACCATCTGGTCCACCGGGCTCATCGACCGATCCACAGCCCACCAGGTGGCGGCGCCCCCAAAGAGCAATACGCCTAGCCCTGAGAGCAGAAGGGCCTGGACCAGGCTCGAGGTCGCCGCGGATACTTCGGCGAGTGGGGCGGCTCGGATCAGAGTGGCGCCTGTGGCTATCTCGTCGGGGAGGGGGCGGGCGACCGCTCGATATTCGATGGTGCCATCGACGGAAGACACGAAGAACGGCTCGTCGGTGTCGGGGATGTTGCTGACGTCGGGGAGCGGGTCCGGGTCGTCGAGGAATCCTGAGGGCAGAGACAAGACGATGCCACCATCGGCGTCGATGATGACTTCGGCTATGGACCTGAGAACCTGTTCGCCTTGCTGTTCCGGCTCTGGGCTTAGCCCGGGGCCAGGCCCGAAGCTGCCCGGCGGTAGCGGCCCTCGCTGCACAAAACCGGCGAGGGTCTGGTCGATCTGGTTGATGAGGATGGTCTCGATGGAGCGGGACGCCACGAAACCCACGGTGGCGATCACGACCAGCAGCAGAGTGCTGAAAGAGATCACCAGCTTGGTACGGAGTGACATTGGTCAGCCGGCCGGGTTGCGGATCACGTACCCGATACCTCTCACTGTCTGTATCAGAGACCCCGAGTCGTCGCCGAGCTTCTTGCGAAGATAAGACACATAGGTCTCGACGATCCCGTAGTTGCCGTCGAAATCGTACTCCCAGACGCTGTCGACGATCTGACCCTTCGACATCACCCGACCACTGTTGACGGCGAGAAAGTGGAGAAGGCGGAACTCGGTTGGGGACAGCTGGACCTCCTCGCCGCCTGCAAAGACCTGATGGGCGTCCTCGTCGATGGTTAAATCGCCGACTGTGAGTCTGCCTGACTCGACTTTCCGGTCTGAGCGGCGGAGCAACGCTTCGATCCGCAAACCCAACTCTTCAAGACTGAACGGCTTGGTCAGATAGTCGTCACCTCCCTGCCGAAAACCGACCCGGAGGTCGTCGATCTCGTCACGGGCGGTCAGGAAAATAACAGGCACCTGGATACCGTCACGGCGGATGCGACGACACACCTCGAAGCCGTCCAGTTCGGGCATGTTCACGTCGAGGACAATCAGATCCGGAGTACGCCTCTTCAAGCTGCGTAATGCTTCGAACCCGTCGCCGGCGGTCGAAACCTCATATCCGGCGAAGCGCAAAGCTGCAGACACCATCTCGGTAAGAGACTCCTCGTCGTCGACCACCAGGATGGTGGCGTCCCGGGCACGGTCATCACTCATAGAGCGGCAAACTAGTGGTTGTTCCTTAGAGTTTCCTGAGAGTTAACGGAAAGAAGGCTCAGATCCCGTCCAACGTCGACAGGCTGTCGACGATCGATTCGACGGGGATGGCGAAGCCGATCCCTTCGATCCCGACGCTGCTGACCCCGACTGCAGTAGTGATTCCGATAAGTCGCCCGGAGCTGTCAAACAACGCGCCGCCGCTGGAGCCTTCGGTGATGGCAGCGTCGGTCTGAATCACGTCAGTCAACGAAACGTCGCCCTCGTCAAGGGTGCGGTCGAGTGCGGAGATTATCCCAGTGGAGACAGAGGGGGCTCCCTCCAGTCCCAGGGGATAGCCCACGGCGATGACCCCATCACCCACCGCGATGCCGTCGCTGGTTCCCAGCTCTACCGGGTTGAGCCCGCTTGCATCGATGTCGATCGCGGCGAGGTCCTCCTCGACGTCTACCTCGAGAATGGTTCCTGAGTACTCGGTGCCGTTGGCGAGAACGACGACGATGCTGTCAGCTGCTGCCACAACATGCGCGTTGGTCACGATGGTCCCGTCCGTGTCGATGATGACTCCTGACCCGGTGCCAATAATGATTTCGCTTCCTCGGAACTCACGGATCGATTGCACGGTGACTACCGAGTCGACGACATCAGCGGCGACAGTGGAGACGTCGGTGAGGACCACAACCGACGCGTCATCGTCGCCGGCTGCGGAAGTGGCCGCGGTGTCACCGGTCGCCGTTGTTGTGGCTGTGGCGGACACCGCGGCCTGCTCGGATGAGGTCTCGGCTGTGACGGTCTGGGTGGTTTGTGGAGTTGTCGTGACCGACCATCCCAGGTTGGTGAGCCCGAGGGCGACGAACAAAACACCGATTAGGGCCGTGCCTGCGGTAACCAAGAGGCCGGTGATCCCGTGTCTTGGCCTGGCCTCGGGGGTGTTGGTTGTGATGTTCCGGTTGAGGTCGATCATTTCGCCTGCTTTCCCGGCCATCATCGACCCTGAGGCTGAGATCAGGCCATGATCGTCCTGAGAACGCACTGAGACTTGTGACTCGTATGAACGAAACGGGAAGAGCGCGATAGACTCCCACGCTTTTCGCGTGGGGTCAGCTTCGTGTTTGTCGCCCTGGGCGCGGTCGCCGCTGTCACCGTGGTAGGTCTCTCAATGCTGTGGAACCGCTACCCCTGAATCGACGTCTTCTCCTTGCCTCGTACCTGCTTCCGGCCGCCAGCCAAGATGCCGTCGTAGGGTTCGGCTCCACTTGTTGGCTGGCAGCCGGGGCTCGATGGCGGCCAGCAGGGTGCAGTATTTGCTGAAGGTGGTGGGCCGGTGATGTCGGGACCAGAGGCGCCGGTCGGCGGCTGTCGGCGGGAGTGTCGTCTTGGTCTCCACCAGGACTTCGTCGCCGACCTCGACGAACTCGCCGCAGGGTGTGGACGCTTCGACCGCGGTGTCGATGGTTAGCCGACTCATCGTCTCAGGGTCGAGAAGCGTGGTCCGGCGATAGGTGACGACGAGCGAAGGTTCCAGACGCCCGACAATCGGTGCCACCGACTCGAACTCTGTGAGGAAGGCCTGGCCCGATGTGGTGAGCGTGTGGGTCAGGTCGTATGGACACGGGGTGCGGTGTTTGACGGTTAGCCCGGTCCTGTCCCGCATCTTGACTTCGAGAAAAGAGGTGCGGCTGTCGAGGTAGGTTCGGGTGCGCACTTTGTACCTTTGCGGCCGGCCCCGCGCCGACGCCAGGTAAATGTCCCGGTCGGGAGTGTCGAAGTAGACGGTCTGGTATCGAAGAGAACGTGACCCGTCCACTTCGAGGACCCTGGTCGACCTAGGGAGCGAGGAAACGAGATCCGCCACTGACTGGTCACCGAGGAGGTACTTGCGGTCGACCCGCTTCCGCAACGCGGCAGCAAACTCGATCTGGTTGAGCCCCACAGCCCGCAGATGAGCGAACCTGTGGTCGGCGCCGGTCACATCAGACATGAGACCCAACCGCCCCCACCGCCGAGTCGGCTCGCGTTTGGAGCTGGTAGCGCACCTCCACGGTGGTGGTGTCCCGGACCAGATCCACATTGCGGACCTTCACCCGGTGCACCTTGGCCCCCAGCATCTCCTCGAGGACGACCCTCAGCGCCGCCTCGCTGGAATACGCCCGGTCCAGGGTGACCCGCTGCGACCGGTAGGAGGCGAACAGGGTGGGATGGTCACCGACGAACAGAGCGACCAAGACGACAGCCATCATCGTCGGGCTCAGCCAGGTGGGCGACACCGAGATGCCGGCAAGGAGTCCCAGAGCGAGCGAAGCGAAGTAGTAGGCGATCTCCGGCTGGTCGAGCTCGGAGGAGCGGAGACGGATGATGGAGAGGATGCCAAACAGGCCAAGTCCCAGACCAGCGGCTATCGCCGACGTAGACAGGGCATTGGCCACGGCAACAACACCGACATTGGCGACAAGGTAGGCAACGATCATCTCCCGCTTCTTGTGGCGAGGGAAGTACAGGGCGAAGACAAGCAACGCCACCGCTATGAGGTCAATCACCATCAATGTGAAACTGGACAATGGATTCTCCCTTTCAATCAACAACAGATCCCTCCCGGTTGTAGTTGCCGTAGCTGGGCGTTGACTGAGACACCCCTGAGCAGATACATAGTTTTGTGGCCGAAACAACATCGGAGTCACAAGGTCTCAGTGGAGTCTCAGGCTGGTCAAAGCGAATCTTGACCTGGGTCCGTTTTCATCGGATCCATGAAATCAAGACAGTCCATGCAGCCCAGCGAGGCACGATGGCGACTGCTGTCGGCGATGGCCTTGTCCCTCGTCGTGGTCCTCGCAGGCTGTACCAATACAGACCCGACGGCCGCGACCGTCATTTCTGAGGCAGCCTCCACCCAGGCCGGATCGACATCGCCGACATCGGCAAACGCCAACCCGACCCAAGGGACGGGCGGGCAGACCGATCAGTACACCGGAGATGCCGGGATTTCCGCCTCCGAGGTGGTGTTCGACGCTTCTTACGTCCATGAGATCTCGGTGAGTTTCGACAAGGACGCCTATGACGAACTGGTCGACACCTACGAGGAGACCGGCGAGAAGACCTGGATCGAGGCCACTGTCACCATCGACGGCGAGACCTGCGAGTCGGCCGGTCTGAGACTGAAAGGGAACTCGTCGCTGCGTGGGCTCGGTGGTGGCGGATTCGGGGGACGTGGCCCCAGCAGCGATTCCGCCGACACCTCCCAACCCGAGGACCTTCCCTGGCTGATCAAACTGGACAAGTACATCGAAAACCAGAACCACCAAGGCGTC
>DATKCM010000037.1:0-11072 GCA_035513195.1 Acidimicrobiia bacterium | reverse complement strand
TAAATCCGGAGTGCATGCGGAACTGCAAGCCTGATTGCCTGCTCACACCTGTCAATGGCTTCGGCCACTTCGACCACGCTCAGGGAATGGTCGAATTCGATCTTGGCTGCCACCAGTAGGTCCTCCGGCCCGATGTGTTGTGTCTTCACGTCGATTGCCCTCACCACGCCTTCTGATGAGTCGACCGCTCCATTGATCGCCGCGATGTCTTCGCTGGTGGCGGCTTCACCGATCAGGAGGGACCGCATCTCGACAGTGAGGACCGTGGCGATGACGAGCAGCAGCAGCCCGATAGCGACGGTTCCGATGCCATCCCACATCGGATCTCCGGTCACGGCGACGAGGCTGACGCCGGCTAGAGCCATCGCGAGACCAAGCAGGGCGCCCGCATCCTCCAACAGCACGACAGGAAGCTCAGGAGAACGGGAGCGCCGAATATAGCTCCACCAGGATCTCGGTCCCTTCACCTTTCGCGCTTCGACCACCGCGGTGCGGAAGCTGAAGCTCTCGAGGAACAGGCTGACGATCAGAACACCGATCGCCCACCCGATCGACGTGATCTCATGGGGATGGCGGAGCTTGTCGATTCCTTCGTAGAGCGAGTAGAGCCCGCCCAGCGTGAACAGGACCAGAGCCACGATAAAGGACCAGAAGTATCGCTCCCTCCCGTAGCCGAACTGATGCCGGTCGTCGGCGATCTTCCGTGCCTGTCGCCCTCCAAGCAAGAGCAAGCCCTGGTTCGACGTGTCCGCCACCGAGTGGACCGACTCGGCGAGCATCGACGCCGACCCGGTGACCAGATAGGCGACGAACTTGGCGACGGCGATACCCGCATTGGCAGCCATCGCCGCGACTATCGCCCGGGTACCTCCACTGCTGGCCATCCTTGTCCTTCCTTAAGTGGCCCACCACCGTTGACCGAGGATACGACACCGCTTGCGCGGCCGCATTTGACTGGAACGTCCCCTATACGGCCCGACGTTGTATATCCGTGACTCAACACCACAGTTCGCCGCTAAAGGCGGGATTCGCGTCGTCGGTGGTTCCCGGGGCGGGCCAGCTGCTCACCGGCGCCAGGGGCTTCGGGTGGATGCTCTTGGTATCGACGCTTTCGGCTGTGGTGATCGCAGTTTGGGGTGTGATGACCACAGAGCCGACCGGGATGTTGAAGATCGCAACCAATCCCGACCTGCTCCTCGTGCTCATCTCAATCAACATCATCTTCGGGATGTTCCGGATTCTCGCCGTGACGGACGCATGGCGACGGGCGGGGGGTCGGTTCGTCAAGCTGGGCCTTGCTGCCCTTGTTGGATTCACGATCATCCCGCATGCTGCCCTCGCCGTCGTCGGCCTCGAGACAAGGTCCACGATCATGGGGATTTTCCCGGCGAGTGGGGCACCGGTGCCGGCGTTGATTCGGCCCACAACCACCAGCACGACGACCACCACAACGACGCTTCCGTCCGGCGACCCCATTGCTGCCCCGTGGACCATTCCCACCACTTCCACAACAACGACCACAACCCTTCCGTTGGGAACCAACCGTCTCACTTTCCTCCTGCTCGGGGGTGATGCCGGTCCCGGACGGGCAGGGCTTCGCACCGACAGCGTGATGGTGGCGACGGTCGACACCATCACCGGAGCGACGGCTCTGTTCGGGCTACCGAGAAACATGGCGGGCCTGTCTTTCAGCGACGGAACCCCCTTCCCAGGCTTCAACAAGGGGATCCTGAATGAGGTCTACTCATACGGGCAGCGTCACCCCGAGATGTTCGCCGGACCCGATCCCGGCGTCACTGCAGTAACCAACATCGTTTCGACCTCTCTCGGTGTTCCCATCGATTACCACGTCCTGGTCGAGATGCAGGGTTTCGTCCAACTGGTTGATGTATTCGGGGGTGTGACTGTGAACCCGACACAATCCTTCGTGGCCCCGCTCTACGAAAACGACCCGAGCGACTTCGAGATGGTCACTTTCAACCCGGGCGAGCAACGCCTCGACGGTGCACATGCTCTCGCCTACGCGCGCAGCCGCACCGCCAGCAACGACTACGTCAGAATGGAACGACAGAGGTGTCTGATGACTGCCCTCCTTGACGAAGCCACGCCCTACCGTTTGACCAGCAGACTTGTGTCGCTCTTGGACGTCATCGAAAACCGGGTTTCCACCAACATCCCCTCGAACCAGCTTCCATACCTCATCAACTTCGCACCGACAATTGACACCAGCCAGATCACCTTTATCGGATTCGATGTCGACTACCGCAACGGGAAATACACCGACACCGGATACCCGATGGCGGACATCCCCCGTATTCAGGAAACCGTCGCCCTCGTCATGACGGGCGCCTGGGATGAGGATCCGGTCAACTTGAAGGTCAGCGAGGATATCTGCGGCTAGTGGTCTGCCGTTGAAGGCTGTCGATATGGGGCGGCCAATTTCGTATTGAAGGCGACAGGACCGGTACGGTGCCGGTACCGGAAAGGAAATCATGACCCTGTATCTGCTTTCAGTCCACGTCGAGTCGGAACAAGAGGACTGAGCCTGGCGCGGCCCGGCAATACTGAGATCGAGCGGGTCTTTCGGGAAGAGTCCGGGAAGGCCCGTGCCACCCTGATCCGCTCCCTTGGCGATATCGATCTTGCTGAAGAGGCTGTCCAGGACGCCTTCCTGATCGCCCTCCAGCAGTGGCCTGAGAAAGGGGTCCCGCCGTCGCCAGCCGGATGGATCATCACGACGGCCCGGAACCGGGCGATCGACACATTCCGCCGCGATAGCAAACGACAGGAGAAGTATGCCCAGGCTGCGGCCCTGTATGCAACGCAAGACGAGGGAGAACCTGAATTCGAAACCCTTCCCTATGACCAGCTCCGACTGATCTTCACGTGCTGTCATCCATCGTTGTCGACAGAGGCCCAGATGGCACTGACGCTCCGGCTCATCGGTGGGCTGGAGACACCCGAGATCGCCCGGGCATTCCTCCTTCCGGATGCGACGTTGGCGCAACGCATCGTCCGGGCCAAGAAGAAGATCAAGGTGAACGAGATCCCATATCGGGTGCCGGACGACGCAGAGCTGCCCGACCGACTCAAGCCGGTACTCGGCGTCATCTATCTCATCTTCAACGAAGGTCACACCGCAACGGAAGGCGAGACGCTGACACGCCAGGATCTGAGCGGTGAGGCCATCAGGCTGGGAAGGCTGGTAACCGAACTCATGCCCGACGAGCCCGAAGCAGCGGGTCTCCTCGGTCTGATGCTCCTGGTCGAGTCCCGCCAGCCCGCCCGGGTCTCGACTGAAGGTGGAATTGTCCTGCTGCCTGACCAGGACCGGGAACTATGGGACCGGAACATGATCGAAGAAGGCCAGCGGATTGTGCGCTCGTGCCTTCGCAGAAACCAGCCTGGCCCGTATCAGATCCAGGCTGCCATCAACGCGGTCCACTCTGATGCCGCCACCGCCTACGAGACGGACTGGAGCCAGATCGTCGCCCTTTACGACCAGCTGATGTCAATCGCTCCCACCGAGATCGTGGCTCTGAACCGCGCCGTGGCCGTGGGTGAGATCGAAGGGCCAGGTCCGGCTTTGGAGCTCATCGACGAGCTCGACCTCGACAGCTACCACCTCTTCCATTCCTCCCGGGCCGCCATGCTCACCCGGCTCGGCCGCCACGATGAGGCCGGGACCGCCTACCGGGAGGCGCTTCGGCTCACGAGGAACGCTGCGGAGCAGTCCTTCCTGCGAGGTCAACTTGACGGACTGTCAGATCGGACTGATCCGGCGTGAGGTAACGTTCGCGTACATTGTCCGGCGATACTCTCCCCCGCTTCCGATCGCACCCCTGGCACGGGCTCGAGCCCGGTCCCGAACCTCCCCACGTCGTCACTGCCTATATCGAGATCACCCCCTTCGATGTGATCAAATACGAGCTGGACAAGGACAGCGGGCTGCTAAAGGTTGACAGGCCACAACAGAGCAGCAGCTCGCCGCCCACCCTGTACGGTCTTATCCCTCGCACATTCTGCGGACCTGGAGTCGCCGCCCTCAGCTCTACCGCAGACATCGCCGACGGGGACCCTCTCGACATCTGCGTCTTCTCGGAACGGCCGATCAACAACTCCGACATAATTCTGCCGGCGCGGGTGATCGGAGGCATCAAGATGATCGACAACGGCGAGGCCGATGACAAGATCGTGGCGGTGCTCGCCAACGACCCGATGTACCGCGAAGTCACCGAGTTGTCCTCATTGCCAGACCCGCTGCTGCACCGCCTGGAGCACTACTTCCTCACCTACAAACAGATTCCGGGCAAGGACTTGAAAGTGTCAATCGAGGGCCATTACGGCCTGACTGCCGCCCACGAAGTAGTGAGTGCGGCTATAGCTGATTATCGAGATGCTTTCGGAGCAGGGGTCGGCGTCAGCGGCTGAAATCAATTACCTCGTGGATATCCCGGTCTAGCGCCCACTGTCATCGGGTTCTATCTGCTCAGTCCGCACAATTGGCGCTGACAGCAGTAGGAAGGGCTAACGGGAGCCGTGCATGCGCTTGTAACGCCTGACCGCGAGTGGAGCGAAGATTCCTATGATCAAGACCACCCAAACCAGGGTGTAGAGCACTGCGTTTTGGAGGGGCCACACTGCGGGTTCAGGGGTTCCCACTGGGATGTTGCCGAACAACTCGCGGGTGGCCTGGGTCACCGCCGAGACCGGGTTCCATTCCGCGAAGACCCGCAACACTGTGGGCAGGTTCTCCGACGGAACAAAGGTATTGGCGATGAATGTCAGCGGGAAGATGACCATGAACGAGGCGTTGTTGATCACCTCGACACTTGGCACAAGCAAGCCCACGAATCCCATGATCCAGGAGAAGGCGTATGCGAACAGCAACAGGAGCGCAAACGCGAGCACGGCGTTGAAGAACCCGTTGTGCAGCCGCCAGCCGACGACCAACCCGCTCAGAGCCATGATGATCAAGGACAGGACGTTGTAGACAACGTCGCTCGCGGTACGGCCCAGCAATACCGCAGACCGGGACATGGGCAGGGAGCGGAAACGATCGATGATTCCCTTTTGCATATCCTCCGCGATTCCAGCGCCCGTGAAGGTGGCACCGAACACCACCGTCTGGGCGAAGATCCCCGCGATGAGGAATTCGCGGTAATCACCACCGGGAATGTTGATCGAACTGCCGAAGACGTAGGCGAACAGCAGGACGAACATGATCGGCGAGATCAGCACGAACACCAAAACCTCGGGCACTCGCTTGATCTTGATCAGGTTGCGTTTCGCGATTACCGAACCATCGGCAAATGTCTGAGCCAATCCACTCATCGTTCCGTACCTTCCGCCTGACCGGCCTTCTCGAATTCCGGTTCCAACTCGTATTCGGCGACGTGTCCGGTCAAGGAGAGGAACACGTCGTCCAGGGTGGGCCGTCTCAACCCAACGTCCTGTATTTCGACCCCGCCCGAGTCCAGGAGCCTCAGAGCCTGGGTCAGGGTTGCAGCCCCACCGGTTATGGGGACAACCAGAGTTCGGGCCTTCCCATCGAGGTACGCCTCACCCACCGCAATCTCCTCAAGGATGGCCGAGGCCAATTGCATTTGGTCTGGTGAGGCCATCGTCACTTCGATCCGCTCCCCGCCCATGGTCTCCTTCAACTCATCGGCGGTTCCTTCTGCGATCGACTTTCCATGGTCGATCACGACGATGCGGTCTGCCAGGCGGTCAGCCTCCTCCAGATACTGAGTCGTGAGGAGAAGTGTCGTTCCCCGGCTCACCAGGCCTTTGATGACCGCCCAGAGATCGGTGCGGCTCTTCGGGTCGAGCCCGGTCGTCGGCTCATCCAGAAACAGAACCGGTGATTCCGCCACGAGCGCCCCGGCGAGGTCGAGACGACGTCGCATGCCCCCCGAGTACGTCTTCACCGGACGGTCTGCTGCGTCCGTGAGATCGAATTGCTCGAGAAGCTCCCGGGCCCGAGAACGCGAGCGCACCTTGCCCAGCTGGTAGAGCCGGCCGATCATATCCAGGTTCTCGTATCCCGT
The DNA here is from genome assembly GCA_035513195.1 of Acidimicrobiia bacterium. Taxonomy (GTDB): domain Bacteria; phylum Actinomycetota; class Acidimicrobiia; order Spongiisociales; family ZC4RG35; genus MA-ANB-1. Next base: position 5,022 of record DATKCM010000037.1, on the reverse strand, counting down.
GAGATGCTCGTCAACTGCTGCGTTCTGGCCGGAAAGCCCGATCAGCTTTCGTGCCTGCTCCGGGTCCTCCAGGACGTCGACATCGGCGATGCGGGCACTTCCCGAATCGGGATGCAATAACGTGGTGAGTATCGAGACGGCAGTGGTTTTCCCGGCTCCATTGGGCCCGAGCAGGGCGAGGACCGTGCCTTCTTCGACTGTAAGGTCGAGCCCGTCCAGGGCTACGACCTCTCCATAGATCTTGACGAGGCCGCGCGCCTCAACTATTGCGCTCATTGATTCTTCCCCAGTCAGTCAGAGTTGGATGAGTGTAAGACGACCGTGTGACAAAAAAATCATCATTTAGAGAACTACGAGATAACTCTCGATCAACGCCGCGCCAACTCTTTGATAACCGAGGGCGTCAAGCGTTGTAGTCGTCGTCACTCACCTTCTCTGGTGCCCACACCGTTGCGCCGCCATGGGTGATCGAAAGATGCATCATCGGCGAGTCGGCCCGCGCGCCATGCCAGTGCATTTCGTTGGCCGGCGTGTTCACCGTGTCCCCGGCCGAGATCTCGACCCGCTCTCCCGACCTGTTGGCCACCAGACCGCTGCCCGAGACGACATGGAGCACCTGCCCTGCAGGGTGGGAATGCCAGTCGGTCCTCGATCCGGGAGCAAATTGAACACCAAGCACCTTCATGTCGTCTTCGTTCTTGCCACTTGCCATCTCCCCGAACCAGACCGGCCCGGTGAAGTGCTCAGTAGGCGCCGCATCCCACTGGAGGGAATCAATTGATTTCTTGTCCATGCGGCGAGGTTAGGAGACTGTTGACTAGCTGCGGTCGATCATCTGATCGACCGGCGCATAGTCGTCGTGGAGGATTGGGGCGTCTCCAATGAACGCAGTCAGGTCGTCGCCAGCGATTCCCTCTTCGACGCCGCCATTGCTCCGGATTCTGGCCACCACCGCGTCGACGTCGATGACCGACGCCGATCCGGCAACAACGAAGTTTCCGCCCGAGTTGCCAGTCAGATAGGCCGGAGGAGCAAACACCGCCACGTTGTCGAAGACCTCCATGAAGGTTCGGGCTGTCGCCCTGGCGAAGTCGATGTCGCCGTAATCGATGACGTTGATGAGATAGATGCCGCCGGTCTTCATCCTCGAATCGACAATCGCAACGAACTCCCTCGTGGTGAGATGCCACGGCACAGTGAGACCGGTGAATGCGTCCCCGATGACCAGATCGACAGAGTTCGACGCCACATCCGTGATCGACTGTCTCGCATCGGCGATCACAACCTCGGCCTGGTCTGTGAACCCGAGCTCGTTGCTGGCAATGGTGAGCAATTCACCGTCAATCTCGAGGACGACATGTTCGGTGCCGGGCCGCACTGCGTCGAGATATTTAGGAAATGTGAAACCTCCCCCGCCCACCGAAAGGACGTCAAGCGGACCAGGGGGCAACGTCGAGTCGATGACGTCCGCCATCACCCGCGCATAGCGGAAGTCGAGGTAAGTGGGGTCCACGAGGTCGACGTAGCTGTTGTGTCCACGGTCGAGCACAAGCAGTCGGCCGCTTGGCCTCTGGGCGTCGACCCTCACCTCGGCGCAGTGGTAGGTGGTCTCGAATTGGCATGGCCCATCGGCGTTGGCAAGCAACCAGGCGCCACCAATAGCAACTGCCATCGCGGCCACGGCCCGCCATCGATTCCTGGTCATCATCAGTAGGGCCCCCCAAAGGACCAGGACGGCACCCAGGCCGGCGATGATCGGGCGGGTCGGGAACGCCGCGATCAGAAAGAACCCGGTCACGAAAGTTCCGGCGATCGCTCCAGCTGTTCCGATCGCCGAGAAACCTCCCACCACGGAACCGGTCTCGGTGAGAGAGTTGAGCTGTATCTTCACGATCACAGGCGTGACCGCTGTGAGGAGTGCTGCCGGTACCACGAACCCGACCGAGGCCAGGAAGACTATCGACAAAGGGTCGATTCCCAGGTTCGGCCCGACGAGATCGATGATCGGTGGGCTCAGAATGGCCGTCAACCCTCCGGCGACCATCAACGGGCCAGGCAGGCGGGTCGGGTCCATCCGATCAGCGGCACGGCCCCCCAGCCATGCTCCCAATGAGATTCCGGCGAGAATCACACCGATTATCCCGGTGAACACCTCGAGGCTGACCCCGAGGTACGGAGCGAGAAGGCGACCGGCGAGTATTTCGATTACCAGAACCGACGCAGAGGTGAAGAAGACCAGGGTGCGGGCGAGGAGTTGGCTCAAGTCGACAACGCTATCGGAACCCAACCGGATAGGTGAAGCCTGGTGCGCCTACCAGCCTCGGAACCCGGCTGCGTCGGCAAGACGCGCCTCCTCGGAGTAGGGGAAAACCTCGATCAGCTCCCCGTTCCGGATTCGTTCCTGGATTCCAATCCATGGCTGCACCCGGAACAGGTCTGAATGAGTCTCATTGAACCGGCTCTTCAGCTCCGGATTCAGCCCGAGGAAATGCTCATGCTCCTCGGGAAACACATCTCGCTCTCCCACTGCGAACCAAGGCTGGTCGGACATGGCATCGTGGTCGTCACGGGGCTCGGGCATCTCCCTGAACCGGACGTCGGTGAGCGGTGACAATTCGTCGTAGTCGTAGAAGACAACACGGCCGTGGCGGGTGACCCCGAAGTTTTTCATGAGCAAGTCACCGGGAAAGATGTTGGTCGATGCCAGATCCTTGATTGCCTGGCCATAGTCAAGAACTGCATCTGCTGCCGCCGCCGGCCGTGCCTCGCGGACGTAGAGGTCGAGGGGGACGATGCGGCGTTCTACATAGACGTGGCTGACGATCACGGAATCCCCCTGCATCGAAACCGTTCTGCTGGCCTCGGTCAGCAGTTCATCGAGCAGTTCTTCGCTGAATCGGGAACGGTCGAACTGGAGATGCTGGAAGTCCTGGACGTCCATCAGGCGGCCGGCTCGATCATGCTGGAAGACCATTTTGTACCTCGCCATCACGGTCCGCCGGGTTGTCCGTTTCGGCGGCGCGAACCTGTCACGAATCACCTTGAATACATCGTCGTAGCCCGGCATGGTGAACACAATCATCACCAATCCCCTGGTGCCGCGAGCGTGTTCGAATCGTTCGTTGGTTGCCTGGAGGTGCCGCAGCAGGTCGCGGTACAGCTCCGTCTTTCCATGTTTGTTGTGCCCGATCGATATATAGAGCTCTGCAATGCGTTTCCGGGGCATCAGACGGCGTAGAAAACGTACGAGGTCGTAGGGTCTGACGACGTCAACGTGAAAGTACGATCGGGTGAAGCTGAACAGGATCGACACCTCGTTCTCAGTCAGCAGGACCGCATCCACGACCACGCCTGCCGTACTGTTTCTCAATGCCATCACAATCGGGACCTCCTGCGAACCCGAATAAAGGAGGCCGACCACATAAGCTGCCTGGCCACGGTAAAACGTCGCTCCCACCACTTCGGCCCGGTCCACGACACCCAAACCGGGGGCACTTGCGAGCCGTTTTTCGATTCGACTCGCCACCTCGATGACGTTCGCGTCGAGATCTGCATATGCAACCTCATGGCTTGCGTCGTCGAGGATCTCCCGCACCAGGTCGACGATGGACGCGGACTCCTCATAGGTGCGGTACACCGGTGCCTCAGAAGGGCTAGGAGGGCTGTCGAAGTCGGTATCGACAAACTCGACTGCCGAATCGACCCCGACTGTCGTGAAAACCTTTCGCGTTATCGAGTTGAAGAACGTCTCCGCCAGCTCCCAATCCTGGCGTGCCGATATCAGGCTCGAATAGACGGCCTTGATCGCCACCCAGAGCACGGAGTCGTCGCTCCGTTCTCTCAGCAACGTCTCGATGGTGCTGACAACCTCTGTGACCGTCGCGGCGTACAGGTCGAGCCTCTCGACTGCGTCGGATTGAATCCCCGACCAGTCCCGGGCTTCGAATCGCCCCGAGGCGCGCCTGTTTATCTTCCTGAACTCGCCCATGTACCGGTCGAAGCCTTTGAGGATCCGGGCGGCTCCCAGATTCGAGAGGCGACTGTCCGAGAGTGTCATGCAACGCAGTTTTAGCCGGTAATACCCGAATCCGACATCTGATGGATCTGGATCGAGGCATGGCGGCCCACAGAAGAACGCCTATGCCCGCCCGATTAGAGGGTCGTGAGGGGGTTGCGGGGTGTAAGGATCCGGGACGCCGAGCATCTCTCACATCTCTCCCACCGCCACACGCGTCTCTCCCTCCGCTTGCGGGGGGAGTACCGGCGACGGAGGAGCCGGGGAGGGTGGGGCGTTCCCACCCACGCTGCTTGAGCTCCCAGCCCGAAGGGAACTCTCCCACCTACCTCCGCCCGCCTTCGGCGTGCGCAGGACCTTCCTCCCGCAAGCGGGAGGACAGTTGGCGGGCAGGAACCTTTTCCCCGTTCGGCTCCGCCTCCGGGGGAACAGCTGCTCGCGGGACCGGCTTGACCTTCCAGGAGGGTGGAAGGTGTATAAAGGGTGTCGTGAAACCCAAAGGGCGAATCCGAAGCGGATAGATGGACCACCACAATCACCAAAGCCACGAGCACGAGAGCCACGAGAAAGGCGACTCACAAAGTCACCAGGCCCATGACAAACATGAGGGCCACAGCACGGCGATGTTCCGTGACAGATTCTGGCTTTCACTCCTGCTCACGCTTCCGGTCATCTACTTCAGCGAACTGATCCAGGAGTGGTTTGGATACACCGCTATCTCTTTCCCCGGTTCCGACCTGGTGGCGCCGGTGCTCGGCACGGTCATATTCGTCTACGGTGGCTCACCGTTCCTCAAGGGCGCTGCAGGGGAAATCCGGGACCACCTACCGGGGATGATGCTTCTCATCGGCATGGCCATAACAGTGGCCTTCGTGGCATCGGTTGCCACGTCCCTGGGCTGGTTCGACCTCGAATTCTGGTGGGAACTGGCCGCCCTGATCACGGTGATGCTGCTCGGACACTGGATGGAGATGAGGGCGATCGGCCAGGCCCGGGGGGCTCTCGCC
>DATKCM010000036.1:0-5030 GCA_035513195.1 Acidimicrobiia bacterium | reverse complement strand
GGGGAAGCAACCACGATATCTAGTATGAGCTTCAATACTGTAATTACAAACTTGTGATTGGTCAAGGACCACTTATCCACAGGTCTGAGGCGGCCTTAGAACGGCCAACAGCAACCGATCTCGTGGGGAAGAAGACGTCAGATCAGGGACGTCGGGGAAGTGGAGACGACACTAAATGTCGAGCAATCATTGGGCGAGTCTTTCGCGGATCGAATTTTCGCGAGCCTCATCCGCGGTGGTTAAGGCGTGCTTCGAAGGTGTCGTAGGATGCCGCTCTATGGACACCCGCTCGATACGAGGGACGGAGGCGCAGGGCGCAACTTTTGTCGAGCTGTTCTTCGATCTCGTTTTCGTGTATGCAGTCACCCAGGTGACCGGGGTGCTCGCTCACGACCTCTCCCTGCTCGGCGTCGGCAGGGCGTTGGTGATCTTCTGGTTGGTGTGGTGGGCGTGGACCCAGTTCACCTGGTCGCTCAACCAGGCTGACACCGAGCACGCCTCGGTCCGGTTGATCACGTTGCTCGCGACGGGGATCGCATTTGTGATGGCGTTGACCGTCCCGATCATCGAGGAGGCTTCGGGATGGCTCTTCCCGATCGCCTATGTGGTGGTGAGGGCGATAGGCATTGGGCTCCAGCGGAAGCTCGCCGTTGGGGACGAGTCCTGGAGCGGGGCCGTTCAAACGTGGGCGATCACATCGAGTCTTGGCCTCCTGGCTGTGATCGCCGCGGTGTTCGTCGCCCCCGAGTACCGCTTCATCGCTCTCGGTGTGGCCGCCTTGTTCGATATCAACGCCGCGCTGCGGGCTGGATCAGGTGAGTGGCGCCTGTTCGTCAGTCATTTCTCTGAGCGGCACGGGCTTTTTGTCATCATCGTTCTTGGCGAGTCTCTCATTGCTGCCGGGCTGGGGGCATCGGGCCAGGAGCTGACCCCTGGTGTGGTTGGGGTGGTGGTCATCGCCGTGGTCGCAACCGGAGGGCTTTGGTGGAGCTATTTCGGCTGGGCCAAGGACGCGTTAGAAGTCAGATTCGCTGCGGTTACCAGAGATATCGGTCGCTTCGCCCGCGATGTCTATTCATTCGCCCATTTCCCGATCATCGCCGGCGTCATCGGTTTCGCGGTCGCGACAGAAGAGGCTATCGCGCATGCTTCTGACCCGCTCAGTGCAGGATTGCTCATGGCTCTCGTCGGTGGTGTGACCCTCTTCGTGGGCGGGACCTATCTTGCAATGTGGCGTGCCGGCATCGAGCGGCCGGTGATCCGCCCGATCATCATTGGCGCCCTCATCGTGGCGTCTCCTCTCCTGGCGGGGGTCGCGGCCTGGCAGGCACTTCTCGTTGTGGCGATCCTGGTCGTCGGGCTCGCCGTCCTCGAGCAGAGGTCCGTCGGGGCCTAGCGAGCCTTCGTGGTGGTCTCGGGGACGTCATCCTCGACGACCTCCAGGGGCCAGATCCGGAAGGAGAACTGGACGATCGGCCCGATGAAAAGGGCGAAGGCGACAGTGCCCACGCCGAAGGTCCCGCCGAGCATCCAGCCGAGGGCGAGGACGATCACTTCGATCGAAGTGCGTGTCAGCCGCACCGACGGGCCGAGTTTCGAGATGCCCTTCATCAGGCCGTCCCGAGGCCCGGGACCGAGGTGGGCACCGATGTACATGCCCGAGGCAAAGCCGATGGTGACGATGCCCGCGGTGAGCAGGACGACACGCCAGAGCATGGCGTCGGGCTCGGGGAGGATGAGGGCGAAGCCGTCTATCGCCACTCCGATGATGAGAGCATTGAGCAGCGTGCCCAAGCCGTAGGGCTCCCGTATGGGGAGCCACAGGAGCAGTACCGCCACGGAGACGAAAATCGACCAGATTCCCACGGTGAGGCCGAACCGCTCGGCGAGCCCCTGATGTAGGACATCCCAGGGAGGCACCCCGAGACGGGACTGGAGCATCAGTGCGATTCCGAAGCCGAAAGCGATGAGACCTATAACAAGTTGGACGACGCGCCGCGTGAGCCGTGGTCCCCTCGTCGGGATATAGAGCTGTTCAGTGCTACGCATGGTCGCCTAATTCAGTAAGGGTCAAAGGGCCAAACACCACTTTCACATAGTTATTCCGAAAAGGCAAGCCCTGGCATCGTTCAGATGGGGAGCCTGCGTTTCGACGAGATAACTCCGGTGTCGAAACCGCCGAGATGAAGTTTGCCGGAGAACCGGGCGTGCTCGATCTTCAAGCAGCGGTCCTGGACCACAAGCAGACCAGCATCCACCGCCATTTGAGCCGCCTCGTCATGTCGTAGGCCCAACTGGAACCAGACCACCTTGGCGCCGACCTCAATTGCTTGCTCTACCACTCCGGGAATCTCCGACGGCCTTCGGAAGATGTCCACGATATCGGGAACCTCGGGGAGGTCTGCGAGGGCGGGGTAGCACTTCATCCCCAGGACCTCCTCGTACATGGGATTCACCGGATAGGTCCTCAGCGGTGTCCGCACCAGGTAGGACGCTACGAAGTTGGACGAGCGGATTGGATTTGCCGAAACGCCCACGAGCGCCGCGCTTATTGCGTTCTGGATGATGCTGAGCCTTTGCTGGGCGGTTGCTTCCTGTAAGGCGGTCATTGCGTTTCCTCCAATGCCTGGTCGAGATCCCACAGGATGTCGTCGATGTCCTCGATACCGACCGAGATGCGGATCATGTCATCGGTGACCCCCGCACTTGCGCGCTCTTCAGCCGGAACCTGTTGGTGTGTGGTAGAGGCGGGGTGGATCACCAGGGTCTTGGCGTCCCCCACGTTCGCCAGGTGCGAGGCCAGCTCCACCTTTTCGATGAAACGGACCCCGGCTTCATAACCCTCCTTCAACCCGAAGGTGAACACCGCACCGGGGCCTTCCGGCAGGTACTTGCGGGCGAGGGCCGTGTAGGGATTGTCGTCGAAGATGGGGAAGTTGATCCAGGAGACTGCGGGATGGTCGGCGAGATGCTCGGCAGCGGTCCGGGCATTCTCCGCATGCTGACGCATCCGCAGAGAAAGCGTTTCCAAACCGAGGAGCAGGATGAAACTGTTGAACGGCGACGGTGCTGCGCCGATGTCCCGAAGCAGCTCGACCCGAGCCCTGGTCAGGTAGGCATACTCCCGGAAATTCTCCCAGAACCTGAGGTCGTGATACGCCGGGGAGGGCTCGACCAGGATCGGGAAATTCCCATTGTCGTAAGGGAACCTCCCGCTTTCGACGATGACGCCTCCGATCACGACGCCATGACCGCCGATGAATTTGGTGGCGGAGTGCACGACGACATCGGCGCCGTGTTCGATCGGTCGACACAGGTACGGGGTGGCGAAGGTGTTGTCGACGACAAGGGGCAGCCCGTGCTTGTGGGCCAGGTCGGAGACGGCGGAGATGTCGAGCACATCCGCCTTGGGGTTCCCGATCGTCTCGCCATAGACCAGCTTGGTCCGTTCGTTGATGGCGGCTTCGACTGCATCGAAGTCATGGATGTCGACGAACGTCACGTCCACTCCCATCCGGCGCAGAGTCACGTCGAACTGGGTATATGTTCCCCCATATAGGGAGCGGGAGGCGACGATTTCGTCACCCTTCTGACATAGAGCCAGCACCGAGATCAACTGAGCGGCCTGGCCCGAGGATGTGGCGACCGCACCCAGACCCCCCTCCAGCGAGGCCATGCGCTCTTCGAAGGCCGCCGTCGTCGGGTTGCCGATTCGGGAGTAGATGTTCCCGTATGTCTGGAGCGCGAACAGGTCGGCGGCATGCTGCGCGTCCTCAAAGACGAAAGAGGTCGTGGCGTAGATCGGCATGGCTCGCGCCCCGGTCTCCGGGTCGGGCCTTTGTCCGGCGTGGATCGAGCGGGTGTTGAAGCCAAAGGAATGATCAGTCATTGTCTCTCTTGCGTCCTGGATATAAGTTTCACCAACGGTACCGGGGGGACGGCCGGTCGCAACCGCCCGCCCCCACCGGCGTATGTCATCACGCGAGCTCTATCACGACCGGGATCGGGCTGGACAACGTGTGACCGACCGGGGAGGTCGCCACCACTTTGTCGTGCAGCTCGGCGAGCTGGTCAGCCGTGGCGTCGCTGTCGATATTCACTGTCGCCCGAATGCCGTCATATCCTGCGTGCCCGGGACTGAGTCCAAGGAACGTGCTCAGGTCGAGGTCGCCTTCGAGGACGATGTTCACGTCCTTGAGCTCGATGCCTGCCGCTGTGGCGTTTGCCGCATATCCGACTGCGAGGCAGTTACCCAACGCACCGAGGAGTTGTTCCACCGGGTTGGCTGCCCGGTCATCTCCTCCAAGTGCCTTCGGCTCGTCGGAAGGAACCGGTGGGAACTCCCGTACCTCGGCCTCCGATTGGAAGCCACCTTTCCAGCGGACCCGGGCGCTCCAGACCGTTTGCGCCTTCGCTGGTTCCTTTTGGATCGCCCCGATCAGGGCACCCACCGCCTCGATGTCGACCTCGTTGAGCCGTGAGGTTGCTGTTGTCGTCATTGCTTCTCCTTGGTCCGGGAGATGGATGACCGACCAGGCGTTGAATCAAAAAGACCCGCAACCGTTGCCGGTGCGAGTCCACTCCTTTTTGGTTGGTGCGCTGCTACGCGTGGAGACTGCACGGCTCTTGTGGAGCCGCGCACATGTTCTCGTGACCGATGAAGCGCGTCATGTGAGGGGTGACGATAGCGCCCGGGTCCGCGATCTCCAACAAAATGTGGCGAGGTTTACCCGTTTCTTGGTGCCCCAGCGATCAATATTGATCGCTGGTTCATTAGGAACGCGGGTTGAAGTCGTATCGTTGGGGCTATGGCCGAGGAAAACGTCCAGTTGATGGTTACCTGTTTGGTCAATGAGATAGCTCCTGAGGTGGGGCGGGCCACGTTGCGCGTGCTGGAGAGGTCGGGATGCAAAGTCGGATTTCCCGAAGGCCAGACATGTTGTGGCCAGCCGGCGTTCAATGTTGGCCTCGTCGATGATGCCCGGGAAATGGCGAAATACACCCTCGACCTTTTCGATGACACGCCAGGG
>DATKCM010000035.1:0-4783 GCA_035513195.1 Acidimicrobiia bacterium | reverse complement strand
GCCGATGGTCACGACGCGGTCTTGGTGACCGATGCTGTTGCGACCAGTCACGCATCCGAACAATGGACAACGGTCGAGAGATAAGGAGACCAAGTCATGAAACTCGGACTCCTCACTGCACCCTTCCCGGAAACTTCCCTGGACGACGTTGTCGGGTGGACCGCGGCCAATGGCTTTACCACCATCGAGATCGCTGCCTGGCCAGCCTCTGGGGGCGAGACGCGGCGCTATGCGGGCACCAGCCACGTCGATGTAGGTGATCTCTCGGAGACCCGTGCCTCGGAGATTGTCGACGGTATCAACCAGAAAGGTCTCGAGATCTCGGGTCTCGGCTATTACCCGAATCCGCTCCATCCCGACGCTGAGCATCGGCGGACTGTCATCGACCACCTGAAGAATGTGATTGCTGCGGCCTCGAAGATGCAGGTGCCGGTGGTCAACACCTTCATTGGTGCCGACCGCGCCAAGACCCAGGACGAGAACTGGTACGAAGCGATCCGGGTCTGGCCGGAAATCGTCTCATGGGCAGAGGAGAAGGGGGTCAAGGTGGCCATCGAGAACTGCCCGATGATCTTCTCAACAGACGAGTGGCCTTCGGGGCACAACCTCGCCTATAACCCGAAGATCTGGCGTCGCATGTTCGAGGAGTTTGGGGAGACGATCGGGCTCAACTTCGACCCATCTCACCTCGTCTGGCTGATGATCGACATCGAGACCGCCATCGAGGAGTTCGGGGAGCGCTTCTACCACTTCCAGGCCAAAGACGTGATGATCGATTACGACGGCCTGTACGAGAACGGGACGTTGTCGTCAGGCATCGGATGGCAGATTCCCCGCCTTCCCGGTCTGGGCCATGTGGAATGGAACCGGGTCTTCTCCGCCCTGTACCGGGTCGGCTACGACGGCCCGATCATCATCGAACACGAGGACCGGGATTTCGAAGCATCCGACGAGCTCGTGAAACGGGGATTCCTGATAGCCAGAGACATCCTTCAGCCGTATATCCATTGAGGGTTCCAACTGTCCTCCCGCTTGCGGGAAGAAGGTTCGCGATCTTTGACGTTTTCGGGGTTGGGTCCGCCGCTAGCGGTCTTCGCTGCCTGCCGCGAGGGCCTTCGTTACTTCGACACGAGCGGTGGATAGGTTCAGGTCGACGAATCTGCTCATGGCGATCAATCCCACGCCAAGTGAGACGCCTGCGATGGCCATCGCGACCAGGGCGATCCGCAACAGCCAGAGATTTCGATCGAGCTTCGAACCGGTCAGGTCGATGGTGGCGCTCGCCTCGGTGAGGGTCTGATCGTAGGTTTGGGTGACGCCCTCCAGTTTTGCCAGATCGTCTCCGAGCCGGGTGAGGGCCAGAGCAAGGCGGTCGGCTTCTCCCGCCAGGCGAGTCGCGGCGGGAACCAGGTTCCTCAAGGATTCACTCTGCCTACGGAGGTCATCGGGCATGTCGGCCAGGGCGGCCTCGACGCTGCGTAGCGAATCGTCGAACGGCTCCTCGGGGGAATAGCTGACTCCCACGAACCTCAGAGCCCGGAGGGTCCCGTCGATCGCTCCGGCCGCCTGAACCGCTGCGGGCATGGCCCTGCGGATGGCTTCGAGGTCGGCGGGGAGATCCTCTTCGAGGAAGACCGCCACCTCTTCGATGCTCTCAGCGCCGATCGTGGCTGTGGCTGACACGCCGCTGACGCCGTCGGCCGCAGCATCGATGCTGTCCCGGATCTCGGATGTTACGTCCTCGATGACATCGACCGTGTCGACGATTGCCTCCATCGCCTCGCCGGAGACTTCAAGAGTGGCTCGCAAATCGCTAGCTCCGACCTGAACCACAAGCAGTCCAAGCACCAGGGCGCTGATGCTTGTCACCGTTGCGATATATCCGGTCACATACAGAACGTGAGCGACTCTCGCCGGACTCCAGTTTCTGACCATGAAGGCCTTCCGTACCTCGGTGCCAAAGTGTACAAACGTTTGCTCACGACGTCGTTGGTGCGGACGTTCCGACCTGCCTGAACCAGACCGCGGTTAGAGGGTACCCCCGATGACTCAGCGATGACAGGGCACTAGTCAGGGAGACCTTCTGGCAGCAGGAACGTCCCGTCGGGCTCGGAAGGAAAGGGGAGGACGGCCACCACCGATGCCACGGGTATCGGTGCGTAGACGTGCGGGTATTTCTCGCCCAACTCGTAACAGTCCTCGTCGACAACGTCGAGGCCAGACGGATCGACGCAGAGGATCACAAGGTTCTGGTGCCCGGGGTCGGTGGCGAATGCGGTTCGGGCAACCTGGTGCTTGTAGGAGAAGTGGATGAAACCCTCGTCTGCCAGGCTCGGCGCTGTGTATACCTCCCCGGCCCCTTCCCAATCGCTGCGATCACACCAGTGGTAGATCATACTGCGCCTCCATCACCCAGACGGCCCGCTTGTCCTGGTCCTGGGTTTGTTCTACTACCTGAAACCCTAACCGTGACCAAAATTCTCTAACTCCGGGGCTGCTTCGAGAACGGTCACCGCCACCCGGTCCCAGTCGCCATCACCCAGGTACTCCACGATTCCCTCCACCGCCTCGGTTCCCGGCCCGCGGCGTCGCCGGCTGCGCTGGACCAGGAGGAGAGGCCCATCATCGGAATCTCGTGTTCGGGACTGGGTTCGAGGAATCCTCCGAGTCCGATCAGTTCGTCCGTTTCGAGGAGCGAAGGAGCCACGAAGATCCGGCGGTCGATTGCGGCTGTCCTCTTGAGCTCCCGGTTCTCCCGCTCGGTAACGTAGGCCAATGCTCAACGACAGGGTCAAGGCAAGGTTGGAACAAGAGATGGTCATCTGGATGACCACGGTGCGATCAGACGGCCAGCCCCAGACGTCGGTCGTCTGGTTCCTCCTCGAAGGCGACGAGATTCTGGTCTATTCGAAGGATGGCACCATCCGCAACCGCAATGTCGTCGAAAACCCAAAGGTGTCCCTGAACCTCGACGGCAACGGCAGGGGCGGAGCTGTGATAACGATCGAGGGCACATCCCGGATTGACTCCGAAGCTCCCGAGCCCAAAGACCACAGTGCCTACATAGAGAAGTACCAGAGTCTCATCGAGGCAAACGGCTGGACTCCTGAAGTCTTCGGTGGCGACTACCCCGTGCCGATCCGGACCACCATAGACCGGGTCCGCGCCTGGTGAGTTAGGCCTGTTCGCCAACTGTCCTCCCGCTTGCGGGAGGTACATGTTCGGTCTCGAGATCATCATCGACGGTCTGGAATCCCGCCTCGGCTTACAGCACCCGCCCACCAAGAAATGCGAGTCGGTGTATCACCGGGGCTGGTCGGTGCTCTTCTCACTCGACAGGGAATGAACACCACTTGAAAGGGAGAGGCAATGCTGCCTTACGACCAAATCCGGGCAATGAACGAACAGAAAATCGACCGATACAGGGCCGCGGCGGAACGTCATCGTCTCATCGAGCGACCAGACCGGGCAGGGCAACGCATGGCGGCGGTGCGAGCCGTACTAGTCCGTTCCGGTCTGAGCAGAGTCGGCGCAGTCCTCATAGGAAGAACGAACCGCCCAATTCAGCCAGCGATATAAGAACGGTCAACTGTCCTCCCGCTTGCGGGAGGAAGATCCGCGAAGCTGTTCCCGCAGAGACGAAGTCGAATGGGGGAACGGTTCCTCCCCGCCCTACTGTCCTCCCGCTTGCGGGAGGAAGGTCCCTGCGCACGCCGAAGGCGGGCGGAGGTAGGAGGGAGAGATCCCCTCGAGCTGGGAGAGCAAGCAGCGTTGGAGAGAACCTGCCCCCCTCTCCGCCGGCCTGGCGGCCGGCGGAACTCCCCCCACCCTTTGGGCGGTGGGAGAGAAATACCCGTCGCCGGCCCTCCCTCCGCAAGCGGTGGGAGAGCCGCAACTGTCCTCCCGCCTCCGGGAGGAAGGTCCGCGAAGCTGTTCCCCAGAGACGAAGTCGAATGGGGGAAAGGTTCCTGTCCGCCCTCCGAGGGCGGGGAGGTAAGGGGGAGTGAGAGCACCAAGTTGAGAGCGGTCGCCTCCCAAACCGACGGCAGGCCTCTACATCACCAGTCCGGGGATGTCGGCGGGCTTCGTCTGTCGGTCGGCCCACCAGATCAGACCATCGCTTGCTTCCATCGGCCGATTGCTCACGTAATTAGCGGTTGCCACCGCGGTGGCGAACGATGATCCGCTCCATTTCACCCACTCGGCCCGGGTGCGACCGCTCGGGCCCACCAGGTCAGACCCCGGGGCGACATCGGTGATCCAGGGACGGTCGGGAGCCGTAAGCGGGCCCGACCGGGAAGCTGTCCGGTCCCAGACCACTTTTTCGCCTCCATCCTTGGCGGCGGCCACCGACCTGACAAACTCGAAAGCTCCCGGGTAGACCTCGAAACGATCGGGGGTGTTGCCCCCGGCGGCGAAGATCGGGACCTTCGGGAACCGGTTCCGCCAGAGGTCGAGGGCGATCCGCAACGTGACGAACCCCGGGTCGTGATCGTCACAGCTGCCACCAAGCGACAGATTGAGGGCTGCAACATCGCAGCGGTCCCTGCCTCCGAGCCGATTGACCAATCTGATCATCGCCTCGAGTACGTGCAGTTCGGTCGACGGGTCGTCGGCGTCGTAATGCGATGCGTCCAGCTTAGGCTCCAGGTCTTTGACAGCCCAGCGGCGGGCCCGGGTCATGGAGATAGTGTGCTCGGGCGCGACGCGACGGATGAGGCCAGCGACGAATGTGCCGTGACTCGCCGCGTTCTTCCCGCTCAGAGTTTCGATGTCCGCGGGG
>DATKCM010000034.1:0-5542 GCA_035513195.1 Acidimicrobiia bacterium | reverse complement strand
CGGGAGGACAAAGGCCTGAATGTCGAAGACCCTCACAGCAGCCTCCCATACGAGAAGGCCGCCGACGAAAAGGGCGAGGGCAGGGCCATAGGTCTTGAGCCGGACCCGAAGCGACGAGGGAGTCGAAGTGCCGACTGGAAGATCGCCGCTGAAGGCATCCATGGGATCGGAGGTCATTGTTTCCGTTCCCCTTGCCGTAGGGCTTCTCGCACCTCGGTGACTTTGTCGTAGTACGCGGTTGACTCCCGGGTGTCCTCGGTCCGGGGGTGGGGGAGTGAGGTGTCGATGACGTGGCTGATCCGTCCCGGCCGGGCCGACATGACCACTACCCGGGTGGAGAGGAACACCGCCTCGGGGATCGAATGGGTCACGAAGACGACAGTGGTGCCGGTCTCGGTCCATATCCGGAGGACTTCCTGCTGCATCAGCTCACGGGTCATCTCGTCGAGTGCCCCGAAAGGCTCGTCCATCAACAGAAGGGAGGGCTTGAACGCCAGGGCACGGGCGATGGCGACTCTCTGCTGCATACCGCCTGACAGCTGCCACGGGTAGTGGCTGGTGAAGTCGGTCAGTTGGACCAGCTCGAGCATTTCGGCGGCTCGTTCCGAACGCCCGCCCTCGTCCATGATCTCCAGGGGGAGTTCGACATTCTTCGACACGGTTCGCCAGTCGAGCAGGGTCGCCTTCTGGAAGACGATCCCGTAGTCGCGATCCCTCCGCGCCTGCTCGGCGCTTTTCCCGTTGATGGTGATCTCGCCGTTACTCGGGCGGGTGAGGTCGCCGATGAGGCGTAGAAGTGTGCTCTTGCCGCATCCTGAGGGTCCGATCAGGGAAACGAACTCCCCGCTCTCGACCGACAGGTCGATCCCGCTCAGGGCAGTTACCGCCTCCGATCCCGTTCCGAAGGTCTTCCCGAGGTTGCTAGCCTCGACCACGCTCATCGTGGGGCTCAAATCTGACCCTCCACCTTGAGCTCGACGTCGTAGGGGAGCCGGTTTCCTTCCGGAACGAAACGCCGTTCGGTAAGGACAACAGCACCCACGAAGAGTATTCCTGCGAGCGCAGTGACAATTACGGTCGCATAGAGCTTCACCGAGCGTGCTCCGAATTGGGAGGAGAATGTGAGCAGGGCGCGTCCCAGGCCCTCGCCGAAGCCTGCCGGTAGCTCACCGATCAGAGCACCGATGACACTTGCCGTGGCGGACACCTTGAGGGCCGTGAAGATGTAGGGAAGGGCAGCAGGGACCTGGAGTTTCCACAGAACCTCCGATGGGGTCGCGGCGTACGACTTCATCAACTCCATGGCGTTGGGGTCGGGGGAGCGCAAACCACGCAGTGTGTTGATGGCCACCGGGAAGAACGTCAGGTAGGCGGAGATCACAGCGACGGAGAGCCACTGCGGGATGTCCAAACGACCGCCCCAGACCACAACCATCGGGGCGATTGCGATGATCGGGATCGTCTGGCTGGCGACTACATACGGCATGAACGCCCGTTCCAGCAGCAGGGAACGAACGAAGATCACGCTCAGGCCGAAGCCGAAGACCCCTCCGATGACAAAACCGGCAAATGCTTCGCGCAGTGTGAACAGGGAGCGTGTGGTCAGATCGAAAATCAGAAGGTCGCCGCCGCGCCTTACGGGTCGGAACAACTCGATGACCATGTCCCAGACATGGGGCATGGTGGTTCCATCAGGTCGGACCGGTCTGATCCAACCCATCTGGAGCCAGATCAACTTGTACGACTCCCAGATGAAGACCAGTACCAGCAGCACGACCAGGATCGAGAGTGCCTGCTTGAGCCGGCCCCGTCGGGCCGATCCAGCCCCGGTCATGATTGCGGCTTGATTCATAGCGAAGCGACTCTAACAACAGGTCTATCCGGCGCTGCACCACCGACGCCGGGTGTAACCTCGTGGCTGCCATGGCCGAACCATCAGGATTCACCTACACCCGCCGTAAGAACGGTGAAGTGACCATCAAGCACAATGGGCGCAAAGCCGCGGTCCTCCGTGGCGAGCGCGCCAGGAAGTTTCTCAACCGGGTCGAGTCGCGTGATCCGCAGGAAGTGATGGCCCGGATGACGGGCAACTACAAGCGGGGTGGCTAGGGCGGGCTGTCTCAGTCAGCGCCGAGATTGTCGCTCAAACGCTCGCAGCACCGCGATCAACGAGGCAGTGGTGATGTTCGAATCGACGCCGACGCCCCATCTCGTCTCGCCCGATCCCGATGATGTCTCCACATAAGCTACCGCCTTGGCGTCGGCTCCCCGGCCGATGGCATGCTCGGTGTAGTCGACCACATCGAAGACATCGCCGAAATGAGCGCCAAGCGCATTGACGAACGCCTCCACCGGCCCGTCGCCTTCGCCCGAGAGCGCAGCCTCATCGCCGAAGATGCCTAGGGTTGCCTCCAACTTGGTCCGGCCATGATCACCCCTGGTCGAGGTGTGCAGCTCGTGGCCGACGAGTTTGAGTTGCGGCTGGGCGGGCAGGTATTCAGCCCGGAAAGCATCCCACATCGCCGCCGGGGAGATCTCGGTCCCGGTGTTCTCGGTGATCGTCTGGATGGTTTTCGAGAACTCGATCTGGAGACGACGGGGGAGCTCGAAGCCATGCTCCTCTTTCATGACGTAGGCAACGCCGCCTTTGCCAGACTGGGAGTTGACCCTGATCACTGCCTCGTAGCTTCTCCCGACATGTTTGGGGTCGATGGGCAGGTAGGGCACTCCCCAGACCTCGTAGTCGTCGGGAAGTGCCGCAAATCCCTTCTTGATTGCGTCCTGGTGTGACCCCGAGAAAGACGTGTAGACCAGGTCGCCCACATAAGGGTGGCGCGGGTGAACCGGGAGCCGGTTGCAGTATTCGGCGACTCTGCGCAGCGCGTCGATGTCGGAGATATCCAGTTCGGGATCGACACCGTTGGCGAAGAGATTCATTGCCAGGTTGACGATGTCGACATTACCGGTCCGTTCCCCGTTGCCGAAAAGGGTGCCTTCTACCCGGTCGGCTCCGGCCATGACCCCGAATTCTGCTGCTGCCACGGCGGTGCCGCGATCGTTGTGAGGGTGAAGGCTGAGCACGATCGAGTCGCGTTGTTTCACCCTTCGGCCGAACCATTCGATGACGTCGCCGTACACGTTTGGGGAGTAACACTCCACCGTTGCGGGAAGATTCAGAATTACCGGGTTCTCCGGTGACGGCTCGACTACATCCATCACCGCCTCGCAGACCTCGAGGGCGTAGTCAGGCTCGGTGAGGGTGAAACTCTCCGGCGAGTACTCATACCGGATGGAGGTGTCACCAGCTGCCTCGGCAAGTTTTCTGGCGAGTTTGGCCGCGTTGACGGCGATCTCCTTGATCCCTTCGCGGTCCATCCCGAACACCACCTCACGCTGGAGCGGGTTGGTCGAGTTGTAGAAGTGAATGATCGCCTTGTGGGCGCCGAGGACCGAGTCGAAGGTCCTTTCGATCAGCTCGTCACGGCTCTGACTCAGCACCTGAATGGTGACATCGTCGGGAATGAGATCTTCCTCGATGAGCTGGCGGACGAAGTCGTAATCGGGCTGGCTCGCCGCCGGAAAGCCCACCTCGATCTCCTTGAAGCCCATTGCCACGAGCTCCTGAAACATCTTGAGCTTCCGGGGCGGGTCCATCGGATCAATCAGGGCCTGGTTGCCGTCTCTGAGGTCAACCGAACACCAGAGAGGCGCCTTGTCTATGACCTGGTCGGGCCAGGTGCGGTCTTTCAGGACCAGCGGGATGAATGGCTGGTATTTGTGGAATGGCATTTTTGGTGTTGATTCGGGTGTAGTTGACATGAGAGGCTCCAAATCGAAGTCGGTGGGGGAGAGGGGTGGGTCCGGGCAAAAGAAAAGCCCCGGACCGGGGGCGGGCGAGCGCGGAATTGGACGCGTCGCCCTACATAAGGAGGAGAAGTCCGGAGCGCTTCAGATGTGTCACGAATCAGAGCTTAGCTGCGTCGAACGTGATGGCAACAGATCACTGCCGAAAGGCTTCCAGCGGCTGACGCTGTCTTCCTTCGGCATCGAAGTTTTCGGAGGCCAACCAGGCCTTGGATGCTCTGTCGATGCCCGGCCACTCGGTGTCCGTGATTGCGTACCAGGCGGTGTCCCGGTTACGCCCCTTGTAGTGGGTTGCCTTCGCGAATGTCCCCTCGTAGCTGAACCCGAGCCGCTGAGCGGCGCGGCGCGAGGGGGCATTGAGATCGTCGCATTTCCATTCACAGCGCCGGAATCCGAGACCGAAGGCGTAATCGAGCAGGAGGTAAATAGCTTCTGTGGCTGCCGTGGTCCGCTGCAGCTCGGGAGCGAAGACGATCGAGCCGATCTCGATGACCCCACCCGACGGGTCGATACGCAGGTAGGAAAGGAATCCGACTGCTTTGCCGTCTACCAGAATTGCGAAAGGCAGCCAATCGGGGAGGGCGATTTGCGCCGCAAAGGCAGACGCCATCTCAGCTTCAGAGGAAAAAGGGCCTATGGACATGTAGGTCCAGAGCGAATCCGGCGCCGCGGAGAAAGTGGGGAACAACGAGAAGGCGTGGTCAGGCCGGAGCGGCTCGAGAGAGGCATACGCGCCTTTGAGTGACACAGGCTCCGGGGTTGGGGGAGCCGACCAATCCCCAAGGTCTTCTCCCACAGTCTCGCCGAACTCGTTGACCGGGCTCATCCGGCGATGATACGGCCCGCCACCACGTTGCCCCCGGCAACCTCGTAGCCTGATCCCCGCGAGGAAGGGTCGTACACTCGCCGCGTGGCGACCTGGCATCTCGATCCTGACGTGATCCATCTCAACCATGGCTCCTTTGGCGCAACTCCCGTGGAGGTTCTTGCCGAGCAGGATCGTTGGCGGGCGATGATGGAATCCAATCCGGTTTCCTTCATGCTCGAGACCTACCAACCCGCTCTCGATGCAGCCCGTTCCACACTTGCCTCGTTCGTCGGGGGTGACTTCGACGGCCTCGTCTTTGTCCCGAATGCGACGTACGGGGTCAATTCCGTGACACGGTCGTTCGAATCCCGGCTCTCGGCCGATTCAGAGATCATCGTGACGAACCAGGGCTACAACGCCTGCAACAACGCGGTGGCGGTCAGTGCTGCCAAGAAGGGCGCCCGGGTAGTGACCGTGGACCTGCCGTTCCCGATCGAAGCCGCGGGAGTAGTGGTCGGCAAGGTCCTCGATGCTGTCACCAAGCGAACCGCGCTGGTGGTGATCGACCACGTCACTTCGCCGACCGGAATTGTCCTGCCGGTGGCCCAGCTGATCGAGCATCTCGAGCCTGAAGTCCCTGTCTTGGTTGATGGTGCCCTCTCTCCGGGAATGGTCGATGTCAACCTCGAGGAGCTTGGCGCGTCGTTTTACACCGCGAACTGTCACAAGTGGATGTGTGCCCCGAAAGGATCCGGGTTTCTCCACGTGGCGGAACGACATCGCGATTGGATGGCGGCGGTGGTCATCAGCCATGGCCACAACGACGGGTGGCCGGGGAGCAGTAGCACGTATCACGCCAGATTCGACTGG
>DATKCM010000033.1:0-3980 GCA_035513195.1 Acidimicrobiia bacterium | reverse complement strand
TTTCGGGTGACAGCCGCGGTGATGGGCGGGTCGCGGGCCCCCGGGAACAGATATGCTCCCGCGCATGGACGACCTCCGCCATTCATTGCACCGCGCCGCCGACCTCATCGCCGATTACCGGGAGGGCCTGCCCACGTCGCGGGTCACTCCCTCTGCCAGTCGGAAACAGTTGAGAGAGACCCTCTCGTCCCGACTTCCCGATCGAGGTGAGCCGGCCGATGTGGTCCTCAGACATCTCAGTGCGGCACAGCCGGGACTGGTGGCCACGGATGGGCCCCGTTACTTCGGGTTTGTCGTCGGTGGCTCCCTCGACGCGGCGCTTCTTGCAGACCTGATGACCACTGGATGGGATCAGAACGCCTTCAACGAGGCGCTATCCCCGGCCGCATTGGCCTACGAGGACATGGCTGGCGACTGGCTCAAAGAGCTCCTCTCTATCCCGGCCACCGCGTCGGTCGGGTTCGTCACCGGGGCCCAGGGTGCCAACACCGTCGGATTGACAGCAGGGAGATGGCGCGTCCTCATGGACAAGGGTTGGGATGTCGGTGTTGATGGCCTCACCGGCGCTCCGCCGGTGCGAGTGGTGGTCGGGGCGGAGCGTCATGGCACC
This sequence comes from Acidimicrobiia bacterium, assembly GCA_035513195.1. GTDB lineage: Bacteria > Actinomycetota > Acidimicrobiia > Spongiisociales > ZC4RG35 > MA-ANB-1. The sequence continues at coordinate 3,370 of DATKCM010000033.1, read as the reverse complement.
ATCGATCGCGCGGTCCGCCTCCTCGGCCTCGGCGAGAGCTCGCTGGTGGTCGTGCCCGCTCTCGAAGACGGGACCATGGACACCGCCAACCTTGCATCTCTACTCGACGAAGACAGGGACGCACCGACAATTGTGTGCGCACAGGCGGGGAATGTGAACACCGGTGCCTTCGACGAACTTCGGACGATTGGCGAGATCAGCAGAGACAGGAACGCATGGCTACACGTCGACGGGGCCTTCGGGCTCTGGGCCGCGGCCAGCCCGGAAACCTCCCATCTTGTCGATGGTATCGAACTAGCCGACTCCTGGGGATGTGACGGTCACAAGTGGCTGAATGTCCCCTACGACTCCGGTTACGCCTTCTGTGCCTATCCCGACGTCCATGCCACGGCGATGGCCTACACCGCCGATTACCTCACCGGACAGGTGGCTGGCCGCACCTTCGGTGGCGGTGACTTCGTGCCGGAGTCGTCACGCAGAGCCCGGGGGTTCGCCACCTGGGCGGCGCTCCGGTCGTTGGGGCGCTCGGGTGTTGCCGACTTGATCAACCGGACCTGTGAACTGGCGCGTCGGCTCGCCGCCGGCGTGGCAACCATTCCCGGTGTCGAAGCGGTCAATGACGTGGTCCTGAATCAGGTCCTGGTCCGGGTCGGCACCACCGAGGAGACCGATCGTGTGGAGCGATTCATCCAGAAAGAAGGGACCTGCTGGCTGGGCGCCACCACCTGGCACGGTGAGCGGCTCCTAAGGGTGTCCGTGTCCAACTGGACCACTACTGCCGAAGACATCGACATCACTATCGACGCAATTGGCCGGGCCGTGAACGCGGTGCGCTCGGGCTGAGTCCGCCCTTGGCCGGCAGTTGCGCATATCCTCGGCGACATGGAGAAACGAAACCTGGGCAAGTCGGCTCTGGAGGTCAGCGTCTTCGGCCTGGGAACGATGACCTTCGGCCACGAGTCGGACGAGGAGACCTCCCACGCCATCCTCAACCGTTACTTCGAAGCGGGCGGGTCGTTCATCGACACCGCCGACGTGTACACACGTGGTGCCTCCGAGGAGATCATCGGCCGCTGGCTGGCGAAACGGGGCGGAGCCGAAGGAGCCACCATCGCCACCAAGGCCCGGTTCGCCATGAGCGACGACCCTGCGGACAGCGGTGCCGGCCGGGCCCATCTGGAACGGGCCGTCGATGCCAGCCTGAGTCGACTCGGGGTCGACACCATCGACCTGTATCAGATCCATGCCTGGGATCCGGCGACACCGATCGAGGAGACCCTGGAGACACTCGACGGGTTCGTAGCCGCGGGGAAGGTCCGCTACGTCGGGTTGTCCAACTTTCTTGCGTGGCAATTGGAGCGGGCGATCCTGACCGCCGAGCACAACGAGTGGGCTCCGATCGTCTCTCTGCAGCCGCAATACAACCTTCTCGCCCGGGAGATCGAACTCGAGCTGATCCCCCTTTGCATCGACCGCGACGTCGGAACCCTTCCCTGGTCACCGCTCGGTGGGGGCTGGCTCACCGGCAAGTACGAGCGGACAGTCGCCCCGACGGGGGCGAGCCGTCTCGGCGAGGACCCGACACGAGGGATCGAGGCGTACGACCTCAGAAACAACGAACGGACCTGGCAGATCCTCGACGCGGTCAGGTCGGTCGCCGACAGCAGAGGCGTCACCATGGGCCAGGTCGCCCTCAACTGGCTCCGGAACCGGCCGACGGTCAGCTCGGTGCTCCTCGGTTGCCGGACGACTGACCAACTCGACGACAATCTCGCAGCTCTCGGTTGGGATCTCACCGACGGTGAGATGCGCACGCTCAACGAGGTGAGCGCTCCGGGGATTCCCACATACCCACAGGGATTTCTCGAGAACGAAGCTGGAGTCACCGTCTGGCAGCAGCTGCAGACGCGTCTTGCTCCCCCTTACTGAAGCACGGTCGCGCCGCCGGTTCCTCCTACAGCTTCCTGCAGAGGTAGGTGCCGTACGCTGAGCGGCGGGAGGAACGTTCCAGGATCTCGAAGCCGCAGCGTTGCAACATCGGCTCCAAGATCCAGGTAAAGGTGCTGAACTCCTTGCGAACGTGCTCGGCAAGCTCGTCGGCGGTGAAGCCGCGGGCCGGATCGTCGACTGCGCCCGCCATCCACTCCTCGATCCCCTCCTCGACGTCATCAGGTTCGAGGTCGAACACCAGATCGCGGACAAGGAGATGGCCACCGGTCTTGATCAGGGCGGCGATCCGGTTGAGGGCGATCACCTTCCAGAAGTCCGGCAACTGGTGGAGGGCGTTGCGGGTGTAGACGAAGTCTGCCGGAGGCAGCGCGTGGTCGTAGGAGAGGAAGCCGGCTCGAACCACGGTGATGTTGTCCAGGTCTGACTGCTCGGCGCGCTCGCGCATCGAGTCGACCATGGCCGGAGAGACATCGACCGCCACCACATATGCGCCGGTTGCGGCGGCAGCAAGAGAGAACACCCCCGTGCCCGCCCCGAGGTCGACCAGCACCGAAGACTCTCCCATGCCGAGCGAAACCAGCTTCTCGATATCCTCGCTCGGATCGACCTGTGACTTGGCGTCATACCCGGCGACATATTCCTCGTCGAGATGCTCCTCCCCGGCGTAGGCCTCCTCCTCGAGCCACCAGACGGGGTTCATTCTGAAACCTCCGGTTCGACCGTGTTGCCTCTCCCGACAAGGTCTTCGGAGACGGTGAACGTCTCGAACCTTTCGTCGAGCCGCCGGTACTCCTCGCGATCCAGCTCCATATAGGCATTGAACGACTGTTCGCTCTCCCAGCGGTCGATCGTCATGTAGTGGCGTGGCTCATCGACGACGATGAGCTCGGTTCCGAGAAACCCGTCGTGCCGGGCGAAGAGCCGAGCCCAATCGCCATCCGGCCCGTAGGCCTCGCGAAATTGCTCCTCGTGGTCAGCAAGGACCTGGTACTTCCAGACGATCAAGTACATGGCCTCAGTTAAGCAAGCGGCTAGCGGAACCGATCGTCCAGCGGGTCGCGGTTAGGGCAGGTACTGCTCCTCGATGCCGACGATCGTCTCCCCTTCGAGGATCAGCCAGTAAGGAAGGGCGCCATCGCCGTACCATTGGAATCCCTCACCGAGACCATCGGGCATGTCGCCTGCCGTTAGCACCATCCATTGTTCAATTGTGACCCGGACCTGGGTTACACATTCCCCGTCGACGAAGCAGGCGTTGAGAACGATCGGAGCATTGGGGTCGAGAGCGAGCTCCCGCAACTGGGGATTCTCGTTCACGATGTAATAGTCGTTGGGAACGGTCTCACCTTCGACGATAAACCCGTCTTCGATGGCCGCTTGAGTCGCCTCGTCCCCGGTCAGGAACTGGGCGTAGTCGGCC
>DATKCM010000032.1:0-4276 GCA_035513195.1 Acidimicrobiia bacterium | reverse complement strand
GGCCGGGTCCTCGGTCAAAGCCGGTGACGCCCTCTGCGTCCTGGAGGCGATGAAGATGGAGAACGAGGTCTCAACCCCCAACGGCGGTGAGGTCATCGATCTCAGAGTCGAACCCGGCGACACTGTGTCGCCGGGCCAGGTCATCGCAATCATCAAATAGACAAAACGACGGCCGGATGGGGATGGCCGCCGTATCGTCCTCGGTGTGAATTAGTTCGTCTTGGCCTCGATCTCGACCCTCAACTCGCCGTGGTCGGCCCTGACCCTGATGCTGGCCTCAGCGTCGCCCAGCTCGAATTCCACTTCGACATCATCGGACCGGTTCTTTTCCACCTCGAAGGACCAGCCGAGGCTGGCGTTCACCGAGTCGAGGGACATCGCACCGTTAGTCACCTGGATAGTCACGGTCCCTGCCGAGGCAACCTGGTAGACGAAGGTCCCATCCGGCACGGGGAGGTCACTGTCGTCGAAGGAGGTGGACGTGATGTCGTCGATCGTGGTCGACGTGGAGCCGCCATTGTCGTCGAAGCTGGTCGAAGTGCTGTCATCGATGGTTGTCGACGTGCTCCCCGCCAGCGAGGTCGATGTGGAGCTTCCGTCATCGAGTGTCGTCGATGTGTTGTCGTCGGTGCTGCTGGTCGAGCTGCCGATGGACGCCGACGTGGACGATCCAGCAGCCGCCGACAGAGTCGCCTCGGGTAGCGACGTTGAAGACGACACATCACTCGAAGCCCACGCCACTCCAACTACGACGAGAGCCGCTGCAACAGCGGTGGATATTCCGAGCATTTTCCTGAGCATTCCTGGTACCTCCTTAAGTACCTGGCCAATATGCCCCAGGCCAGCTCAAGGACGCTTCAGCAGTTCCTCAACGTTTCTTCAAGACCCGCCGGCCCACTGTCCTCCCGTTTGCGGGAGGAAGGTCCCTGCGCTCGCCGAAAGGCGGGCGGAGGTAGGAGGGAGAGATCCCCACGGGCTGGGAGAGGAGTCGCGTCAGCGACGCGCGAGCATCGTTGGCGGGAACGCCCCACCCTCCCCTCCGACCTGCTGGTCGGAGGTACTCCCTCCGCAAGCGGAGGGAGAGACGCGAGCGGCGCTACTCCCCCCGTCGCTTCGCTCCGGTGGGAGAGACGCGTCGCTGGGAGAATTGGTGGCCGTCACTCCGCGGCGTCGGTTATTGCTTCGGTCATGGAGGGGTGGACCATCAGGGTGTTGACCAGGGTCGAGGCGGTGACTCCGGCCTGGACGGCGAGGGCGATGACCCCGATGAGCTCCGACGCCCGATGTCCGACGATAGTCCCGCCCAGGACGACGCCGGTGGCGGGATCGGAGATTACCTTCACGAAACCTCTCGTGTAGAACTGGAGGACGGACCGTGCATTCGACGCGAACGGCACCTTGGTGGTCCTCACCTTGCGTCCTTGAGCCGCGGCATCGACTTCGGCGAGGCCAACCGAGGCAATCTCCGGCTCGGTGAAAATCGCCTCGGCGACTTTGTCATAGTCGAGCGGCTCCACCGGCAGGCCAAGCGCGTGGCGTGCGATCTTTCGACCTTGCATCGAAGCGACAGAACTGAGCGGCATCTGCCCGGTGACGTCGCCTGCCGCATAGATGTGCGGGGCCGAGGTCCGCTGGTACTCGTCGACATTGACATAACCGTGATCGGTTTCGACGCCCGCGGCCTCCAGGCCAAGGTTTTCGGTAAGCGGAACCGAGCCGACCGCAAGAAGTGCATGCGAGCCCCGGATAACCCGGCCGTCGTTGCATGTCACCGTGACGACGTCTCCGTCTGCCTCTATCGACTCGGCACGGGCACCAATGACCAGCCTCACACCACGCTCGATGAAACCCTCCTCGAGGACAGCCGCAACTTCGGCATCCCGGTGGGGCAGGATCTGCTGACGGGAGACCACGAGGCTGACCTTCGACCCGATGCTCTCAAAAATATGGACGAACTCGACCCCGGTGACTCCAGAGCCCACAACCACCAGATGCTCGGGGATCAGGCCCAGGTCGTAGCAGTGCCGGGTGGTGAGAACCCGTTTGCCATCGACCGGGGCCCAGTCCGGGATTCGTGGGGCTGAGCCAGTCGAGATCAAAGCCCGGTCGAATGAGACGTCGGTTGTCGTCCCGTCGGACAGGGCGACCTCGGCGGTGTTCGGTCCGGTGAAACGCCCTGTCCCTTCGAGGATCCTCACCCCCTGGGAGCGAAGCATCCGCACCCAGTTCTGGTGGATGTCCTGGGTGATGTCTTTGATCCTCGAGGACAGAACATCGGTGTCGACGGTGCCCGGATCGGTGACAAGCCCGAGTTTGGCGGCGTTGCGCACCGAGGTGTGCCGCAGGGCACTGGCGGCCATAGTCTTCGATGGGATGCAATCCCACAGGTGGGCGGCACCGCCCACAATGTCCTTTTCGACGAGGGTAACGGTGGCGCCCCTGGCCGCGGCGGTCGTGGCCGCCTGGGTTCCCGCGGGGCCTCCCCCGACAATCAGTAGATGTGTGCCTGCTCTGTTCATATGCTGATTTGGGACGCTAACCGCACCGGCCGGGTGGGATGGGTCAAGTAGGCCGGTAGACCCCGAATACCGATCTCAGGGAGTCGGAGACCTCCCCCACGCTCGCACCCAACCGCAGCGCTTCCTTCATCGGTGGAAGCAGGTTCTCCGCGGTTTCCGCGACCCGGGTCAGCTCTTCGAGCGCCCTGTCGACGGCCGGCTGGTCACGGCTTTCTCTCCACTTCTGGATGCGTTCGACCTGCGCCGCTTCGAGCTCGGGATCGACGTCGAGGACAGGTATCGAAGTCCCCGATGTGTTGGCAAACTTGTTCATACCCACGACCACGCTCGAGCCTTCGGACTGGCGTTTCGCCTCCAGATACGCCGCCTCCTCGATCTCACCCTGCATCCAACCGTCCTCGATTGCCTGCACCGCCCCGCCCATCTTTTCAATCCGGTCGAGCAAATCTGTGGCGCGGCCCACCAGCTCATCCGTCAACGCCTCCACGAAGTAAGAGCCGGCGAGCGGATCGGCGGTGTCGGCGACTCCCGACTCATGGGCAAGTACCTGTTGGGTTCGCAGCGCAACCAGGGCAGACTCGTCGGTGGGCAGCCCGACGGCCTCGTCGTAGGCATTGGTATGAAGCGACTGGGTGCCGCCGAGGACCGCGGCGAGTGCCTGGAGGGTGGTGCGGGCGATGTTGGTCAGCGGCTGTTGGGCAGTGAGGGTGGACCCTGCAGTCTGGACGTGGAACCGCATCGCTTCCGTCTTCGGGTCACTAGCACCCATCTCGCGCATCTTCGTCGCCCAGAGCCTCCGGGCAGCACGGAACTTCGCGGCCTCCTCGAAGAGGTTGTTGTGGCCGTTCCAGAAGAAGGACAGCCGCGGCCCGAAGACGTCGAGCTCCAGTCCAGCTTCGATAGCAGCAGAGACGTAGGCAAGCCCATTGGCGATGGTGAACGCGAGTTCCTGGGCCGCCGTGGAACCTGCTTCTCTGATGTGATAGCCGCTGATCGAGATGGTGTTCCACTTCGGGACGTTCTCGTTGGCGTAGGCGAAGAGGTCGGTGACGAGGCGCAATGAGGGGCGCGGCGGGTAGATATAGGTGCCGCGGGCCACGTACTCCTTGAGAATGTCATTCTGAACGGTCCCGCGCAACGACCCGGCTGCCACGCCCTGCTCCTCGGCGACCAACTCGTACAGCAGCAACAGAGCGGCTGCAGTGGAGTTGATCGTCATCGATGTGGAGACGTCGCCAAGAGGTATCTCGTCGAATAGCGTCCGCATGTCCTCGAGGGTGTCGATCGCGACCCCGACCTTGCCCACCTCACCAGCGGACAGCTCATGGTCGGAGTCGAGTCCCATCTGCGTTGGCAGATCGAAGGCAACGCTGAGCCCGGTCTGGCCGGCTTCCAGCAACGAACGGAACCGCCGGTTGGTCTCCTCGGCGGTGCCGAACCCGGCGTACTGACGCATCGTCCACAGCTGGCCGCGGTACATCGAAGGGTACGGTCCCCGGCTGTAAGGGAACTCGCCGGGCAACTCGGGTTTTGTGCCTGCCGGTAGCTCGGTGTAGACGGGCTGAACCTCGATATTGCTGGTGGTGATCCGGGGTTTATTCATTCCGGGCTCTATCCTTACAGATGTCAACCGGATCGTAGGTCGGGAACTTGCTGGCCGCCGGTGACGTCAGTTCCCCTCAGATGGCAAAAACCTCCCTCATCCATCAGATAGAGGCACGCGAAAGACGCGGACGTTGGTTCGGCGCTTTCGCCAC
>DATKCM010000031.1:0-3994 GCA_035513195.1 Acidimicrobiia bacterium | reverse complement strand
GTCACATCGAAGGAGCTCACTCCATGGAGCTTCTCCATTTCGTCTTCGATGGCGGGCTGGTACCCGTTGCCTTTCTCGGTGACGACGTGGATGACAACCGGCTCGTCGTAGGTCTTGGCGTTCTCGAAGGTCTCCTCGAGGAGTTCGATGTCGTGACCGTCGATCTGACCCGTGTACTTGAGACCCAGAGAGTCGAACACCGTCGAGGGCTCGAGCATCTGTTTGATGGCTTCCTTGGTCCGGTTGGCCAGCTCGTCGGCGGTTTCACCGACCAGCGGAACCCCTCGCAGCAACCGTCCGAGCGCCTTCTTTGCTTTCTCGTAGCGGGGGTCGAACCGGTAGTGGGCAAGGTTGGCGAGAGCGGCGAGGCCCCCGACGGTGGGTGCATAGGAACGCCCATTGTCGTTGACGACGATGATCAGGTCTTTGGGGCGGGTCACGGCGATGTGGTTGAGCGCCTCGTATGCCATCCCCCCGGTGAGGGCGCCGTCGCCGATGATCGCGATCGTGTGCCCGGGGTATCCGGCGAGAGCGTGTCCGAGGGCGTAGCTCAGTGAGGTGGAGGCGTGGCTGTTCTCGACAAAGTCGTGCTCCGATTCCTCCCGGCTTGGATAGCCGGAAAGCCCTCCGGTATGGCGGAGGGTGTTGAATTCGTCCTGGCGTCCTGTAACCAGCTTGTGAACGTACGCCTGGTGCCCGACATCCCAGATCATCCTGTCCCGTGGCGAGTCGAAGACACGGTGAAGGGCAAGCGTCAGCTCGACGACACCGAGGTTGGGGCTGAGGTGGCCCCCGGTGACCGAGACTTTCTCGAGGATGAACCGCCGGATCTCCTTGCACAACTCCTCGAGCTGGTCGTAACTCAACGAGCGGAGATCAGCAGGCTCGGTGATCTGCGATAGATGGGGCATAAGACATTCTCAGATTAGTGCCGCTCTGGAACTGACCCCTATTGAATGTTCTGTGTCGATCCGCGTTAGGGCGTGCTGTCTCTAATCGACACAGAACGGTGAAGCGGCGCCGCGCCGTTCCTTCTGTGTCGATCCGCGCAAGGACGCAGTATCACTAACCGACACAGAACGGTTTTAGGCCACAGGCAACCGGATGGTGAACGTGGAGCCGACGTCGAGTTGGGAACGGGCGGAAATGGTGCCGCCGTGGCTTTCGACGACGTGTTTGGCGATCGCCAATCCAAGGCCGGTACCGCCGGTTCGACGAGATCGCGCCGCATCGACTCTGTAGAACCTCTCGAACACCCGATCCAGATCGCGGGTTGGTATTCCGGAGCCGGAGTCGGCGACCTCGACCATTGCGGAGTCTTCGTCAACGCCCACCTTGACATCGACGGAGCCACCTCCCGGGGTGTAACGCACCGCGTTGTCCAATAGGTTTCTGACCGCCATGGAGAGGTCGCGCCAGTTCCCCACTACTGAGACGTCGTTGGCACTGACTGCCAGACCTACGCCGGCTTTCCCGGCCTGCTCCTGGTAACGGCCCACCTCCTCCGACACCAGGAGGTCGAGGCGCAACCGCTCCACCTCGGGTACCTCCTTCTCGAGCCGGGATAGATCGAGAAGATCGGACACCATGCGGTCAAGCTGCCGGGCAGAAGCCTCGAGATTCCTGGCAAAGTTGATTGCTGATTTGTCACCTCTCTCGACCGCCAGGGTCAGCGCCTCCGACGAGGCGATGATCGACGAGACCGGGGTCTTCAACTCATGGGAGGCGTTAGCGACGAAGTCCCTCCTTATCGACGCGACCCGCTCCTGGTCCGTGACGTCCACAATGACAAGAAGGGTGCGCCGGTCCCCGGTGAACGGTGACGCAACACCACGAAGACGGCGAGGAGGTGAGCCGTGGTCCACGGTGACCTCTACCTGATCCATCGCCTCGCGACATTCCCGGATCACCGTCTGGAACGGGTGCGGGCTTAGATTGTTCAGATGTCCGGGTACGGGCCCGATCAACTCGTCAGCTCGAGGGTTGGCATAGACGATCGCGTCGTCCGGACCAACGAGGACCGTGCCCTGGGGCAAGGCGCCTAACACGACCTCCAACGTTTGGGTAGCGATCTCGGATTGGGCCAGCCGCTCCCCCAGCTCTTCTGCCAACTGCGAGATCGACAAACCGAGCGCGTCTAGTTCCCGAACCTTTGATCTTCGGGGTCGTTTACCGAAGTCACCCCCTGCGATCTCCAGAGCCGTGTCGCGAATCTCGGCGATCGGTTGGGAGAGCCGTCTGGCGAGGTAGGCAACCACTGCCACACCGACTGCCCCCACCGCGAGGAACATGGAAATAATCCCCCATCGGAAAGGAGCGAGCCGATCGGACACCGACCGTTCGGACTCCGAGACCCTGCTAATCAGACCATCGCTCGGTGGCAAAGCCAGGTAGTGCTGGGAAAACCCGGTGCTATCGCTGATCCGCAAGTCCGGGCCCAACTCACCTCGCAACGCTGCGACAACCTCGGGGCGTCCGAGGTGGTTCTCCATGATCCCGGGGTCGGAGTGGGAGTCAGCAACGACCACGCCGTCGGTGCCGATAACAGTCACCCTCAAACCTGTGGAGTTGAAGACTTCGTCGACCCACTCACCGAGGAGGGCCTCGTCATCGGGCATGGTCAGCCGCGCCAGCCGTGCCGTGCTCTCCATACTCGCAACGAGATCGTTGACGAAGGCCGACCTTATCTGACGGTCGACGAACCAGCCCAGCGCCCCGATGAGGACGAGATACGCAATGGCGTAGTAGAGGAGAAATTGTGTCGAGAGGCGGGTTCGACCCGGCAGCTGCGACCTATTCATCAACGAACTTATACCCGAGTCCCCGCACGGTGACTATGTGGCGGGGCTCCCCGGAATTTCGCTCGACCTTCTGACGCAGTCGTTTGATATGAACGTCCAGCGTTTTGGTGTCACCGAAATACGAAGGACCCCAAACCTCGTCGATGAGCACGTGCCGCGCTGCCAGCCGGTTCTTCCGCCGCATCAACGACTCGAGGAGTTCGAACTCTTTTGGACGGAGGTCGACCTCGACACCGTCGACTCTGACTATGTGGGCGTCGATATCAAGCTCAATCGGCCCGCCGCGCAGCACCTCGTTTGCTTCGGCAAGCACCCCGGTTCGGTCACTCCGCCTGATCTGGGCTCGCACCCGGGCCACCAACTCCCTCATCGAAAACGGCTTGGTCAGGTAGTCGTCGGCGCCGAGCTCGAGGCCGGTCACCTTGTCCGCCTCGGAGTCCTTGGCTGTGAGCATGATTATCGGGACGTCGGAGAACGATCTGATCTGCCTGCAGACATCCAGTCCGGACATCCCGGGGAGCATGAGGTCAAGCAGAACGAGGTCGGGTCTCCGCACCCGCGCAGCTTCCAACCCTGTCCTCCCGTCCTCGGCGGTCACTGTCTCGAATTGCTCTGCTTCGAGGGCGTATTTGATCGATTCGACGAGCCCGGGCTCGTCCTCGACAATCAAGATACGATGTGGGCGGTAATCAACCGGTAGGGTCATTTAGTGACCTGGCCAGGCCCTCCTCATCGAAGGCCAGCCGATCTCCCGTGATGAGATAGGCGGTCTGCTCCGCGAAGTCCACCGATTGGTCGCCTACCCGCTCCAGGGCACGCGACACCAGAATCATTTTGGTCGCCCATTCCAACAAGCCCTTATCCTCAGACACCTCGACTGCCTCCCGGTACATGTTGGCGTTGATCCGATCGACAGGCTCGTCCATTGCAGGGAGCAACCTGGCTTCATCGAGGTCCTTGCGGACGAATGCCTCAATGGCGGTGCGGATCATCGGGCGGACCAGATCGCCCATCTCGGTGATCAGGTCACATATTCGCTCTGAGGAAGGGAGTCCGGCGTTGAGTTTGGTGATCTTGGCGATATTGACACATTGATCACCCATCCGCTCGAAAGTGATGTTGAGGTGGAGGAGGACCGCCATCCGCCGCAGGTCAGGCCCCATCGGCTGATACCGTGCCATCAGCGTCGTCCA
>DATKCM010000030.1:0-2445 GCA_035513195.1 Acidimicrobiia bacterium | reverse complement strand
AGTCATCGTATTCATCCCACCAACACGCTCCGACAAAACCTTCGTAATCGCAGCAGTCAACGTCGTCTTCCCATGATCAATATGACCCATAGTCCCAACATTCACATGCGGCTTATTCCGCTCAAACTTCGCCTTAGCCATGGTTTTGGCTCCCTCTTCTCTCTGTGTCCTTGTCTTACTTACTTCTCAGGCCTCGCCCCGACGCAACGCCACGATTTCGGTGGCGATCGACTCGGGTACGTCCTGGTATGAATTGAATTGCATCGAGTAGGTGGCACGCCCCTGCGTCTTGGATCGCAGGTCGGTGGCGTATCCGAACATCTCTGACATCGGGACCTGGGCCCGGATCACCTGGCTGTTCCCCCGCTGGGTCATCCCTTCGACCTTGCCGCGGCGGCCGTTGAGGTCGCCGATGACCTCACCCATGTAGTCCTCGGGCGTGGTGACTTCCACGTCCATGATCGGCTCGAGCAGCTTCACACCAGCCTTCTTCGCCGCTTCCTGAAAAGCGATCGAACCGGCAATCTTGAAAGCCATCTCCGAGGAGTCGACGTCGTGATAGGACCCGTCCTGGAGAATGGCGCGCACGTCGACCAGTGGGTATCCAGCGAGGATCCCCTGATCGAGAGCCTCTTCGATGCCGGCGTCCACCGAAGGGATGTACTCCCTGGGGATGCGTCCTCCGGTGATCTTGTCGACGAACTCGTAGCCCCCACCGGGCCCGGTCGGTTCCAGATCGATGACGACGTGGCCGTACTGGCCTCTACCACCGGTCTGCTTGACATGTTTGTAGCTGACCTTCTCCACCGCCCGGCGGATGGTCTCGCGATAGGCGACCTGGGGCTTGCCTACCGTGGCGTCGACCTTGAACTCACGGAGTAGGCGGTCGACGAGGATCTCGAGGTGAAGCTCACCCATCCCTGAGATGATCGTCTGGCCCGTCTCTTCGTCCGTGCGCACCAGGAAGGTCGGGTCCTCTTCGGACAGCCGATGAAGAGACTCAGAGAGCTTCTCCTCGTCCGACTTGGTCTTGGGCTCGATGGCGACCGAGATGACGGGTGCGGGGAACTCCATCGACTCGAGTTGGATCGACTCGTTCACGTCGGAGAGGGTGTCCCCGGTGGTTGTGTTCTTGAACCCGATCCCGGCGATGATGTCACCGGAGAAGATGTCGTCGATGTCCTGACGGTTGTTGGCATGCATCCGCAGAATTCGGCCGATGCGCTCCTTCTTGCCCGTCACCGAGTTGAGGACGGTGTCGCCCTTCGCGGCGTGGCCCGAATAGACCCGGAAATAGGTGAGCTTGCCGACATGGGGGTCGGTCATGATCTTGAAGGCCAGCGCTGAGAACGGTTCGCTGTCGTCCGCACTTCTCGTCAACTGGACTTCCTCGTCGCCCGGCTTGAAGCCGGTGACCGGGGGAAGATCGAGAGGGCTGGGCAGATAGGCAACGATGGCATCGAGAAGAAGCTGCACACCCTTGTTCTTGAACGCCGAGCCGCAGAAGACCGGGGTGAAGACACGGGCGAGCGTGCCGTCGCGGACACCTCTGTTGATCTCCTCGTTGCTGAGCGTTCCGTTCTCCAGATAGGACTCGAGCAGCTCCTCGGAGGTCTCGGCGACCGCCTCGATCAGCTTCTCGCGATACTCGGCAGCCTGGTCGGTGAGGTCGGCAGGGATGTCCGCGGTGTCCCAGAGCTTCCCGTCGTCGCCTTTCCAGATGTGCGCCTCCATCTCGACGAGGTCGACTACGCCGAGGAAGTCGGCCTCCTTGCCGATCGGGAGCTGCATGACAAGAGGGCGGGCACCGAGGCGATCGATGATCGACTGGACATCGAAGTAGAAGTCGGCGCCGGTGCGGTCGAGCTTGTTGATGAAACAGATTCTGGGCACCCCGTAGCGGTCAGCCTGGCGCCACACCGTCTCGGACTGCGGCTCCACACCGGCGACCCCATCGAAGACTGCAACCGCCCCGTCGAGGATGCGGAGGGCACGTTCCACCTCAACGGTGAAGTCGACGTGGCCCGGGGTGTCGATGATGTTGATCCAGTGGTCATGCCAGATGCAGGTGGTGGCGGCGGAGGTGATCGTGATACCCCGCTCTTGCTCCTGCTCCATCCAGTCCATGGTGGCGGAGCCTTCGTGGACCTCACCGATCTTGTAGTTACGGCCGGTGTAGTAGAGGATCCGCTCGGTGAGTGTCGTTTTTCCCGCGTCGATATGGGCCATGATCCCGATATTCCGGGTTCGGCTCAGCGGTACCTCTCGCAGGTGCGACAGCGCGTTTCCGTTGCTCATCTTCTCTTTGACTACTCCGACTCGTTATGTGGTTGTGAACGTCCCTCGTCCGGCGGTTCGGGACTCCCTTCGGAAATGAGAGCCCGCCTGCTGGAACGTTCGGGTAAATCTGTTGTCAGTTACTCCGCTGGAACCCCGGGGTCACCA
>DATKCM010000029.1:0-3196 GCA_035513195.1 Acidimicrobiia bacterium | reverse complement strand
CGGGAACGATCCTGATGGGTTGGTCGAGACCATGGAGTGGGGGGAGTCGCCGGCAATCGACCTCACTCCTTCGAATGCGCCCACGATCGCTGAGGTCATGGACACCTCAACACCCGAGGTGGTGCGGATTGCGGTGGAGGGCAACGAGTGCCCTCCCAGTGCCCGGGTTCTGGTCACCGGATCGCCATCTGAGGTGAGCATTGAAATGGTCCTGGGCGGCTCCCTCCCACCTACCGGCATCGAATGCGCAGACATCCTCACCACTCACACTTTGGTGGTTTCTTTCAAACAGCCGATCGATCTCGAGAACCTGGAGGTGTCGGCGAGCCGCACCGGGGAGTGAAGTCAAGTCCATGCATCGTTGATGGTCCACCGGTTCAAGCGATCTGGTTTAGCGAGCAATGATCCGGGTACCATTGATTTCCGAGGACGCCACGGCAGAATTCTCCTGGAGGAACCCAAAATGAAAATTGTCCATGTTGTGGGCACCGGAACCATCGGTGAGCCCCTGATCGGCCTGCTCGCCGACAACCGCGAGCATTTCGGAATCGATGAGGTCACCTTTCACAAGCGGACCCCGCTGGTAACAGAGAAGGCGAAAGTTGCCGACTTGATCAACCGTGGCGCTGCGCTCGCAGTCGACGACAACCGTCTGTCTACTTTCGAGGAATTGGGTCACACTCCGAAGTACGAGACCCGGGAGGCCATCGAGCGGGCTTCTGTCGTCATCGACTGCACACCTGTAGGCAACGAGATGAAGGAGGAGTTCTACAAAGATGCCGTCGGTCCTGTCGGGTTCATGGCCCAGGGCTCGGAGTTCGGTTTCGGGAAGATGTACGCCAGGGGGATCAATGACGAAGCTCTGGTCCACGAGGAGGACAAGTTCCTCCAGATCGTCTCCTGCAACACCCACAACATGTCGGTGCTGGTCAAGACCCTCGGCATGGACAGCGACGGCACCAACCATCTGGTCGACGGCCGTTTCCTCTGCATCCGGCGAGCCAACGACATCAGCCAGGACACCGGCTTCGTCGCCAGCCCCACCGTCGAAGGTCACAAGGACGAGAGGTTCGGGACCCATCATGCCCGTGACTCCCACGCTCTGTTCGAGACGTTGGGCTACGACCTCAACCTCTTCTCCTCCGCCCTGAAGCTGAACACCCAGTACATGCATTCGATGCACTTCAACTTGGTTCTCGACCGGGACATCACCCTCGACGAGGTGAAGGAACGGCTCATGGAGAACACCAGGGTTGCCGTCACCCACAAGAAATCAGCGAACCAGGTCTTCTCCTTCGGGAGGGACCACGGTTACTACGGCCGGATCATGAGCCAGGCGGTGGTCGCACTCGAGACGCTGGCGGTGCGAAACGGGAACGAGGTTGTCGGCTTCTCCTTCACCCCCCAGGACGGGAACCCGCTGTTGTCAACCGTCGCCGCAATGCTCTGGTATCTCAACCCCGATGAGTTGGACGAGCGGATCAACGTCCTCCGTCGGTACCTGTTCTCAGAGATCTAGGACGGGTTCCCGATGGACCCTAAGGTCCGGTCGTTTGCCGCCGATGCGATCAGGGCCATCGGGCTGGGCGACGTCCCGACGGCGCAGACCTGCATCGCCCAGGCATGGGACATCGACCGTTCGCTGTCCAGGCTCACCGACGCGGTCTATCTGGCATGCGCCGAGTTGGAGTCGAACGGCCGGGTGAGTACCGCGGCATGGAACAACCTTGCCGACGCCGTCGAATCGGGTGAACTGCTGGCTGTGGTGGAAGGCTCCAGAACATAGCGGTCCGTAGCGTTAGTCTCACCCGGTGATTGTCGAAGTCGTCGCGGTCGGAACCGAACTGCTCCTCGGACAGATCGTCAACACCAATGCCGCCTTCATCGGGTCCGCTCTGGCCGAGCACGGCCACGACGCCATGTACCAACAGGTCGTGGGCGACAACTTCGAGCGGGTGACTGATGCCCTTCGCACCGCAATCGACCGATCCGACGCGGTGATCGTCACCGGCGGGATCGGACCGACCCAGGACGACCTCACACGGGAGGCCTTGTGCCAGGCCACCGGCCGGGAGATGCTGTTCTCGGGTGAGTACGCAGAGACTCTGCGCCACTGGTGGGAACGGCGGGGCCGGGTAATGCCGGAGAGCAACCTGAAACAGGCGGAGTATCCCGAAGGGGCGGTGATGCTCCCCAACCCGCGCGGTACCGCTCCAGGGCTCGTCCTCGACCATGAGGGGACCGTCGTCTTCTGCGTGCCCGGTGTGCCCGCCGAGATGGAATACCTTCTCGAGCACGAAGTGATACCCGCCCTGCGCGTCCGCGCGGCGGGGGACTCCACTTTGGTCAGCCGCTTGCTTCGAACCTGGGGGCGTTCGGAGTCGGACGTCGCCGAGACCCTGGCCGACCTCTATGAGGCGACCACGAACCCCTCAGTTGCGTTCCTTGCCTCGGGGGGTGAGATCAAGGTGAGATTGAGTGCCAAGGCCGACACCGCCGAAGAGGCTGCCACGATGCTCGAGCCGCTCGATCGCGAGGTCCGGGACCGGCTTGGCGATTCGGTGTTCGGCGTGGACGACGAGACCATCCAGGTCGTGCTCTTCCGCCTTCTCGAGGAACGCGGCTGGAGGATTGGAGTCGCCGAGTCGGTGACGGGCGGTCTCCTATCGGCGGCCCTGACCGAAGTCCCCGGTTCTTCGAAGTACTTCGTCGGGGGAGTGGTCCCATATGACGCGAGGCTGAAGCAGTCTCTCCTCGGCGTCGCCGACATCACGACCGTTGTCAACGAGGCCACCGCGATGGCAATGGCATCTGGTGTGAGGGAGATGCTCGGAGTCGAGGTCGGTGTCGCCATCACCGGTGAAGCCGGGCCGGACACGCTGGAGAGGCCACCCGGCACTATCGTCGTCGGCGTTTCCACACCCGATGACACCCGGGCTCGCGAGCTGACGATGGTCGGCGACCGGGAGCGGATCCGCATCTACGGGGTGACAACGGCGTTGCACCTGGCCAGACTCGCCCTGGAAGGAAAGTGGTGGCGGCCCTGAGGGTCTTCCTCGCCGTTGCCCCGCCTCACGAGGTTCGCCTCGCTCTAGTCGACCAGCTTGGCTCGTATTCGATTCCCGGCCGCCTGATCCCACCCGACAACTGGCACATCACTCTCCGTTTCCTCGGTGAGGTAGACGAGGTGGCGTGC
>DATKCM010000028.1:0-4127 GCA_035513195.1 Acidimicrobiia bacterium | reverse complement strand
GGTGCTCAGCCACCGCGGTTTGGGGAGGCTGCCAGCGATCGTGGTCGGCAGCATTTGGTTCATTTGACTCTCCGCGACTCGTTTTGACGTCACGGAGGCTACTAAACGGTGCGGTCCCCTGACTCCTGGCGTGTGCGAGCTTGTACCTAACCGAACTCGATGCCCTGGGCGAGGGGGAGGTCATCGCCCCAGTTGATGGTGGTGGTCTGGCGGCGCATGTATGCCTTCCAGGAGTCGGAACCTGCCTCCCGGCCGCCTCCGGTCTCTTTCTCGCCACCAAAGGCTCCGCCGATCTCAGCACCCGAGGTGCCGATGTTGACGTTGGCGATGCCACAGTCCGATCCGGCGGCGCTGAGGAATTTCTCCGCATTTTTGACCGACTCGGTGAAGATCGCCGAGGACAGACCCTGGGTTACACCATTCTGGATCTCGATCGCCTCTTCGAGGGTATCGAATTCGATCACCCACAGAATCGGGGCGAAGGTCTCCTCGCGGGTGATAGGCGCATCCTTGGAGACAAGGGCGATGGTGGGCTCGACGAAGTATCCGGGACGGTCGATCCGGTTGCCGCCGGTGACGATGTTTGCCCCCTGATCGCGGGCGATGTCGAGTGCGTTCATCATCTCCTCTATCGCTCCCTCCCCGACAAGTGGGCCCATGAGGACACCGTCGTCGAGGGGGTCGCCGATGGTCACCTGCTGATAGGCCTCGACCAGACGGGACACCATCTTGTCGGCGACTGCCTTGTGAACAAGAAGACGACGCAAGGTCGTGCAACGTTGCCCGGCTGTGCCGACTGCCGAGAAAAGGGTCGCCCGGACGGCGAGGTCGAGGTCAGCGTCGTCCATCACAATTACGGCGTTATTGCCGCCGAGCTCGAGGATGCTGCGGCCCATCCGCTGGGCAACCGCGGGACCGACGATGCGGCCCATGTTGCACGAGCCGGTCGCCGAGATCAGCGGGAGCCTGGCGTCGTTGTTCATGGCGTTGCCGACCGTCTTGCCATCGCCGACTGCGAGATTGAACACACCCTCGAACCCCGAGCCCTCCATCACCTTCTCGGCGATCTTGGTCACCGCGATCGCGGTGAGCGGAGTACGTTCCGACGGCTTCCACACCAGGGTATCGCCACAAACGGCGGCGATCGCCGAGTTCCAGGACCACACCGCCACCGGGAAGTTGAAAGCGGAGATGACACCGACAGGTCCCAGGGGATGCCAGTGCTCATACATGCGGTGATTGGGTCGCTCGGTGGCCATTGTCTTGCCGTACAGCTGGCGGCTCAACCCGACTGCGAAGTCGCAGATATCGATCATCTCTTGAACCTCGCCGATTCCCTCGGGCAGGATCTTGCCCATCTCGAGGCTCACCAGCGCACCCAGCGACTTGACGTTCTCGCGAAGCGCTCCACCAAGACGGCGGATGTACTCGCCGCGTTTCGGTGCAGGGAGTAGGCGCCACCGCTCAAAGGTCTCGACGGAGTTGGATACAACCCTGTCGTAGTCACCGACAGATGCCATCTGGACAGTGGCCAGCAGCTCACCCGAAGAGGGGTTGATTACCTCGACCGACTCCCCGGTCGCATCCAGCCACCCCCCTGCGTATGCACCCGAGTTGTGCTCCGCAAGCCCCAGAGACTCGAAGACCTGTTCTTTGGTCATGCTCATCGTGCTGCCATCACCTCAATCTCGACCAGAAAACCACCGGGGAGGGCGCCCGCCTGCACCGTCGACCGCGCCGGAGGGGCGTCTTCGAAGTATCCGGCGTACACCTCGTTGACCGCAGCGAAATCTGCGATGTCCGCAAGAAAGATCGTTGTCTTGACGATGTCAGGAAAAGAGAGCCCGAGGTCGCCGAGGACAAGGCCAATGTTCCTCATCACCCGATGGGTCTGTGCGGCAACATTGTCGGATTCACGCTCACCGGTCGCCGGATCAAGAGCAACCTGCCCGGAGAGGAAGACAAATCCGTTGGCTTCAGCTGCGATCGAATAAGGGGCGAGAGGGCTCGGTGCGGACGGGGTGTCGGGCACGGTCTTGGGCAACGAAAACTCCTAGAGGTGACTGGTCATGAGTGTAATGACGCCGCGCGCAGAGTTTTCAGGGCAGGCGAAACTGGACCGGAGCCGGTGGTGGTTTACGAGAACGAGTTGCCACACCCGCAGGAACGGGTGGTGTTGGGATTCTCGATGGCGAATCCCGCGCCCATCAGACCATCCTTGTAGTCGAGGGTGGAACCCTTGACCATCTCGGCGCTGTCTGGGTCGACGACGACTTTGATGCCGCCGTGCTCCTCGATGAAGTCGGCTTCATCGATCTCGCTGTCGAAGTACATCTCATAGGAGAAGCCCGAACAGCCACCGGGACGAACGGCCATCCTCAAAGCGAGGCTGGTGTCTCCTTCGGCGGTGATGAGCTCACCGATCTTGGCCGCGGCGGTGTCAGTGACTGTCACTACCTTCGGCGGCTGATTCGACTTGATGCTGAGAACTTGAGTCATATTCGCACCTTATTGTACCCGAACATCGCCCTATCCAACCACAGCGTTAACCCGCAACTTCCCATTACCCTGAGATTGTGGTCACAAGGGATGATGTCCTCAAGTCCCTGGAAGGGGTCCGCGACCCGGAACTCGGCGGAAACGTTGTCGAACTCGGGATGATCAGCGACGTCACGATCGACGGATCCAAAGTCGAGATCGGCCTGGCTTTGACCATCGCCGAATGCCCCTTGCGTAATCAAATCGAGAACGACACCAACCGCCGTGTCGCCAGCATCCCCGGAGTCGAAGAGGTTCTGGTGCGCACCACTGCGATGACCAAGAAGCAGCGGGCGAACTTGATGTCCACCGCGAGACGACAGGCACGGGAGACCGCCGAGCCAACTCAAGTCTCCCCGACGACGAGGGTCATCGCCATCGGATCGGGCAAGGGGGGTGTCGGAAAATCGTCGATCTCGGCCAACGTAGCCGTCTCACTGGCAAAGGAGGGCTTCCGGGTCGGATTGCTAGACGCCGATATCTGGGGCTTCTCGATTCCCAGGATGCTCGGCATCGAAGACCGGCTCGAGGCGACGGAGTCGACCAAGCTGATCCAGCCCGCCCTCGCCCACGGAGTCAAAGTCGTGTCAACAGGTCTGATCATCGAAACCGAAGAGACAGCCTTGATGTGGCGGGGGTTGATGCTGTCCAAGGCGTTGGAGCAGTTTCTCCAGGAGGTGGAGTGGGGAGAGCTCGACTACCTCATCATCGACCTGCCACCGGGCACCGGTGACGTCCAGATGGCGCTGAGCCGGATGCTCCCCCAGGCGGAGATGGCGGTGGTCACCACCCCACAGCTCGCGGCGCAGAAGGTGGCGGTGCGGGTTGCGGACATGGCGAGGCGATCGCACATGCCGATAGTGGGGGTCATCGAGAACATGTCCGGCTTCGATTGCGCCTGCGGCCAGCATCATGCTCTATTTGGAGAGGGAGGTGGTGCCCGGCTTGCCTCCGACCTGGGAGTCCGACTGATCTCACAAATCCCACTCGACCCCCATGTGGTGCCCGGTGGAGATTCGGGAAATCCGGTGGTGACCGCCAACCCCGAATCCGCAGCGGGCCAGGCCCTGACCCGGACCGCGGACGAATTGGTACAGCTGATCCCACCGGCCGACATGGAGACCTGCACGGGTCGGATCGCCAAGATGCTCGCCGAGTTGGAGTCGACCCCGGCCTGACCTCGACCCGGTGACGCGACCGCACTCACAGCCCGAGAGGACCTCTCCCTCAATACGCGTCTCTCCCTCCGTACGCGGAGGGAGTACCTCCGATCGCAGATCGGAGGGGAGGGTGGGACGTGCCCACCAACTGTGCTTGAGACATGGCGCTGACGCGACCGCACTCAACTTGATGCTTTCCTCCCCCCTACTGGGTGTGTAACGGGTTCTCGTGTGTGCGAGGATTTGTTGTGATTGACCGGCGGGCCAGGTGAGCACTTTGTTCCCCCCGGGGTGGTGATCCTTGAGGTAAGACCGTGCCCCTGGCCTGTTGGCGGGTTGCTGCACTGATGGGGTGGCGTGACGTTGATCACTTGTCCATTAGGGCGTTGTTGGCTTCTCGTGCTGGTCGAAAGGGAAGAGTTGGGTTAG
>DATKCM010000027.1:0-6489 GCA_035513195.1 Acidimicrobiia bacterium | reverse complement strand
GCGTCAGTTCGGCTGGACCGTCGACAGCCTTCTCGCGATGGAGATGGTAACCGCCGACGGGTCGATGATGAGATCGTCGCGCACGGAGAACGAGGATATGTTCTGGGCGCTACGTGGTGGCGGAGGGAACTTCGGCGTGGTTACGGAGTTCGTGTTTGACCTACACGAGATCGGGCCCGACGTGACCGCCGGGCTCATTGCATGGTCGGCCGATGAAGCAGCGGGCGTCACCGATCTGTTTAGGAGAGTTACCCAGAATGCGCCCCGTCAATTGACGCTGGCGATGTTGATGAGGAATGCGCCAGCGGCACCATGGCTCCCAGAAGAGCACCATGGAAAGCCAATGGTCGCCTTCGTGGTCAATCACACCGGTACCCCGGAGGAGGCGGAGGCCGACCTGGCGGAGGTGCGCTCGTTTGGGAAACCGTGGGCCGACATCATCCAGATCAAGGAGTACGCAGCTCAGCAGTCGATGCTGGACGCCACCCAGCCGAAGGGAATGAACTACTACTGGAAGTCGGAATTCGTCTCTGAGCTCGGAGACGAGGTACTCGCTACTTACCGCGCCCAGGTCGAAGGCCTGGCTGCACCGGCGAATCAGATCGTGCTTTTCCACATCGAGGGCGCACTCAATGAACATTCCGAGGACGACGGGGCGGTGGGTAACCGAGACGCGGCCTATGCATGTGTCGTTCAGGCCATGAACGCAGTGGCTGACACCGACGCCTCAGAACGCAATCGGGACTGGGTACGCGCCGCCTGGCAGGCCATGAAGCCATTCTCCACGGGCGGCAACTACATCAATTTCCAGACCGAGGATGAGGGTGAGGAGAGGGCCGGCGAAGCCTATCGGGGGAACATGGATCGTCTTCGGAGAGTGAAAGCCGAGTACGACCCGGAGAACGTGTTCAAGGTCAATAGGAACATCAAACCCATGTAGTGGCCCGTCGCCGAAATGTTGGCGGTGTCTCTCCGGCCCTCGACACCCCTGGCTGCGTCGAAAATGCTCGTCGCAGCTCCCGGCTGCGACTGCGCTTTTCTCCTTGCCAGATGGCGCCGATGACTCGGAGACACCCTCGCCCTATTTCAACGACAGACCACTAGCGGCCAGGTTCCGGACCCGGCGTGAGCGGTGCAAGTCTGGCTAGCACTTGTAGTCGGAGACTGTCGGTTGGCCGACCGGGCGCCTCGAAGCGGTCGGCCCATTTACGCAGGCATGGAAGGGGCAGTCGCCCCGGCGAGCTATCGGTCCTCGAGAAGGAATTCCACCAGGACGTCGAGTTCTTCGTCACTGAGCTCGATCGTCGGCATAAGCGGGCCGTAGCCGGGCACGGTGAATGACTGAGGAGATCTGACCGATTGAATCACGTAGGCGCGGTCGTCCAGGCCATCGACGCGGTCGCCCGCCCTTTCGCCGAACCCGGTAAGATTCGGTCCGATCGCGGCGACAGACACCCCTTCGAGGGAATGGCAGCCAACGCATCCACGGGTCTGGAAGATTGCCCGGCCATCAAAAGATGACCCGGCTGCCCCGCTGTCGTCCTCAACCCATGCCATCGCCGTGGCGATCGCGAGTACGACGACCAGAAGGCCGGATGAAATCAATCCCTGGTTAGGCAACGCACTGTGGTGAGACGAGTGCCTCTCGTCTCCATTGCCGCACCTGTGTGGCGAAGACGAAGGCGGCTATGGCAGTACCCACCAGCAGGACGTATCGAACAAGGTCGCCCGGGCCACTCTCCGATGTGCTCACGGTGGCGAGAACGTCGACCGAGCCCAATTCCTGCACGCCGAACCACCCCTGATTGACCTCCCAACTCCATGGGCCCGCCTCTGGCAAGGTCACTGTCGCGACGTACTCGCCGGGATTGCCAGTGGGCTCCCCGGGAAACCTGAGCGTTCCTTTCAGGTTCGGATGGGAGAAGTTCAGGGACGTGTCGTCGACATCTGCCCCCGAGCGCCCATGCTGGAGGATCGTATAGGTGATCTCGTGCTCGGCTCCGGCTTCGAAGGCTCCGGGCGCGTCGTTCACGACGGTGAGCGCCCAACCTCCGGCGAGCGCAGTTCCGCCAAAGGTAAAGGTGATGATGGCGCTCACCAACACGACCCGTAGTCTTCTCATCATGGTCTTCTCCTTCTCGTTCTGTGACCACCTACACCGCCGACGACCAGCTGGTTCCGGATTCCTTGGAACCCGAACCGGTCGGCAGGTGTAGGGAGCGGTAGAGGAGAACTCGTGGAGGGCCGTCCACCTGATGAACAGGACTTGATAGAGCGATCGTGCAACGGCGACGCGGAAGCATTTGGTGCCCTGGTCCGCATCCACCAGAAGGCGGCGCTGCGTGTGGCGTTTCTCGTGGTCCGCGACCGGGCGGAGGCTGAAGACGTGACGCAAGAAGCTCTGGTGAAGGCATACGACGCGCTCGATGGTTTCAGAACGGGCTCGCCCCTTCGTCCCTGGCTACTGCGGATCGTCCGCAACGAAGCACTCAACCGGGTGCGAGGGCGAAAACGGCGGGAGTTCTACGCACGTCAACTGTTCGCAGAGTCGGTCCCGGGGGGTGCGGCCCCATCCCCCGAGACCATCGTTGTGGCGGACTCGAGCCGTAGTGTGGTGCTGGCAGCAATGGAAAGACTGCCGCAGAAGTACCGAGAGGTGCTATTTCACCGGTACCTGATCGAGTTGTCCGAAGCAGAGGTTGCCAAGGTTCTGGGCATACCGAAAGGGACCGTGAAGTCCCGCGCTTCGCGCGGCCTTGCCCGTCTCCTGGTCCTCCTCGAAGCCGAGGGCTGGGATCTGCAATGAGAGATCGGATCGAGTTGGTGATAACAGAACTCGCCGATCAGCTGGTCTGGCCGGTGGACTCGGCCAGAGTCGACCGGTCGGTCATCGATCACCTGGGCGATCGGAGTCATCGTCGTTCTCCGGCGCGCAGGCGGAAGCTGGCCTACACGCTGGCCGCGGTCTCCATCTTCTCAATCGTCGTCTACCTGGTGCCGCCGGCCCGACAGGCTATCGCCAACCTCTTTGGCGCCGCCGGGATTCAAATCACTTTTGGAGATCCCGCGTTCGAGAGAGCCATCGGTGATCTCGAACTCGGCAGAGAGGTCGAGATCGGCGCCATCGATGATGCTGCTGGATTTGACGTGGTGGCCCCGGCGGGATCGGACCCCGGCCCCGCGGGTGGGGTTTTCGTCGGTGAGAACGGTGAGGTCAACATGGCCTGGGAAGGCACACTGGAGCTTCCCGCGGCGGGCGACACCGGAATCGGTCTCATTCTCACTCAGCGAGAGGAGAGGTCGGACGCGTACCAGGGTGTCAAGACCGTGTCGCCGGAGACCGAAGTCGTAGCGGTGTTTGTGGACGGTGCGCAGGGGTACTGGATCGAGGGGGCCCCCCATGCCCTGGTTCTGGTCGACGAGACGGGGGTGGAGAGGGAGGAGACGAGGCGACTCGCCGCCAATGTTCTCCTGTGGGCAAAAGACGGGATCAGTTACCGACTCGAAACCACTGGAGACCTGGCGTCGGCGCTCACTATTGCGGAGTCCCTGTCACCGGTCTCGGACGGTTTTCTCGGCTAGATGTTGGAGGATGAGTTCGCTGATGTGCTGTGCGTCCTCGTCGATGCCGAGCAGGACACCGGATTTTCGTTTTGAGAGCCATGGAAATCCGATGAAGTAGATGCCCGGAGCCGGAGCCTCACCGTTGTGATGAACGGGTTTGCCGTTCGCTTCTGTGACGGGCAAATCAATCCACGAGAAGTCAGCCGTGAACCCGGTGCACCAAATGATGGTGCTGACTCCAGCCTCTTTGAGATTCAGCTTTGTCAGGTAGTCCACGTGCTCGTCTTCGGCGAGCGACCTGTCGGCCGGGTCGGGATCTGGTTGAGTGGCCGTAAGACCTTGATCTTCGATAAACACGTCGATCTTGTCTCGTAGCTCCTCGGACTTCGTGTCGGCGTTTCGTATGTACTCGACGACTCTGTCATCGGTGATGAACTCACCACTGACAACGTCTTCGAGTCGCCCCATGAGTCGCACGCCGTCCCTGGCAAGTTGCTGGTAGCTGACTGTGTGGCCGAATCGCCCTACGCCTGATACCAGTGGGTTGGTAGTCGTAAGGACGCCTGGATCGTCAACATTGTCCGTTTCGACATCCCAAAGCCCCATTTCTAGCCACCAGTCCATGAAGTCCCGCCCCCGATATCTGCGCGGGAGACGCGGCGCCTTGCTGATCGAGAAGTAGACGATTCGGCCGGCCATGCGGAGGTCCTCCACGATCTGAGCGCCGGACTGCCCACCACCGACCACCACAACCGCTCCATCAGGCAACACGTCAGGGGATCTGTAGCTTCCGGTGTGTAATTGGACGACGTTGTCGGGGACTCTCGAACTCACCGCGGGGACCCGGGGAGACTGCAAGATTCCCGACGCGATCACAACGGAGTCCGCTTCGTATAGGACTCGCTCTCCGTCTTTCGTTTCCCCAGCAACCAGGTAGCGACCCTCGCCATCAGATGGACCCACCCCGGTCACCGTCACCCCGGTTCGAACCGGCAGACCGAATTGCTCCGCATACTCCTCAAACGACCCGGCCAACTCGGCATGGGTCATGAATCCATAGGGATCGGAGCCCTCGTAGGCAGCGCCCGGAAGACCGTTCATCCAGTTGGGGGTGTTCAATGCGAAACTGTCCCACCGTTGCGACAGCCATGTCTCACCCAACCGCCCACGCTCCAGCAGGACGAAGTCAACGCCTTCCTGCGCCAGGTAAAAGGCGACGCCAAGACCTCCCTGACCTCCACCGACCACCACCACATCAACGCTGATGGTGCCCGCCGTCAACCCAACGTGGCTCTGCCCATGTTGTTCTTGAACCAGATTCCATGCCCTCCCGACTCGAGTGACTCCATAACTGCCCTGCCAGCCCAAGTTACACCGTAAACCGGGCTGGCACGACACTCCCCGGCTTCCAACCTACCTCAGTGCCGTCGATGGCAGTCCGTTGGGCGGTCCTACACTCAGATGGTGAACCGCTCCAGTGAAGTCGAGGCTGTGTTTCGTAGGTTGATGGCCTCGGGGCTGGTTGGTGATGACGAGGCTGTCCGGAATCTGGTCTCAGAAAGCGCCTACGTTCGTTGGATCACGACGGCCGAGGAGGAGTGGTGGAGTGGTCATGAGGAAGTGGTGTCTCTCGCCCTGGCCAGATCGAAAGAGACTGGCATTGTCAAGTGGGAATACCCACGTCTCGAGGGGTATGAGAGCGGGTCGGTCGGCTGGATTGCAGCCGAGACGGTCGGGCACCGACCGGGAGACGATCCGTTCGTTGCCAGACATACGGCGGTCTTTCAACTCGAGGGTGGCGCTTGGCGGGTCGTTCAGTGGCACATATCCGCGGCGGCCCCGAACATCGAAGTGTTCGGTTACAAGATGCCGGGGAGTCTCGGCGAGTTTGTCACCTCGCTCGAGGCATCAGACGATGCCTTCGGCGATGGGATCCCGGCGGGGACCGTGACAGTCATGTTCACCGACATCGAAGACTCCACCGTCGTGTCACAAGAGATGGGCGACCAGAAATGGACGCAAATCGTTGAGGATCATTTCGCCATCCTCGATCAAGTCATAAAACGCCACCGAGGCAACGTCGTGAAAAGACTCGGGGACGGAACCATGACCGTGTTCGAGTCGGCCCGGGCCGCAATAGATGCGGCCATCGAGACCCAAGCGGCTGTCTCCAGCACCGAACTCAGGGTTCGGATAGGTGTCCATACAGGGGACTCACTCCGCCGAAATGGTGACTATTACGGAGTTGCCGTGAACAAGGCCGCACGGATCGCTGGTATCGCCGCCGGTGGTGAAATTCTTGTATCGGCCGTCACTGCTGAACTCTCCGGCGGGCATGGCATTAGCTTCGGCCCCACAAGAACTGTGTCTTTGAAGGGTCTTGGCGGTACTCACGACATTCTCACGGTCGATGCCCCGTGAGACCCTTCAGTCTGGTTAGCCGGTAGCGGCTGCTCCGGCCTGGCGTTCGGCCATCACGTCGAGACCCGGCTCAATCCGGAGGTTGGAGCGCTTCAACTCGCCGCCGCAATGGGCGCAGGCAGCGACGATGTGAGTCGGCTCTCCGCAATCGAGGTGGATCAACTGACGGAGCTCGACACCCAACGGCGGTGACCAGCGGTCACCCCAGCGCCAGAGTGCGAGCATCACGTCCATCAGATCCTTCCCCTTGTCGGTGAGCCGGTACTCGTCACGGGGCGGGTGCTCCTGATATTGAACGGCTTTGAAGATCCCGGCGGCGACCAGGCGCTCGAGTCTGTTGGAAAGGATATTGCGGGCAATCCCGAGGTCTTTGGCAAAGTCATCGAACCTGCGGACGCCCATGAAGGCATCTCGGACGATCATCACATTCCACCGGTCGCCGATCAGATCGATGTTCTGGGCGATCGAGCAGTCGAGATATCCGAGGTCCTTGGGTCCAGGCAT
>DATKCM010000026.1:0-13611 GCA_035513195.1 Acidimicrobiia bacterium | reverse complement strand
GGCGCCTCGTCGAGCGGCTCTTCGGCGAATATGACTTCGGCGGGAGGCGACGATGCGTAGGAGATGACGAGCGATCGGTCGCCTCCGTAAATGGTGAAATCCCCGTAGTACGCAGTGGTCCAGTCGGGAGCGACTTTGACGCCGGCATCCTTCAGGTCGCTCCAGTAGTCGAGCCAACCGTCTTCGCCGAACTCGTCGATCGTGGCCAACACGAACGCGAGGCCTGGTGACGAGGTTGCCGGATGCTCTACCACCAAAGCTTGGGCGTAGTCTTCGTCCCGGAGGTCGTCGAGTTCGGTGGGCAGGTCGAGCTGAGCCGTTTCGAACCACTCCTTGTCGTAGTTGAGGCACACGTCGCCGTAACTGATCGGTGTCACCCAGTCCTCGGAGCCAACCTTGAGGCTGTCCGGCACACTTCCGATCAGCTCCGATGTGTGGCTGGTGAAGACGTCTGCGTCAAGGGCGCGCGAAAGGAATGTGTCGTCGACACCAAACATGACATCGGCAACCGGATTCCCGGCAGCCAGGACAGCCTGGGTGACCATTCCTCCGGCATCACCGGCAGCGAGAACATTCACCGCGATTCCGGTGTCGTCCGTAAACGCCTGGAATGTCTCGGCGGTCACAGCATCGGCGAACGAGTCGTGGGCCATCAATGTCAGGACTTCGGGCGTCTCCGCTGCGTCGTCGCCGCATGCAGCAGCAATCAAAGCGAGCCCGATCAGGGCTGTGGTCAGTTTCCGCATTGTCTCAACTCCTCATATCGGGAGCCAATTGCGGTGGAGTCTCCCTGCGCTGGCATTACCCAGATCAGGTTCTTCCGGTCGGAGTCTTCGAGACTCCCTCTCAGCCCGGTCTCACCGAGCTCCCGTATCAAGACTCAGGTTAGCGCCCTCGCGGCTTAGCCGGAACAGGCGCGGCGGACGCTGCCGGAGCCTGGTCAAACGGGTCCGAGGGCGAGGACCGTGTTGTGGCCGCCGAAGCCGAAGGAGTTGGAGAGGGTCGGGCCCGGAGTCCATGACCTGGGCTCCCGCACGATGTCGGTGAGCGGAATCTCCGGGTCCTGATTGTCCAGCCCGATGTTCGGCAGGAGCTCGGCCCGCAGCATCGATTCGATCACCATGACTGCCTCAATCGAGCCGGAAGCGCCGAGGCCGTGACCGGTGGTTCCCTTGATTGACGATACGGCTGGCTGGTCGTCACCGAAGATTCGGCCGATCACCGCACCTTCAGTTCGGTCATTGAGATCGGTCCCGGTGCCATGGGCGTTGACGTACGCGACATCGCTGGGGGTGAGACCGGAGTCTTCCATGGCCAGGCGCATGGCCCGTTCCGCACCGTCACCTTCCGGGTGCGGTGCGGTGATGTGATAGGCGTCGGCGGTGGAGGCGCCACCCAGAACTTCGGCAAGAATCGTGGCTCCTCGCGCCACGGCTCTCTCCCTGTCTTCGATGACGAGAATTGCGCCTCCTTCACCCATCACAAACCCGTCACGGTCGACATCGAACGGCTTGGCCACGGACGTCTTGGATAAGGCTCGCGCCGAAGCGAAACCGTCCCGCGCCGATTTCCGGGCGGCGGCTTCAGTTCCCCCGACGACGGCGACATCGGCGTAACCCCACTTGATCATGCGGAAACCGTCGAGGATTGACTGTGCCCCCGCGGCGCATGCAACAACCGGCGTGTTCGCCTGCCCGCCAAACCCGTACTTGATGGAGATGGCTGCTGCTGCGGCGTTGGCCATCATCATCGGAACCAGAAATGGGGAGACCCTGGGCTCCTCCTTCTGGCTTTCATTCACTAACGTCTCGAGGGACTCGAGTCCTCCGATTCCGGTGGCGACGGATACCGTCACCCGGTTTGGATCGCCGACGAAGTCCCCGGCCTGGGCAAAGGCCTCGTCCGCCGCCACCAGGGCAAATTCGGTGAAGCGGTCAAGACGTCGCGCCTCGCGTTTCGGGACTATCGGCTCTGGGTCCCAGTTGTCGATGACATGTGGCCCGGGTCCGGTAGGCCCGGATATGAGACCTTTCCAAATTGCGTCGACGCCGATACCGGGTGCGGCCACGGCGCCAATGCCGGTCACCACAACATGTCTTTTGTCCATGGGAATCATCCTTGCTTGATGTGTCGGTTAGTCACTCGGGGAACACAGAACGTTGCAGCTTCCGCATTCCTCCAATCCATCGTTCGTAATCGGCTGCTTTGTTCTGGAAGAACTTTCGCACATCTTCGTGGGGAAGAATCAGGAACTCCTCGTTTGCGATTCCCGCGACCACGGCTTCGGCAACTTCTCCTGGAGAGATGGCGTGAGGGGAGAGGAGGTCGTGGAACTCGGTCGCGACGTCGAGTAGAGGGGTGTCAACACCCATCGGGCAGAGGCAGCTGACTTTGATTCCCCTGTCACCATACGTAATCGCCAACCATTCAGCGAAGGCGACTGCAGCGTGCTTGGTCACCGAGTACTGGGCTGCTTTGAGGTTGGTGAGAAGACCTGCCGCGGACGCAGTCGAGAGAAAGTATCCCTCTCCTCGGGCGATCCATCCGGGAACCAGAGCTTTGGCTGCATGGACATGGGACATCGTGTTGACGTGCCACATCCGGTCCCATTCGATCGGGTCTGTCTGCTCATCTCCAATAAACCCGATTCCTGCGTTGGCACAGAAGAGGTCGACGGGCCCGAACCTCTCATCCGTTGTCGCGACCA
This sequence comes from Acidimicrobiia bacterium, assembly GCA_035513195.1. Classification (GTDB taxonomy): domain Bacteria; phylum Actinomycetota; class Acidimicrobiia; order Spongiisociales; family ZC4RG35; genus MA-ANB-1. The sequence goes on along the minus strand of DATKCM010000026.1, from coordinate 10,904 downwards.
GCATCTGGTTGTCGTCGGGAGAGCTCACATCGACACGAATTCCGTGGGCATCGAGTTCGGAGGCGACCGACATCACCGACTCCTCGTTGATATCTGCCAGCACGAGGGCGGCGGGCGACTCCCTGGCGAATCTACGGGCGAGAGCTTCGCCGATCCCGCTCCCTGCGCCGGTGACGACGATGACGCGGTCCTTCAGTTCCACGTGGCTACGTTAGCGGTGGCGTCGTCGCACGGATCGTCGGGGTAACGTTCCGCGTCATGACTGTCCCGACTCCCACGGGAACGAAACGGCTCGTCGACCGCAAGCTGGATTGGCTCTTTGTAATCGCGTTCGGCTTCTTCATCTTCACGTCGATCATCACGGACTCGGTGAACGGGCTCAATGGATCTCTCGACCCCGAGAGCCCGTATCTGGTGGAGCGCTTCATTTATGACAGCTACGCCCGGGTGGCCGATCCGCTGCTGATCCTCAACCCTCCCCAGGTCCGCTGGTCTGCCTTTATCTCAGCGTTCGTATGGCTACCTCTGTACGTCTATTTCCTGCTCGGTTTCATCAGGGGATGGAACCACATCAGGGTTCCCGGGCTGGTCTACGGAGGAGCCCTCGCCCACGGGATGATCACCTACATGGCTGAGGGGACACTCGGGTTCATGGCCACCGAGGGCTGGGCAGACCCGTCATTGTGTGCAGGGTGCACGGAGCCTCAGACCTGGCTCTACCTTCTGGCGAACACTCCGTATTTGCTGATCCCCCTTCTCATGATCGTCCGGATGTGGAAGCCAAACCCGTTCGGGGAACCATCGGAAGCGCCTTCACCCGAGGTGCTCGTCGACCTGTCCGGGCATGAACCTCTGGTCTCCATCGACGGGCAGCGTGCTGAGAACGTGACCGTCTTCCCCCAGAAGTTGGGCTGACCTCAACTGTGTGCCCAGACGCAATAGTGGCGCAAGCGATTAGAGGACCGCGTTCTGGAGAAGGCTCGCGCCGCCTTTGATAGTGGGGAGGAGGCCGGTGGTTTGGGGGAGCAGGTGTTCGCCGTAGAAACGGGCGGTGTTGACCCAGTCGGTGTTGAATTCCGAATCGCGGTCAGAAGAGCTCAGGGCAGCGACGGCTCCCCGGGCGACCAGCCAACCGCTGACGACGCTGGCAAACAGTTCGAGGTAGGGAGTCGCCCCGGCGAGGGCGTCGTCGATGTCCTTAGCCGACAGCCTTGTGAGCATCCAGTCAGATGCGTCCGACAGCGCGTGAAGCGCCGAGCCAAGCTCGGTTTCGAAGCTCTCCAGTTCGGGGTGAGAGTCCAATTCGCCGAGCAGGCTTTCCATCTCGGAGATCATCCCTTTGACGACGGCACCGTCCTCCAGCGGGAGCTTGCGGGTGAGCAGGTCTATCGCCTGTATTCCGTTGGTTCCCTCATAGATCGGTGCAATCCGGCTGTCGCGAAGAAGCTGGGCTACGCCCGTCTCTTCGATATAGCCCATCCCTCCGTGGACCTGGATCGCCAGAGACGCCATGTCCACGCCGAGGTCGGTGCACCATGCCTTAACCAGCGGAGTGAGCACCGCGACCCGGTCATCGGCGAGCTTGCGCCGCTTTTGGTCCTCGGTGTGTCCGGCAAAGTCGGTCTCTGCGGCTGTGTAGTAGAGAAGCGCTCGCATTGCCTGGGTGTATGCCTTCAACGTGAGGAGCATCCGCCTCACGTCCTGGTGCTCCACAATGGCGACTTCTTCGGCTGAGTCCGACCCGGTTTTCCGGCCCTGGACACGGTCACGTGCGAAGTCGCGTGCTTGCTGATAAGCCGCTTCGCTGATGGCCAGCCCCTCGAGCCCCACCCCAATGCGCGCGACGTTCATCATGGTGAACATGTTGCGCATCCCTTTCTGCTCCTCTCCGAGCAGGTACCCGACCGCTCCGTCCCCGGCGTCGCCGAAGGAGACGACACAGGTCGGGGAGGCATGGATCCCGAGTTTGTGCTCGAGCGAGACGATTTTGATGTCATTGCGCTCACCGGGGTTCCCCTCAGTGTCGGGGACGAACTTGGGAACGATGAACATCGAGATTCCACGGGTCCCCGCGGACGCGTCGGGAGTTCGAGCCAGCACGAGATGGATGACGTTCTCGGTCAGGTCCTGGTCGCCCCAGGTGATGAAGATTTTGGTCCCGTAGAGACGGTAGGTCCCGTCGTCCTGGCGTTCGGCCCTGGTCCGCAACGCGCCGAGGTCAGAACCCGCCTGCGGTTCGGTGAGGTTCATTGTCCCTGACCACTGACCGGTGGCCAGCTTGTCGAGATAAATACCGTGTTGTTCGGGTGTGCCGTGCTCGATGATCGCGTCGGCAGCGCCCTGGGTCAGCATCGGGCACAGAGAGAATGCCATGTTGGCGGTCTTGAACATCTCCTGGATCACGATTCCGACGGTGTAGGGCAGTCCGCCCCCGGACCACTCTTCCGGGAAATGGACCGACGGCCATCCGGATTCCACGTACTTGGCGTAGGCGTCCTTGAAGCCATCAGGAGTCACAACCCCGCTGTCACCAAGGGTTGAGCCTTGCTCGTCGCCGACCCGGTTCAACGGAGCCATCACCTCCGAGAAGAACCGCCCCGCTTCCTCGAGGATGCCCTCGACCGTCGCCGGGTCCGCATGCTGGAATCCGTCGAGCTTGGCCACGTCATCGAGGCTGGCGATGTGGGTGAGAGTGAAGTTGATGTCTTCTAGCGGTGCCTGGTATCGGGACATGGTGTCAAGGATACCGGCATGAGTCGGTTGTCACCTTCCGTGACGGTCACTGACCGGAATCTCCATCTCACTGGTGATCGAGCGGTGTGTCGGCTTGAAACCCAGGCCCGTGTACAGCTTCAGGGCGTCGGTCGGTGTGACCCGCTGCGGGGCTCGGTGAGGTCTTGTTCGACTTCGTGCAATGGTGTGACGAGGGGCGCACTCCAGAACGACTCCCAGCGTCGGATCAGTTGGTGGATGTCGCTTGCATCACTGAGTCGGACCGGCCTGACTTCCATGCCGGACACGTTATGGTCGAGGCTCGCCTATTCGGCGGCGAATTACCCGACGATCGACTCGACGAGGTCAGGGAGATACTCCCCGATGGATCCGTCAATCCGGGCCGCGGCGAGGTGATCGGCCTCGGTCTCGCCCCTATTGATGATCACTATCGGTATCGGTTCAAATGCTGCCCGCATCACGACATCGGAGGCCGGGGAGACCGCCACCGTGGACCCGAGCACCAGCAGCGCATCGGACTGGCCCAGGAACATGAAAGCCCGGTCCATCGGCTCTGTGTCGAGCACCTCGCCGAACATTGTCACTGCTGTTTTGATCACGCCGCCGCACCTTTCGCAGTGGGGGTCTTGGTCGCCGGCATCGATGCGCTCGAGGATCTCCTCGGTCGCCCAGGTGGCACCGCATTCGAGGCAACTGCACGACTTCACGTTCCCATGGAGCTCGGCTATCGCCTCATCGGGCATCCCGGCTGCCTGGTGGAGGCCGTCGACGTTCTGGGTGACCACTCCGGAGAGCCGATCTTCCTTCCAGAGTCGGAGGACTGCAACGTGCCCGCGGTTAGGGACTATTCCCGCTCGGGCACCCCATTTCTCGCCGTTGATGTGCATCTGCCACCCCCGGATTCGTAGGTCGGCACGTGACCGGTATTTACTGATGTGAAAGTCGTCCGGATCGACCTTGGTCCAGATGCCATCCGGCCCTCTGAAATCGGGAATCCCTGATTCGGTGGAGATGCCAGCACCGCTGAAAACCAGGATCCGACTTTTGTCGGCGAGAACGGCCCGGGCATGCTCGATTTCGTTCATCAAACGGTTCCTTTCAACGTTCAAGTCTCTCCTTTCCTTAGACGATAGAAGATGAGACGTTCGCACTATGTAGGAGATTTTCATGAAACGCCTGCGCCTATCGGCCAAGCTGGCACTGGCAATCATTCCAATTGGCCTTGTCGCATTGCTAGCGGCAGGCTTCATTGCGTTCACCTTCCTGGGCAACTCTCGGGAGCAGAATGAGACTGCTCACGCTGCAACTGTCACCGCTGACGCGATCGAGACGCTCAAGGCGGTGTGGGATGAGGAGGGGCATGCTCGTCAGGCATACATATTCGGAAACGAAGACAGCGCCGACGACTTGGCCTCCGCCATAGAGCGGACCGACGACGCTCTCCAAGACCTGAGAAACTCGACCTCTGAGCTCCAGGGAGTGACCAGCGACTTTTTCGGAGAGGTCGCATTCAGCGCCTCTGCCGACGTGCGGAGGGTGTCCGACACGCTCAATGCGATGCGTTCCATCAGCTCACCAGACGAAGTGGAGATCCAGGGATATCACGATGTCGCCAGTGCGATCCTCGCTGTTCTTCCGAAGACTTCGTCGATCGTCTCGGACCGTCTCCAGGCCCGTGAGCTTGCTACCGCGTATTACCTTGCCGAAGGTGGGCAGGTCTCTCTGATCCAGGAAGAGCTGATCGAACAGTACCGCGCGTCTGTAGACCCGGAGGCGACAGATCTGGAAGCCTCGAGTGAGAGGGCAAGCCTCCAGTCGACCCTTGAAGTGCTCGAGGGAGAATTCGGGGCGTGGGCGCTGCGGGCGAACCAGACCGCCAATCAGCGCAGTGCGGCAATTCTTCGTTACACCCGACTGCCCGCCGTCAACATCGACACGTTTCCGCTCCGACGCAACGAGGACATCCTGAACACGTCGGAAAGCATGGCACAAGGAGTCGCCACCGAGTCACAGCTCAACGCAGCCGACTCGCAGCGGGAGGCATACCTTGTGGCCGGCGTTGCAGCAGTCGTGCTCCTCATCGCGCTCTGGGGCTCCTACGCGGTCATCCGCTCTGTGGTCCGCCGAGTTCGGAGCGTCACCGAGGCCGCGGTGAAGGTGTCCGAAGAAGACCTGCCCGCCCTGGTCGATGCATTGCAGAATCCGAGCGAGGACATCTCCGAGCTCAAACCGACAAAGATCGAAGCGGCAGGTTCTGATGAAGTGGGTGAGCTCGCCGCCTCGTTCACCACACTGCACTCAACTCTGATAGAGGTGGCTGGCCAGCAGATGGACATTCTCCGCAAGGGTGTCTCCGAGATATTCGTGACTCTGGCGCGGCGCAACAGGAGCCTCGTCGACCGCCAGCTTGCCCTGCTCGATGAGCTCGAGTCCAGGGAAGAAGACCCCGGAACCCTCGGTGGTTACTACAGCCTCGACCACCTGGCCACACGGATGCGGCGCAACGCCGAAAGCCTCCTGGTCCTTGCAGGCTCGGAGCCAACCCGAATCTGGTCGAAGCCCCTTGAAATCGGTGAGATCATTCGGGCCGCTCTTGGCGAGGTCGACGACTACCAGAGGGTCGATATCATGGCTCTCGAGCCAGCCCTCGTCTCCGGAAGGGCAGTAGCCGACGTGGCACATCTCATGTCCGAGCTGCTCGACAACGGGACCCAGTTCTCCTCTCCGAGCGATCGAGTGAGAGTTGCCGGGCTCTACGATCCCGACGGCTACATGCTCACCGTTTCCGATAGCGGGATAGGCATGTCCGAGGAGCGGATCAAGGAGTTCAACACTTTGCTCGAAAACCCTCCTGTCCTCGGGCTCGCTTTGCAGCCCACTCTCGGCATGTACGTGGTTGCCCGCCTTGCGGCCCGCCACGGGGTCAGGGCACGGCTGATCTCCGGATCGCCCGGAGTGACAGCCCGGGTCTTCTTGCCGAAGTCATTGATCGAGCCGGCTCCGGTCGAGTCGGACACCGAGACGGGCAATGAAACGAGCCCTGGGTGGGGAACCGTCCAATACAAGCCTGCGGGAACCCTGGCGATGTCCAATGGCGCGCAGAGCGCCGACTCCGAACCGATTGCAGTGGAGAGTCAAGACGATGGTGAAGTTGTTCCCACACCCGACCGGCTTCCCAGCCTGCCGGGGAAGGTGAAGGGTCGTCACGAGCATCCGGGCCGTTCCAGGTCGATCAAGTCCGATGCCGACCGAGAAGCGCCGAGCGGCCAGCCCAGCCCGTTTGCCGAGGAGAGTGGATCGAGCAGCCGTTTCGGAGAATTGAAGAGGCGGGTCCCGGGTGAGGCACTGAGCATCGAGAAACGGGACGAGCCAACCCGGGAAAGTCAGGCTAGCCCGTTCGGTCGGGAGGGTTTCGAGTCCGATGATCCGGCTCGAAACGATGGCGAGGAACCAGCCGGGTCGACCTTCGTCGAAGCATCCGCAACGTCGGAGGACGGGCAGTATCCGGTGGCCGAAACCGAGCCCGCCGAAGATGGGTGGGAGGACGTCGATGACGCCGCGGGCGTCGATGATGTCACGGCAGTCGAGGAGACTCCGCACTGGAACGACCGCCCCGCGATGCCCCCGTCCGTTGAGGAGACTCCGCACTGGAGTGATCGTCCCGTGACCCCCCCGCCCGCTGAGAAGCCGTGGTGGACAGCCAAGGAGGGCACGGCCGACAAGGTCGAGGAACCCGCAGCCCATCTCGAGTTGGTCGACTCCGACCCGGTGACAGATGACGGTCCCGGCCAGGACGCTCCTGACGAGCCGCGTACCTTCCCCGCCGCAAGCAGTCCTCGGGACTCTGCGCGATCGAGGATCACTCCGGTGGGTCTGCCGGTGCGGACGCCCGGTGTGTCATTCCGGGACACCGACGAGAGATTGACGAGTTCGACGGCGTCGAAATCGGGTGCGATCGGGATCAAGTCCGCCCTCACCGAGTTCAGCGACGGTCGAAGCCTGGCATCGGAGAGGCTCGAGAACCGTGAAGAAAGCGAAGAGAGTGCCGACGAAGAGATCGAAGGGAGGGACGAATGAGTACCTCTGCAAACAATCTCAACTGGCTGATCGATCGATTCGCCCAGACGGTACCTTCGATGAGGCACGCTGTAGTCGTCTCATCCGATGGCCTGGCGGTGGCACTGTCCAACGGAGTGGACAGGGAGACCGCGGATCGACTTTCGGCAGTTTCCTCGGGGATGATCGGCTTGGCTTATGGCTCGGCGGGCCGTTTCGGAGCAGGCTCGGTTTCCAATGTGATCGTCGAGATGACCAACGGCTGGCTGTTCGTCACCGGAATCCGCGACGGGAGTCTTCTCTGCGTCCTCACCAAGCGCGAGACGGACATCGGGGCGGTGGCTTACGAGATGGCAGTCTTCTCTGAGAAGGCCGGAGACATTCTTACGCCCGAAGTCAGGGAAGAGCTGAAAGCGGATTTGATAGGTATTGATTGAGCGACATGGCACGTCATTCGTCAGAGGGGCGCCTCGTCAGGCCCTACACAATGACTGGTGGTCGAACCGGTCAGGACGTGCCTGCCATTGCCCTCGAGAGTCTCATCGCGGCCACCGAGGAGGGTCGTGCGATGAAGCATCAGTTTCGGTGGGAGGCTTCACGTCTGATCGAGTACGCAGGCCACGGAACCGCCCTGATCGAGCTTGCGGCGCTTGTCGACGTGCCGATCGGAGTGATCCGAGTCCTGGTCGCCGATCTCGCCGAGAGAGGCGCAGTTGAAATCCTCGACTCGGCGGGGGGAATGTCCACCGACCTCGATGCAGTCGCGTACACGAATCTCTTGAAGAAGGTGCTCGATGGTATCCGAAGCCTCTAAGAGGCCGAGACAGACCCCGGTGAAGATCGTCGTTGCCGGCGGCTTCGGTGTGGGAAAGACCACTTTTGTCGGTGCAATATCGGAGATCGAGCCCCTCCGCAGCGAGGCCCTCATCACCCAGGCAAGCGCCGGAGTCGATGAGCTATTCGAAAATGGCTCGAAAACCACAACGACCGTGGCGATGGACTTCGGAAGGATTTCGCTGAAGGATGGCCTGGTTCTTTATCTCTTCGGCACGCCGGGCCAGGATCGATTCCACTTCATGTGGCATGAGCTGGCCAAGGGGGCGATCGGGGCGATTGTGCTCGTCGACACCCGACGCCTCGATGCCTGTTTCGCTGCAGTCGACTTCTTCGAGCAGCGCGACACCCCCTTCATGGTGGTCGTCAACACCTTCGACGGCAGGCTGAATCACAGTCTCGACGATGTCCGCGAAGCACTGAACGTTTCACCCGAGGTCCCGATGGCCTATTGCGATGCCAGGGTACGGGTGGATGTGCAGAACATCCTCTATCAGCTGGTCGAGTACGCCTTGCTGCGAGCTCTTCAGGGAATGCCGGTCTAATGACCGGGAAGTTCAAACCTGCACCTGGGACCGAAGTGCCAAACGACATCGAGGCCCTACGCTCCCGGCTCGAGGCCGCCGAGTGGGCCCTGGCCAGCCTTGCCGAGATCGATGGCAACATCGACGCCAGGGTCAAAGTCCTCCTCGAGAATGCGGTTGCCGAGGTCGAAAGACGTTGGGCCGAGGGCCGGGAGCGAGTCGAAGCCCTGGTCAAGGATGCAGAGGAGCTGCACGCCATCGCCAGCCGACAGGTCGATGTGGCCGAAGCGAGGGCCCGGGACGCGGTTGCTGTGGAAGCTCGGGAACTCCTCGAGAACGTCCGTCGCCTTCAGTCTCAGGCTGAGGAGAAGGCAGCCAAGATCGTCGCAGATGCCAAGGAGCGTGCCGCTCAATCAGACCGGGAAATGGACTCGCGGCTGGCTGAGGCCGAAGCTCTCTACGAAAAGGTGGAGCGCCATATCGCTGCACGCGAGGAGATCCTCGCCGAAGTGAGAAAGAAGGCCGACGCCATCATCCGGACTGCGAAAGCCACGGCCCAGACGGTCAAGGAAGAGGCGAGTTCAGCAGCCCGCAACACCACGCAGAACGCCGTGATCGAGGCTGAGCGTCTGATTCAGGTGGCCAAAGATGAGGCCCGCCAGCACATGGAGCGTGTCACCGCTCAGGAGAGGGACGCCAAAGAGCGTCTCGACAACGCCCGGACTCGCTCCGCACAGTCCGGCTGACCTTCTGCACTGTGCACGAGGTTGTGGTTTCCGCCGCACCTTTGTGCACTGTGCATGCTGCCGCTAAAGGTGGTCGCGCTTCAGTCTTCGACGTGACGCGGAGGGAGCCCGACCCGTTCCGCCAGCGCCTGTTCACGGTCTCTGACGATCCGGTGCCCGATCCGTCGCGCTGCGTTGGTTATCCACATCGAGGTCTGTGATCCGGCGGTGTAGTCGGCTTCCCCGAAGGCATCGATTCGATCCTGTTCGAGAAGCCGATTTGCCTGGCCGAATTCAACCTCGGAGCCAGGACGGTAGACGGCGTATGTTTTCCCGCCGTTAGCGCCGACCACCGAGAAAACTGGAACATCAGATGGGCCGTCCGCTACATAGATCATGTTCTGGAAGGGGACCCGGCGGTCCTCGGGCGCGAGTTTTGAGTTGACGTCGATAGTCGGGTTCCGGTTGGTGCCCTTATTGATCTCGAATATTGCCCGGGTCTTCGTAGTGTTGTCGATCGTGTACACGAGCTGGCTGATCTCCCGGTCAGGGGAGAACAGCGCTTCCTGTCCTTCGGCATAACCAGGGGGCGCCACCAGTTCGGCGAACTCGCAGGCCCAAACCTCGGACAGATACGGGGCTATCGACGAGCCCATGATCATCCGGCGGAGCCCGGTCGAGATCACATAGTGCTCGATGAGAATCTGGTGCTCGGCGAAACCAGGCTCGGATTCGATTGTCTTGGCAAGATGATTGAAGAACTCGGGGATACCCGCGTAGAACTCGATCTCCTCACCCAGGTCGAAGAGCACGTCGTTGCTCAGCCCCGGCATCTTCCCCTCCCGGACATAGGTGAGAATGTGGTGCAGATACAGGGTATCTCGTGCAACCCGGTGTGCCCCGTGATTCAGGTAGAAGTCTTCGAGACCGTCGACTTCGGCCCAGAAGTCGGGTTCGTCGACGTCGAAACGGCGAAAGAGTGGCCCCTGCATATTGCCGGGGATCAGGGTTTTGTCGAAATCCCATATGACCGCGATCACGTTTTGGGGGAAGAGTTGGCGGTTCATTGTCCCGTTAAGGCTATTCGCAACGACCGAAATCGCAATGGGTGCCGATCTTGCGGGCGCGAAAGTTTCAAGCGCCACCTGCCCTCGACCGTGTGGCGGGGCTTGGCTTCAAGATTTAGATCTCAGCTCTCCAGCTGAGCCAGTATCAATCTCCCAGGCAGGCCGAGGACCCATCTCGTGCTCAGGCGAGGAAGGAGAGACGTACTTTCCGAACTTGGTTGTCGACGTTGGTATCGACCAGCACCACCGATTGCCACGTCCCTAGTTGGAGACGTCCGCCGAGGACCGGAACCGTCACCGAAGGGCTGATGAAGGCAGGAAGCACATGGTCCCGACCGTGACCGGGGGAGCCGTGTTCGTGTCTCCATCTGCCCGGCTCGGCAGGGAGCAGGTCGTCCAGCGCCTGAAGCAGGTCGGTGTCGCTACCGGCTCCGGTCTCCAGGATCGCGACACCCGCTGTGGCATGGGGGACGAAAACCGAGAGAAGCCCGTCACCCTTGTCACGGCAGAATGCGGCGATCTTTGATGTCAGATCAACGGTTGCCTTTTCTGATCCCGTCCGGACCTCGATTTCGGTAGATTCCACCTGCCGAGTGTGACGGTTCAACCGGTGCGGATCAAACCTGGGGAGTCAGACCTCCTGCCAGGTCACCGGGCATGCTCTGATCGGTTCGGCAAAACCCTTCAGGTCCAGCTGCCGCCCTTGTCCGAATCCGAACCCCTTTCCCATCGTCAGGGCCCGGACCACTTCGGACACGGCGGGCCACTAGTCGGCCTCATGGATGCTGCGCATCGACCAGAGCAGCGTTCTCATTGTGCGTGGTTGCTTGAGCACAGTGACCACCGCCGACGCCACATCTTCGGGTCGCATCATCTCGGCTAACCCGGGCATGTCGGGAGTTCGTCCCGCTCCCATCGCAAATTCGGTTGCCGTCCCTCCGGGGCTAAGGGTGGTGACACGGATC
>DATKCM010000025.1:0-4636 GCA_035513195.1 Acidimicrobiia bacterium | reverse complement strand
CTTGCAGTTGAACTGGATGAGAGTGGGGTAGGGGTTCACGGCCTTGCCGTTTATGTAGATCCCGAAGTGGAGATGGGGGGACGATCCCTGTGCGTTGCCGCTCGAGCCTACATAGCCGACCACTTCACCGGCAGCGACCTTCCGGTCCTTGCCATTGAATTTGTCCATGTGGCTTCCCAGGTAGCGGACTCCATCATCCCCGTCGAGGAAGAACTGGTTCCCGCCGACCGACCCGACGATGAACCGAACGGTGCCCGACACAGATGCCACGACGGGGGTGCCCCGTCCGGTGAATAGGTCGTTGCCTTCGTGGAAGCGGCCTCCAGCACGGGGGAATCCCCAGTCGTTGAACATACTCGCGGGGCCCACCGGGCAAATCCAGCTTGAGCCCGAGGGCACTGTCAGGTTCTGTCCGGAACGGAGGACATTGGGGTTGCTGAGATTGTTCAGGCTCACCAGTGTCGAAACACTGGTTGAGTGTTTGGCTGCGATGTCACCGAGACGATCGCCTGACTTCACTGTGTACGTGCCGGTGCCAGGCGAACCGGCAGCAATGAAGCCTGGCCCATCGAGGAAGAGACGGCTGCCGGTGTAGACAGTGTCTCCCACGATGCCGTTGGCGGTCCGGATGGCGGCGGCTGAAACTCCCTTGTACTTGGCGGCGATTGACTCAATAGTTTCACCGCTCTTGACGACGTGGTAGTCGCCGCTTCGAGTGCTCGTGCTGGCCGACGCCCCGCCTGAGCTGCCGGATGATCCTCCGCTGCCAGTTGAGCCGGTTGAGCTGGCAGGAACCAAGATCTCCTGGCCGATACGTATCAAATTGGGATTGGTCAGCTTGTTGGCGTCGGCAAGATTTCTTGCGGATGTTCCATAGACCGCCGCGATTTTGCTCAGCGTCTCGCCTCGCACCACTACATGAAGCTGGTCGCGACCCGGAATCACCAGGACCTGCCCCGGGCGGATCAAGTTGGGGTTGGAGAGATCGTTTGCATCGATCAACTCCCGGAGTGAGATGCCGCTTTCCTGAGCGATTCGGCTCAAGGTGTCACCGCGCTCGACCGTGTAATCAAGAGAAAACAGGCCAACTAGCAGGGCGAGGACGGTTGCGACCACTGCTGCTCGGGCGCGACGATTATCAGGCATTGAAGGTACGCTCCTTCAGCCCCTGAACCGCTCCGCACCAAAGACACTAATCGGAGTTTCGCGAATTGCCAGCAATCACCCGGAGTTGACCGCAAGCGGCGTCGATGTCCTGGCCCCGGGTGTCCCTGATGGTCACGTTGACCTTCTCGCCTTTGAGGATGCGGGCGAACTCGTCGATTCGAGACTCCGAGGATGCTTTCTCGTCGGTAAGAGGCGTGGGATTGAGGGCGATGAGATTGACGTGGGCGCGGAGTCGTCGCGCGATCGCAGCCAGTTTGAATGCCTGGTCCTCGGTGTCGTTGACCCCGTCCATCATCGTCCACTCGATCGAAAGCCGACGTCTCTTTTTCTCGAAGTACTCCAATGCGGCCGCCTCGAGCATCGCCAGGGGGTATCTCTTGTTGATCGGCACGAGAGACGTTCGCAACTCGTCGTCGGCGGCGTGCATGCTGATGGCGAGATAGACGGGCCACGGCTCGTCGGCGAGACGCTTGATCCCCGGGACCATGCCGACCGTCGACACCGTGATCGAGCGCGCCGAGATTCCCATCACCTCCACCATCCTGCGGATGGCTTCTCGCACCCGGTCGTAATTGGCAAGGGGTTCGCCCATGCCCATGAAGACGATGTTCGTGATGTGGTCGGGGACGCTGGGCATGCCGATCTGGCGGAGAAAAGCCTGGGCGTAAGCAACCTGGGCGACGATCTCCCCGGCTTCGAGATGTCGCTCGAAACCGAACTGGCCTGTGGCGCAGAAAGTGCAGGCAAGGGCACACCCGGCCTGGCTGGAAATACAGAGGGTGGTCCGTTTCGGATACCCCATCAAAACCGCTTCGATTGCTGCGCCGTCAAGAGCCCGAAACAGCCATTTGCGAGTGGTTCCTCCGTCCGAAGACTGCTCCATCTCGACATCGAAGGGCCAGAGCGACCCGGCGATGCGCTCGCGGAAATCGATCGGGAGATTGGTCATGTCGACGGTGTCGAGAACGGGGTGCTCATAAAGCCACTCCCGCAGCTGATCGACCCGATAGGAGGGCTCACCCTCGAAGTAGGTGCCGAGTTCTTCGGGTGGGGTCAGGTAGGGCACACTCAAATTTGATCGAGCCACGACCGGGCCCGGCTGGCGCTGACGCCAGCAATCCTCGCGATGTCGTCGACGTCGGCTCCGACGAGGTCTCCGGGATTCGCGAAACCCGCATCTCTCAATCTTTGCGCATAGGTCGGGCCCACCCCGTTCAAGGATTCAAGTCCGGGGCTCTCGGCGGGCCAGCCACGAAAAACAGGCGGTTCGGGCTCACGCGAGACTGCAACCGAGATGAATCGGTCCCGCATCGCCCAGATCAGGGCAGCGACGCCACCGACGAATCCGACCACTTTGGCAACCTTGTACAGCATGAGGCTAAGGCTACTCCGCCGGTCCGCCTCTACGATGTCGTCATGAAAGTTGACTTTTACTTCCCGCCTTCACCTCCGGATGGTGCCACCGCGGCGTCGCGGGCCGCTGAAGACCTCGGCTATGACGGCTTCTTCTCCGCCGAAACCCAGTACGACCCGTTTCTTCCGCTGGCACTTGCAGGTCACGAGACCGACCGGATCGAATTGGGCACCTCCATCGCGGTTGCGTTCCCCCGATCACCGATGACGACCGCGATGATGGCCTGGGATCTCGCACGACTTTCGCAGGGCAGATTCATCCTCGGGCTCGGCACCCAGATCCGGGCTCACATCACCCGCCGCTTCTCCACCGAGTGGGGCAACCCTGGGCCGCGGCTCCGTGACTACATCCTTGCGATGAGGGCGATTTGGGACACCTGGCAGAACGCCACCCCGCTTCGCTACAAAGGAGACTTCTACGAGTTCACCTTGATGACCCCCTTCTTCAATCCGGGGCCAATCCCCAAGCCGGAAATCCCCGTCTACATCGCTGGCGTTGGACCGTGGCTCTCGCGGCTGGCGGGAGAAGTATGCGACGGGTTCTTCGTCCATCCTTTCCACACAGCCCGATACCTCGACTCGGTGGTCCTTCCCAATATCTCAGAGGGAGCCATCGACGCAGGGCGTCAACTCGCCGATGTCGAACTCGCCACCTCGGTGTTCGTGATGACGGGCCACAGCCAGTCAGAGATCGAGGAGGCAATGGAGCCGGTCAGGCAGCAGATTTCGTTTTATGCGTCGACGCCGTCTTACAACCATGTGCTCGAAGCGAACGGATGGGACTTTGGCGAGCAGTTGAATGCGATGTCGAAGCGAGGCGAGTGGGCCGACATGCCAGCCATCGTTCCCGATGAGGCGGTGCTCGAAGTTGGCGTTGCAGCCCCGATCGACGAGCTCGCCGGAGCGATCAAGGAGCGGTACGCGGATCGTGTGCAGCGCATCGGTTTTTATGGGATCGGCTCCGGCGGGTCACTCACCGATGAGCAGATCAAAGGGGTGATGTCGGAGCTGCGCTCTTAGTGGCCCGTCGCTAGCCGGCTTCCCAATACTGGAGGCGACGCCAGACCAGGCGGTTGGTGACATTCCCTCCCCGGCTTGATTTCCTTTGCGCCGAGAGCTCCAGATCCCTGCCGTTCCGGTCGTTTGGCACCCACGTGATCTTGCGGATCTGTTCGCTTCCGATCCAGTTGGGGAAGAGGCTCATTTCGACTGAGTGAATCACCGTCGATCCCTCGACACGGTACGTGCCGGCATAGTTGAGATAGCCGGTGGCCGCTTTAGCCCGCTGAGCCTCGGGCGCGCCGGCGAGAGTTTCCCCATCAACATTGGGTCGATCAACCCGCATCAGGGTTCCCCACATCCGCCCTTCGTCAGTGTAGGTAATGAGGCCAGTGGTTTCGCCCCCGAATGGCGTCACGGGCCTGCCGTCGATGTCGGCTGTCCACTTCACCAGCCTCCAGGTGCCGACCAGGTCCGAGGCCCGGGTCACACTAGATCACGACCACCGCAGACGTGTCGACACGGGGGTCAGCCGCCGCCCGGACACCATCCTCCCCTCGGGCAATGATCGACATTGGCCCCCAACCCGGTTGGAGCGAGTCTTTCGTTACCACCTCATGGCCAAGATCGGTGAGTGCTCTCTCGACACCCGTGCCCGGCTCGAGGGAGACCGCGGAGCGATCCCCAGGGCCATATTCCGTCATCGACCAGCGAGGCGCCCCCTGCGCCAGCTCCAGGTCGTCGCCGCGGACAATCGCCCGGGCCGCGAGCTGTGCTATCAGTTGCGGTTGGATCTCGCCACCCCGGGTCCCCAGAAGCCATGAGGTCCGTTCGTGGTTGGTCCACAAGGTGGGGGAGAGGGTGTGGGCCGGACGCTTTCCGGGGGCGAGCTCGTTGGCGTGGCCGGGCACCAGGCAGAACCCTCGTCCCCGGTCTTGAAGGAGGAAACCCGACCGCCTTGCCCCGAACGGTGATCCCGTGCCGTAGTAGTTCGAGTTGATGATCGATACCGAGAGGCCCTCGCTGTCGGTAACGCACATGTAGGCGGTCCCAGTCG
>DATKCM010000024.1:0-5602 GCA_035513195.1 Acidimicrobiia bacterium | reverse complement strand
CGTCTCTTTCTCCGGCCGGAGGTCTCGTTTCAGGCAACGCTCGGCTCCCTGTTGATCGCGCTTGGGGTGATCCTCATCCGACCCGGCAGTGGCCTGCTGTCGATCGCCGCCAGCCCGAGCCAGGGAGGAGGCTTGATCCGTCGGCTAGGACCTGTGGTTCTTCTTGCACCGGCCGTCTTGCTCTTCTTCGTCGAACGCTTGCCTCCCCAGGACCGGATCGACGCCTTGGCGGTGGTGGCCGTGTCGCTCGGCTTCCTGCTCCTGGTCCTTCTCGGTGTCCTGGCCAGGGCGGTGGACGTCACCGCAATCGAGGCGTCGACGGCCCAGGCCCAGGCGATCAGGGCCCAGCAAGGTCTCGACCAGGAGGCCCCGCTCGTTGCCAGACTGGCCGGGAACTTCCACCTGGTGGACATTGGCGAGTTGGACGGCTGGGACGTGGCCACCAGATTCCGCCCGGGTGAAGGTGCCGTCGGCGGCGACGCAAGTGTCGTCCGAATGCTTCCGCATGGGAAGGTTGGAGTGGTGCTGGTTGATGTCACCGGTCACGGTGCGGATCCGGCGTTTAGGGCGATCAGGACCCGCGACTTGTTGATCTACGCCCTCTCGTTGGGCCACTCGCCGTCGGAGGCTTTGGGCAGCATCGAGATGTCGCTGGAGGGCGATGTGCTGGCATCAGCGGTGGTCCTATGCCTCCAGCCGGAGGACGGGGAACTGCTGTTTGCGTCCGCCGGCCATCCCCCGATTATTCACGTCGGCACTCAGTCGGTTGGCATGCTCGGGCCGACGGGGCCCCTGTTGTTCCTCGGCAACCATGCCGGTTACGAAGAGCAGGAAATCGAAATGGCCCCCGGCGACGCCGTTGTCCTGTTCAGCGACGGGGTGGCGGACGTTCAGAGTATCTCGCGGGGCCGGACTGAGCCGGAGCAGCTCGGTGATCTACTGATGGCAGAGGGGGGTTTTGCTGCCCGAACGGCTGACCTTGTGCTCGGATTCGGGGAGGGCGATCCATCTGATGATCAAAGTGTCGTGGTGATTCGTCGGGACCTCTGACAAGGTTTGCCCCGAAGTTTTTGGGTCCCGGCGTCCTGCGAATCCTCTAGCGGCGGATGATGATACGATCAATGGCGAAATGACGGGGTTACAGATCACCAAGACGAGGGTGGATGGCTCGTGGGTGTCGCTGGCCGTCGCGGGTGAGATCGATCTGGCCACCGTCGACCAGTTGGAAAAGGAAGTAAAAGCCAGCCTCGACAGCGACTCCGGGAACCTTGTCGTTGACCTCACTTCTACCGCCTTCATGGACTCGACCGGTCTCAGGTCTCTGGTCATGGCTGACAGGTCCTTCCGGGATTCGGGCCGGAAATTTGCCCTCGTCATTACCAACGGGCCGATATCGCGTCTCATCGAGTTGAGCGGGGTTGAAGCGACGATGACTGTCGTTTCCAGTCACACCGAACTCGACTGATCAGAGTAGGTCAGGGCCTTTCCAGCTCCAGTTCCACCCAGACGGTGCATGGCCACCCGTTCTCCACGCCCCATCGGTCGGCAATCTTCTCAACGAACTCCAGGCCAAGACCGTCACCGTGTGGCTCACCAACGTCGAAGCACGGCCCTTCGTCTTGTACTTCAAGACGGACCCGGTCGGCCTGAGTACGGACCGTCACCGAGATAGGAGCTTTCACCGAGTGGCGAACGCTGTTGGTCACCAACTCGGAGATGATCAGCGCCGCGTCGTCATACCGGCGCCCTAGATCCTCACGCATCTCCGTCAGTCGTGACCGCGAAATACGGGGTGCATCTTTGCTTGGATTGAGTTTCAATATGACTTCGTGCATTTAATTGCCAAACACCCCTGGTGCCTACCCCCGAACGTGACAGACTAAACGACTTCGTCTCGCTTTCCGCGGACGACATCGGGGCGTTTCATTCCGATTCGCCAAGTCTTGACTTCAGATCCTCGATCGCGCGGCTCAACAGCCTCGATACGTGCATCTGAGAGATATCGAGCAGGTCGCCGATTTCCGTCTGGGTCAGATCCTCCTCGAATCGAAGGCGAAGGATCTGTTGCTGACGGGTCGGGAGTGCCTTGATGGCCTCGGAGATCATGATTCTCTCCTCGGCGTTGAACAGGATGGGGTCGCTCTCTTCGAGGCGGTCAAGCAGGCTGAGGCCCGTGTTTTCCGATGGCTTGTCGATCGAGCTCGACGCGTAGGCACGCCCGGCGCTTCGTGCCTCCCTGACCTCAGCCGGGTCGATGTCGAGCTCGCGGGCAAGCTCTTCGTCGGAAGGTTCTCGCTTGAGCTCCTGGGTGAGCTTCTCGGTGGCGCGCCGGACTGCCAGCGACCTTTCCTGGAGTGCTCGCGGCACTCTCACCGACCAGCCGCGGTCGCGCAACAGCTTCTTCAACTCGCCCGAGATCGTCACGGCGGCAAACGGGCGAAGGTCGCCGTACGAGTCATCAAACCTCTGGATTGACTTCAGCAAAGCCATCTGCGCCACCTGTAGGAGGTCGTCGTCGTCGATTCCCTTCCCCCGGTATCTCCTCGCGATAGCGCGGGCGAGGTCGGAGTGGCGACCAAGTAGCTCTTCGGAGAACGACGCCGGATCCTCTGCCATTCTGCTGAAGAGGTCTTGGTCTGAAAGGTCAGGAGACAGTGACACAGAGCCCGGGGTTCTGAGCACGAACCAGACATGGAGCGTGCCATCGTCATAGCGGGTGCCCCATCTCTTGGAGAATCGCTCGGTGACCATGAGCCCGATCCCCCGTTTTGTGCCCTCGATGTCCTGATCGGCAGAGTGCGAAACTGTGACTTTCAATCCGATAGCGCGGTCCTGTGCCAGCGTCAGAGTTATTGTCCCGGCATCAGGCGAGTGTTGGATCGCGTTTGTAACAAGCTCGGTGACGAGGAGGTCGGCTTCGGTTTGGCGCATCGAGTCGAGAGTCGCGTTCTCCCGGAGGAACTGCCTGGCCATGTATGCCGACTCGGCGTCGTTGGCCAACTCCCGACTGATCGACTCCGTCATCTGTCTTCTCCTCGGCCTCGAAGACCGTTCAGCAGATGACAACATATATCATGCCCGGATCGGGAGCGCTGCCGATCGCGCCCGAATGAGTCCTGTTCACACGAAGAACTGCGTTTCTCAAACGCTGCGGGTTCTCACCGAACGGTAAACGAGAAGGGCGATCACCGCACCAATCACCGACCCGACCAGTCCGGCCGCGGTGACATCCAGCTCACCATCGCTGACGAGGTTGCCCAGGAATCCGCCAACCAATGAACCGATCAGTCCGAGGAACATCGTTCCGAAGAATCCCATTGGATCTTCTCCTGGCACCAAAAAGCGGGCCAATGCACCGGCGATAAGTCCGATCAGCAGCCAAATTAGAATACCCATGAGGTCCTTTCACTTCGAGTGGCGGTCGGTTACCCGAAAGCGCCTAAACGCAAACGGGAGCGGCAACTGCCGGGGACCGAGGAGCAGCGACGAAAGGCGAGAATGAATTCAGCGGATTCCAAGTCTGAGTCAGGTGGAGACAAGAGCCCTCAGGAGGTGGATGACCAGTTCCGGGCGATCATGGAAGGTCTGCGAACCACTATCCCGGGGGTGATGGTTCTTTTCTCCTTCTTGCTTATCCTGCCGTTGCAGTCGTCATTTTCGGAGATCTCGAGCACCGATACCGCGGTTTTCTACACCGCATTCCTCAGTTCGGCCCTCTCATCAGTGCTCCTGATCGCCCCGAGCGTCCACCAGAGGGTCCGCGCCCCGATCAGTGGCATCAGGCGGACCACACTCGAGCACGTAATGACCGCCACCCGGATCGCCGTGGTCGGGACAGTGCTCTTTCTCCTCTCGATCTCGGCGGTGGTCTACCTGGTCTCCGCGATCGTTTTCGCTGACTCGGTAGCCGCTCTGGCAACGGCAGGGACAACTCTGATTGCGGGGTGGGCTTGGTTTTACGTGCCTCTGGTCAGGTTCCGTCAAAAGAGGGGCAACGGGGCCTGAGAACGGGTTCGGTCAGTGGTTGCGGAGTTCCCGAATCAGCTCGGCCTTGTCCATCGACGATCGGCCTTCGATTCCAATTTCGGCCGCCCGGTCCGCTTGCTCTTCCTTGGTCCACTCCTCATAAGGAGCCGCTTCTCCGCCTTTTCGGGGGGCTTCCTCTGTTCGGAGCTGTAGACCTCGTGGACCGTCTGGTCGGCATCGCTTATGGGACCGGTGCAGAGACCGTTCTGTCCGATGCTAAGGTCGGTCGCAACGATCTGGCAGCTGTTCGCCGGTTCTGAGGCACCGATTCTCGGTTTGGTTCGCTTGGGTAGTGGGTAGTCCGCCGCTCAAGCCCGTTGGTTACGGGTGAAAGGAACCCGATGATGACCCTGGAAACACTCGCAAGCAAGATTCAGAAAGTTCGGGACCGTCTCTCAGAGATCGAGACCGAGCGCTCGAGTCTTGCGCCCGATGACTTCAGCCGCAGAGCCGACCTGATGGACGAAGAACAAACCCTCGAGGCCCGACTTGGTGAATTGAGGGACGAAACCGCTCGTGAGGGAGCGGGTATCGCCGAGGAAACGGTGGGCCGCGCGACAGACTACGAACGAGTGCCCGACGTCAGCGACGAGTTGGCTGATTCCCGAGGAGAGAAGAAACGATGACTCAGGAGCCTCCCGGGACACATGAGCCCCTTGTCCCATCCGAGCCAGTAGGACCGCACGACGAGCAAAAGAGTCGGCGCGACTCGGGTGGCTTGATGGCACTCATTATCGCGACTGTCCTGGTTGGTTTGGTTGTGTGGTGGTTGTTCTTCAGTGAGCCGGCAGACCCTGTTGACGAGCCGACCAATGTCACCACCACCATCGTCGTTCCGGGGTAGGCGCCTTCAGCTGAGCAGGTCCTCCTCGACTCGCCGTCGCAGCATCGGCAGGGTCATCGCGCCGTTGGTGAGCATGACATCATGGAAGCTCTTGATGTCGAAGCCGTCGCCGAGGTGTTGCTCCGTGCGGTGACGCAGGTCGAGGATCTCGAGCTGGCCCATCTTGTAAGCAAGGGCCTGGCCCGGCATCCCGATGTACCGGTCCACTTCCTGTTCGATCGTGAGTAGACCAATCGGTGTCCACTCCCGGAGCCAGTCGATCGCCTTCTGACGTGACCAACCCAAGGCGTGCATGCCCGTGTCGACGACGAGGCGGCCCGCTCGCCAGGCATCGGCGCTGATCGCCCCGAGACGGTCGACTTCGGATGAATAGAGCCCCATCTCGTCCGCCAAGCGCTCCGAGTACAGGCCCCACCCCTCGGTGTGGGCGTAGACCTGGGAGAAGGCCCGGAAAGTGGGGATCCCTTCCAGCGATGCTGCGATCGAGCGATCGAAATGATGTCCGGGGATAGCTTCGTGGAAGTGGATCGACTCGTATTCGAACCGATCGCGCTCCTCTGGCTTGAAGGTGTTCAGAAAGTAGGTTCCCGGCCGGGAAAAGTCCTTGGGCGGCTGCATGTAATAGGCGGGCGGCATGGCGGGTGCGACCGCGGCCGGTACCGGGACCACCTGGCATTTCTCGTCGGGTTTGACGTTGAACCACGCGTCGACGGCTTCCCAGGCTCGATCGAC
>DATKCM010000023.1:0-3045 GCA_035513195.1 Acidimicrobiia bacterium | reverse complement strand
TCGAACCAGCGGAGGGAGGGGGATTTGAACCCCCGAGGGAGCGTAAACCCCCAACGGCATTTCCAGTGCCGCGCACTAGGCCAGACTATGCGATCCCTCCGGATCAGCGGTATGTGCCGAACCGCCCCGAGGGCAGGCTTGGCATAGGAACCGCCCGGGACTTCACCCGGGCAGCAAATACAAGGATAATGCAGCGTGGTGACTCAGCCTATTTCTAACTCCTCATACCGCGAAGCGATGAACGCCGCTCTCGACCAGGCTCGTCAGGCTGGCGAGGCCGGGGATGTTCCTGTGGGCGCGGTGCTGCTCGACGAATCCGGCATGATTGTTGCCGCTGACCACAACCGGCGTGAGGCACTGAAAGATCCCACGGCCCACGCCGAAATGCTGGTTCTATCCCGACGGGCACGCGAAAACGAGAGCTGGCGCCTCGTCGGCCATACCCTTGTCGTCACCCTGGAGCCGTGCGCCATGTGCGCGGGGGCGTCGGTGCTCTCCCGCCTGGACCGGATCGTCTACGGGGCAGCTGATCTCAAGGCCGGAGCCGTGTGGTCGCTGTACAACATCCCCCAGGACCGCAGACTCAACCACCGGGTCGATGTCGTTGATGGGATTCTGGAAGAAGAGTGCGCCTCCCTGCTGAAGGACTACTTCACCGAAAGGCGCTAGTGGTCTAGGTGGGGTGTCCGGCCATCGCACCCGACGCGCTCATTCTCCTGTCCCAAACTGAGTAGACGAATCCTCCGATGAGGAGGAAGGCTCCCATGGTGGTGAAGGCCACGGCGTAGGAGAACCCTTCGATCAGAGAACCGACAACCGGGGCGGAGGCGAGCAGGGCGACGTCGAAGATCGACGTGAAGATGGACATCGCCGAGCCTCGCTCGGACGCGCGTGCCCGGTAGACCACCGAGCTCGACAGGACCGGAAACACCGCTCCGTGGGCCATCCCGCCGAGGAAAGCTGCGGTCACGAAGAGGGCCACAGTCTGGGACATGCCCAGCACCACGAGGCTGAGCCCGTAAGAGACGATGGTGATCGAAAGCAGGGGACGATGCGGGATGCGATCGTAGGACCTGCCGCCAATGATCCTGGTTGCAGCCGCTGCGAGCCCGTATACCCCGAAGAACAAACCCGTAGAACCGATCTGGCGCTCGTCGACGAAGGTTCTGGTGAAGGTGAACAAAGTCTCCAGGCCGGCCGCGAAGCTGAGGGTGATCCACCAGATCGGAAGCAGGTTCCTCTGGGCAAGGGCATGGAAGAAGCTGCGGCGCGGTCCCGGTCCCCGAATTTCGAGCAGCGGAAACGTCCACACCAGACCCCAGGAGGCTAAACCAGCGGCCGCCGACGCGATGAACAGCCCGTTGAAGCCGACTCCGTCGATCAGGATGTCGCCGAGGATGCCTCCGAGGGCGATGGGGAGCAAACCGGACAGGCCGAAGATCGCAAGACCCTGGGTCCGCCGTCTCTCGGGAATGGCGTCCGCCCCGTAAGTGAGCATCGTCGTGAACAGGCCGGTCTGTAGCACCCGATGAGCGAGGAAGAGCATCCAGAGGAGAGGACCCCATTCGGAGGTGAATACCAACGCGAGGATGAAGGCAGCATTGAGGGCGCCGGCAAACAGAAGGACGGTACGGCGGTGGGTGAGATCGAGAAGCTTCCCGAAAGCCGGCCGGAGCAAGAGGGCGGTCACGGCGCCAGCGGCATAGAGCAGTCCAAACGTACCCTCGCCGACCCCGAGACCTTCGAGATATCCGGGAAAGTGGACCATGAGGAAAAAACTCAGTTCCTGGAGGATGGCGGCGGCGAAGAGCCTCGGGAAGGTTGGTCCAAAAGCGGTGAACATCAGCGGAATGACACTAACCGAGGAGGGGGACCTTGGAATTCACTCGTTCTGTGTCGATTGAGTGCAGGACGTCGTTTCCGAAATCGACACAGAAGGGTTAGGAGATCGTGCCCCCGTCGTCGAAACGAACGAACACCGTTGATACCGGGCGCCAACTCAGACCAGGTGACCCTGCGGCACCCGGAACGATCCACTTGGGGCTGCTTCCTTCCGGACCTGACCCGGTTTATGGGGTTCCGCCGCGCAGGACCCGATCGTCAACATCGCTTTCCCGGCATCAGGGCTAAACGCCCCGATGTCATCAATCCCTCGGACGGGGAACTCGGCTCCGCATGAAGAGGGTTTCGGATACAGGGCACCCCTAGCGCCCCACCTAGCACGATCTGCCCCAAGGGTAACGAAGCCGGGGAGGTAGATCGTAAGCGGTTTCTCTGTGCCCCGTCCGCCACCATTGGTGCTGTAAGCATCAGGAAGAGGGTTTGCGCAACCTGACTCCGTACACGAAGCCGAAGAGGCCCATTCGCCAGATCTCCTCAACGTCGAGGGCATGGCCCCGGTAAAGCACCTCAGGTGGGGGGAGGGAGTCGAGGGAGCGGTGCAAATACCAGTACTCGCGGGGGGCCCCGGCGAACAGCAAACCGACCAGGGGGAGGACAATGGCGGTGCCAACCCGGTGAAGGCTCCTCAGGAGCGGGTTCCTCGGTCTGGTCAGGTCGACCACCACCGCGGTGTTGCCCGGGCGGAGTACGCGACTCATCTCGGCAAGTGTCCTCTCCACTGAGGTGAGGTTTCGGAAGACAAAGCCGCTGAAGATTCCGTCGATGCTGTCGTCGGCGAGCGGAATCCGCTCCCCCACCGCCACCACCCGGTCACGGACCGGGCTCAACGAGAGCATCTCGACAACGGGGTCGAGTCCGACTACCTCGCGCTCACCGAAGTCGGTGTCACCGGTCCCGCTGCCCAGATCGAGCACCCTCCCCGGTGCCAGCATCTCGACACCGCGTGCGCGCCACCGCTTCTCCTGGCCGAAGGAGAGGATGCGGTTGATCAGGTCGTAACGGGCGGCGATCTTCGCAAAGATCGGGTCGGAGACCTCGCTCACGCGGTTATCGAATCGAACCCGGTGTAGCGACGAAGAGCCTCGGGGATTTTGACCGAGCCGTCGGGCTGCTGGTGATTCTCCAGGATCGCCAGGATCGTCC
>DATKCM010000022.1:0-4853 GCA_035513195.1 Acidimicrobiia bacterium | reverse complement strand
ACGGGCTGTTCCGGAGAATCTGGAAGAGATCAACCAGAAGTTGCTGGACCGTCGCAACCTCAGGGTCCGCCCCGGGCTGGACGACAAGGTGGTGGCGGCGTGGAACGGTATGGCGATTCGAGCCTTCGCCGAGGCGGGTGCAGCACTAGGGGACTCCGAGTATCTCGAAGCGGCCCGGGCCGCCGCAGCCTTCGTCCGCGACGCGATGACGGTCGAAGGCATTGTCATGCGCTCATGGAAAGACGGAGAGCACTCGGTGCCCGGCTTCCTCGATGATTACGCGGGTGTTGCGGTCGGCCTTCAAGCGCTGTATCAGGCAACCGGTGACGTCGAGTGGTTCATCGAGTCCGAGCGGCTGATCGACAAGCTGCGCGGCTTCGAGGGACGTGACCGGCGGCTCTATACCACCACAAGTGCCGAGGGGTTGGTGAAACGGCCCCGCGACATAGCCGACAATCCCGCACCATCAGGGAATGCGCTTGCCGCCGAAGCCCTGTTGGTCTCCAGCCTGTTCACCGGCAACCTCGATATCCGTGACCGCAGCATCGCCGCGCTGGGTTCGATCGGTGACCTTGCCGCCAGATACCCGTCGATGGTCTCCCACCATCTGGCCGTTGCTACCTCGATTCATGTCGGCACCCGCGAATTGGCTGTTGTCGGCCCCGATCGGGAGGAGCTTGTGGCGGTGTTCTGGTCGTCGTTCCGTCCCGAGGTTGTCATCGCCCCGTCCGACGATGCCGACGACCGGATACCCCTGCTGGAGGGAAGAGGCGCGATCGAGGGAAGGGCGACGGCCTACCTATGCCACAACTTCGTCTGCGACCTGTCCACCACAGACCCTGCGGCCCTTTCCTCTTTGCTGGGCGGGAGGTCGGGAACATAGAAACCACCATCCGGGTTGAAACTGCTGTGACCAAAATGAATCTCAACCACGCGGTGCTGTTCGTAACGGACGTCGAACGTGCCCTCGACTTCTATACAAATGTTCTCGATTTCGCAGTGCTCTCACGCGAGCCCCGGATGCAAGCAGTGTTCCTCACCGCCTCCGGCTCCGACAACCATCACGATCTCGGGTTGTTCGGCGGTTCCGCGCCCAAGCAGCCGACCCGTACCGCCGGGCTCTATCACCTGGCCTGGGAGGTGGAAGATGTGACCGATATGCTCGCGTTCCGGGACAAGCTCCGCGACGCACAAGCTCTCAGCGGCCAGTCCCACCACGGCGTAACCATCTCCCTCTACGGTTTCGATCCCGACGGAAACGAGTTCGAAATCATGTGGACTCTCCCCCGGGATGCCTGGGGCGAGTACGCCGACAAGGGTGTCGTGATGCCACTCGACCTCGAAGCAGAAGTCGCGAGGTGGAGCGAAGCCGCAGCCTCGAATACTTAAAGTAGACTTCAACTATCCCTATCATCCCGGGGATGAGCCATCTCACCATCGGCGAACTAGCCAAACGCTCCGGAGTGGCAACATCTGCGCTACGTTTCTACGAGACCAGAGGTCTAATCACCTCCGAGAGAACTGACGGAAACCAGCGGCGATACCTCCGTTCCACCCTGCGAAGGGTCGCCCTGATCAGGGCCGGGCAGGAAGTCGGGCTCACTCTCGGAGAAATTGCTGTCGCCCTGGACACTCTCCCCCACGACTCAACGCCGACCAAACGTGACTGGGAGCGTCTCAGCCAGGGGTGGCGTGCCCGCCTCGACCAACAGATCCACGAGCTGCAGGCCCTGAGGGACGAGTTGTCCGATTGCATCGGATGCGGGTGCCTTTCACTCAAGTCGTGCGCCATCTTCAACCCCTCCGACGCCATCTCAACCCGGGGAACCGGACCTCGATATCTACTCGGTGACGAGCGGCCGCGGCGCCAGGGCCGGTGATGTCTCCAGCGTTTTCGCCGCGAGAAACACATAGGAGATCCACAATGCATCGGCAAGTGCGAGGTGAAGCAGCTGCATCCACACCGGTACCCCCAGAGCCACATTGACCGCCCCGGTGACCAGCATCGCCCCGACCAGGCCCGCGACTGCTCGCGCCTCCGGTGATCCTGCTCGCGTCCCCAGCATCCGCCAGGCTATCGCCGCCGTGGCGACTGCGAGGACCGGGTGGATGATCCTCAACCTGGTGAGAAAGTGAGATCCCGCTTCGAGATCGACGCCGATGCCGTCCTTGGGGAAAAGGGTGTCAGCCAGGGCGGTCACCGCGCCGGTAGCAGAGATCAGAACGAGAGCGATTCCACCGAGCAGCACCCAGCGGAAGGCTCCCCGATTCGTTGTGATGTCAAGTTTTCTGCCCCCGGAGAGCCAGAAGATGGTCAGGGTCAACGCAGCCAACAGAATCAGGGTGTTGACCAGGTGGAGGGGAACCGCAATGGCACGTGCAACCGATTCGTCATCACCCACCCAGGAAGCGAGCACGATCATGGCTCCGATAAGAGCCTCACCGATCACCGCCCCCAGCGAGACAATCGCACCCATCCTGGCGGGCTTTCGTTGCGGCACCAAACGGCGCACCCACAACACCAGGGCGAGCACCAGCACCAAGGCAAGTCCGCTTGCGGCCCGGTGGGTGAATTCGATCGCCGTATCACCGCTCAACTCCGGAAGCAGCTCCCCCTGGCAAGTCGGCCACGATTGCCCACATCCCGCGCCACTGCCCGTAGCTCTGACCAGGGCGCCAAGCAGGATCACGCCGACGTTGAACAACAGCACAAACCAGGCGTACCGGACGAGGCGATTCATGCGCCGATGTTAGGAAAATGGGGCGCCACCACAATTTCGACGGGACTTCTAGTGTTTCTGCCGCATGAAAATCTTTGAAGACATTGTGGGTGTGATCGGCAACACCCCACTGGTAAGGCTGTCGCGGATTCACCCGCCGGGAAACCTGGTAGCGAAGGTCGAGTCGATGAACCCTGGCGGGTCAACGAAAGAGCGGATCGCCGTCGCCATGATCGACGCCGCGGAAGCAGAGGGCCTGCTCAAGCCGGGGGGCACCATCATCGAGCCGACGTCAGGCAACACCGGTGTCGGGCTGGCCATGGTTGGCGCCATACGGGGTTATCGCGTCATCTGCACGGTGCCCGACAAGGTCTCGAAAGAGAAGCAGGATCTGCTCAAAGCCTACGGAGTGGAGGTCATTGTGACCCCGACCGAATTCGGGCCGGGCCACCCCGAGTCCTACTACGGAGTAGCCGACCGGATCGCCGCAGAGATCGAAGGCGCCTTTCAGCCGAATCAGTATTTCAACCCGCTTAACCCCGAAGCCCACTATCGGACCACGGGGCCAGAAATCTGGGAACAGACTGATGGAGCGATCGACGTGCTCGTCTCAGGTGTGGGAACCGGGGGCACCATCACCGGAGCCGGTCGGTACTTGAAGGAGCAGAAGCCGGGGGTCGAAGTGGTCGGCGCCGACCCCGAAGGGTCGATCTACACGAAAGGACCCGAAGGCGATCTGCATCAGTATCTGGTGGAGGGGGTTGGCGAGGACTTCTATCCCGAGACGGTGGACCTCGACCTCATCGACAGGTTCATAGAAGTCAACGACGCCGAGTCGTTCGCCATGACCCGGAGACTGGCACGAGAAGAGGGCATTCTTGTCGGCGGGTCCTGCGGCATGGCTGCCCACGCCGCGCTCGAGGTCGCGGCCGAGGACACCGAGAAGCTCGTGGTTGTCATCCTGCCTGACTCCGGCCGGGGCTATCTCTCCAAGATCTTCAACGACGAGTGGATGTTGGCCCATGGCTTCGAAACCTGAAGGTCCAATGAGGAAGACCCCCGAAAACGGGGGTCTTCCAATAGTCAGCTAAGGCGTCTCTTCAGCGATAAACGTTGCCGCGGGCGGACAAGATCCGCGGGAAACCAGAGCCGGGTGGTCCGAGTTGGAGTCGCCACCTGCCCGTTGCGGGCGAGCAGCGCACGCGGTCAGCGCCGCTCAGCGCTCGACCACCTCCAGAGTCCAAGAACATTCATACAAGCTAGGACCACCTCCTTTCTCTGGTACCGGGCATTTTGCCACACAACCCGGGTTGTTGCGACGGATTTCTCGAATCGGGCTAATTCAGAACTGGAACGTCCCGAAGAAATCCTCCCACCACGACGAAAATGCTTCGACGCTGTTACCCAGCGCCCACACAAAAAGAACAATCAGGGCAACCACGAGCACCAGAGTGGCCAGGTGGCGGACCCGGTACAGCTGTCGTTGCGACTGGTCATCCATGTAGGTCGGTTCCAGTACCGGTGGCGCCGGTGTCGTGTACCTGTACCTGGGCTCGGTCGGCTGACTCAAGGCGAAGCTGCCTCTGTTGGAAGGCTTTGAAACGGGAAGGGGGGCGGCGCCCACAGTCACCGGCTCCGGTGGATCCTCGGTTGGGAGGTCGGCTGTGCGATCGTCGTCGATCTCCTCAGGTGGATCATCCAGCGAGAACGCCTCGAATTCGTCCGGGGCGGGCGTCTCGATTTCATCCGGAGATTCCTCGACTCGAGATGGAACCTGGACAAGCTTCTCAGCCTCAACAGGTGTCAGCGTACCCAGCACCTCCTCAACGGTCGGGCTCGTCTCTACCGCAGGGACCTCCACCCCGGCCTTCTCGAAGAGGACCTCGGTTTCGATCCCGAGAACCGCCGACAGGGCCTGAAGGACCGAGACATCCGTGGGGATCGACGCATCGCGCTCCCAACTGCGGATGGCTGCACCCGATCGGCCGACCAGCTGGCCGAGCCGGGCCTGGGACAGCCCGAGTCTGGTGCGCCTGTATCGGATACTCCGACCGAAGCTCATTTCTGGCATGGGGGGATGCTACCTAAGGTGCGAACTTGGTAATCAGAAGCCGACCCGCCGCTCACAGAGGT
>DATKCM010000021.1:0-16376 GCA_035513195.1 Acidimicrobiia bacterium | reverse complement strand
ACAACACATCGGGCCGGAGGACCTACTGGTGGCAGCCAAGATCGAATTCGACCATTCCCTGAGCGTGGTCGAAGTGGCCGAAGCCATTGACAGGTGTGAGCAGGCAATCAGGCTTGCAGTTCCGCATGCACTCCGGATTTACCTGGAGCCGGACCTCTTCGACCCGGACCATGTCGGTTCCCCCGATCTCCCGCCAGATACCGACGCAAGCCACTAGTGGCCCGGTTTCCTCCTCCCCTGCCCATGCACGAGAAAGGGGCGACCCTGGAGCCGCCCCAATTTCGTTCCTTAGGAGGAGGAAGTTTGTTGCTGCAAAGGTTGCCGATCAACCTGCAACACCCTTTGTAGACGACAGAGGTAAACACCCGGTTAACGAAAACCGAACCGTTTGGAAAGATTCTTGCTACTCCTGGTGGTAGTCGCGGGGAGACGTTTCGGGATGGATCGATTTCTCCCGGTGGATATGACGACCGGGTACGGGTGTGTGGGCCGGGTCGTCAACGAAGATGCGACCTTCTTCGAGATGCAGCAGCGACGTTCCGTACGCTTCTAACAAGTTCTCGGTGGTCAGCACTTCGGACGGGGGACCAGAGGCAACGACCCGCCCCGCGAGGAGGAGAACGTGGTCGGCAGATTTGGCCTCAGAAAGGTCGTGGGTTGTCAAGACAACGGTGCATCCGCTCTCCAGCTCATCGTGAATCACCCGGTCAATCGCCTGTGCTGCGGTCAGGTCGATGCCGGTGAGAGGCTCATCGAGGAGAAGCAACTCGTGGTCTTGGGCAAGCCCCTGGGCGACGAAGACGCGCTGACGCTGACCTCCCGAGAGATTTTGCATGTGGTCCCCCTCGAGATCGGTGATTCCGGTCCGGTCCATGGCGGTAGATATGGTGGCGCGATCCTCCTGGCTGAGGCGGTCGAACCATCCCTTGCCCGCGAATCGCCCCATTCCGACCACCTCGCCGACGGATATCGGGAGTGCGTCGTTGACTTTGGTTGTCTGGAGAACGTAGGCCACCCGTTGAAAACCATCGCGTCCGGCCGGCACGGTGATGGTCCCGGAACGGGGTTTGAGGAGCCCGGCGATGGCATTGAGGAGCGTCGACTTGCCCGACCCGTTTGGTCCGATGACCGCCGTCACCGCCCGCGACGGGACCGAAAACGTGGATCGGTCGATGGCGATCTTGTCTTCGTATGCGAGGACCAGATCGATGGCTTCTACCGCAGGCGGCCCTATTTGCATCGGGAGCACTGTCCTTCGATCTCGAGGGCATGGTCTTGTGGAGAGAAGGAGACCTCATCTCCGATTCTCGCGACGAGCGACTCCAGCTCTGCCTCGATTTCGTCGTCGATCTCGATATCTTCGACCTGGCCGCATTCGACACAAACGATGTGGTGGTGGTGACCCATAAGCCACTCGGCCAACTCGTAGCGGGTGATGCCTTTGGTGGAGTAATGAGGGCTCACAACCCCGGCATCTTCGAGGACCGCGAGCGTTCGGTAAATGGAGGAGAGGGGAACGGAGTCACCGATGGACTCGTAGAGGTCCGAGGCCGAGCGCGGCCCATCTGCCAGGCCCAACGAACGGACAATGGTCCGACGACCTTTGGTGAGCCGAATGTCACGTTCCTGTAGACGGTTTGCGATCTGTTTTTCGAGGTTGGTGTTGACCATTAGTCGCCGTTTTGATTATCGTTCTCAATACAGAGTATAATGATTCTCAATATTGATTACAAGTTGAGAAACAGACGAGGACTCACATGAAACGGATTCCTACCCTATTTGTGGTTGCTCTCGCTGCTGCAATGACCCTGGGGGCATGCGGCACAGCCCCGTCTGGCGATGACGTCCCAAGGATCGTTGTCACCACATCGACGCTGGGCGACCTCGTGTCGAATGTCGTCGGCGCTGATGCCACGGTGGAGATCGTGATGCCGATCGGAGCCGACCCTCATTCTTTCGCGCCATCGTCGCGCCAGGTTGCTGCGATGACCGATGCCGATCTCGTGGTTGCCAACGGGCTCGGCCTTGAAGAGAGCTTGGCTGATGTACTGGAGTCTGTGACCATCGACGGCGGACACGTTCTGGATCTTGGATCAATGTTGGATCCGATCCCTTACGCTGCCGGGGATGATGACCACGGCGATGAGGACCAGGAGGACGTTGAGGACCACACGCTGGACCCTCACATCTGGATGGACCCGTTGCGGATGGCCGATGCCGCCGGTTTCGTCGCTGAAGCCCTGGCCGAGATCAACGATGAGATCGATTGGGCGTCCCGAGCCGCGACTTACGCAGCCGACCTGACGGACCTGCACACGGAGATCGAGGAGATGCTCTTCGGAGTCGACGACTCCGAGCGGTTTCTGGTCACCAACCACGACGCTCTTGGCTACTTTGCGGCCAGATACGGATTCGAGGTGGTCGGGACGGTGATTCCGGGAGGGTCGACGCTGGGCGATCCGAGCTCGGAAGACCTTGCCTCCCTGGTCGCCACGATGCGTGAGCTAGGTGTAAGCGTCGTCTTCGCCGAAACCACCCGGCCATCGGCGCTCGCTGACGCGGTCGCAGCCGAGTTGGGTGGCGAGGTTCAGGTGGTGGAGCTGTTCACCGGCTCGCTCGGAGAAGCCGGTTCGGGTGCTGAGACCCTGATCGACATGCTCAGACTCGACGCGACCAGAATCGCCGAAGCTCTCGCGCCGGACGGATAGATTGGACACAGTGGATTGGCTGATTGAACCTTTCGAATTGGCGTTTCAACAGAGGGCGTTGCTCGGCGGTTCCCTGGCTGCAATCGCCCTTGCCCTGGTAGGGACATGGGTCGTGATCAGAGGGATGAGCTTTCTGGGTGATGCGCTGGTACACGGCGTGATTCCGGGGATTGCCCTGGCGCTCCTGTTCGGTTTCAATCCGATCCTGGGCGCCGCTATCGCAGCAGTCGTCATGCTGTTGGGCATAAACATGGTGCATCGGCAGACGGAGTTCCCCGAGGACACCGGAATCGGTCTGCTTTTCGTCGGGATGCTCGGTCTCGGGGTGATCATCATCTCCCGAACCCCGTCGTTTTCAGGAGACCTCACTGCCATTCTCTTCGGCGATGTCCTCGGCGTGACCGCGTCTGACCTTGCCTGGCTCGTCGGGGTCGCACTCCTGTCCACGGCGGCGACCATCGTCATGTTCCGCCCTTTCCTGGTGCTTTCCTTCAACGAGGAGAAGGCGCGGCTATTGGGCTTGCGCCCGAGGCTCGCCCACGCCCTTTTGTTGGGGCTGATCGCTCTCGTGATAATCGGGTCGTTCCAGACGGTGGGGACGATGCTGGTATTCGGGCTGCTGGTCGGACCTCCAGCCACGGCCGCGCTTTTGGTCCGGAGAGTGCCGTCGATCATGCTGCTGGCCGCCAGCATTGGCGTTCTTTCCGTTTGGGTGGGTTTGATCATCAGCTATCACGCCAACACCTCGGGGTCGGCGACGATGGCCGTGATGCCGATCGCCTTGTTTTTTGTCGTCCTGGCCTGGCGATCGCTGATGAGTGCGCGACGTTCCAGCAACGGGGCGGTCACTCCCTGATCCACGGGGGCACCGGGGCATCGATTCGAGCAAGGGTCGACGGCACCGGCCCGAATCTCTCTTCGTTGTAACCGCGCCAATCGCGCCAGGCATCGGTGATCTCATCCTGACTCCGTGCTACGAAGTTCCACCACATCTTGATCGGTTCGCCCAGCGGGATCCCTCCGATGAGGAGCAAGCGCGCCCCGTCAGCGCGACTATCGATTCGAAGCTGGTCGTGGCCGGTCGGGATGAAGGCGAGCGAACCCGGTTCCACGATCGCATCTGCGACGCGAATCGCCCTGTTGACGGGAACCAACGCATATTCGAACCGCGCGTCGGTGGGAAGAATGGTTGATTTGTTAACAGTCAGGTCGATGCCGACTGCCGGGTGGTCGATCCGAGCCGCTGATGTCACCCCCTCTGCGCTGCCGATGAGCAAGGTCCCGTGCCCGCCGGTGAGTTCGAACTCGGGAAGGGCGGCGATATGTTCGAACCGGGAGCCGCCGTTTCTCGTGTCCTCCGGTTGAGCAATCCACATCTGGGCTCCCATGATCCCATCGGTGTCCCGAGCACTTGCCGGCTCGACTCCGAGTTCGGCGTGGGCCAACCCGTGGCCGCTCGTCATCAGGTTGAGCTCGCCGGGCGTGATCAGTTGCTCGGTGCCAAGGGAGTCCGAGTGGAGGGCTGACCCGGCGAACAGCCAGGTGACCGTGGCAAGCCCGATGTGAGGATGGGGGCCGATCTCCATTGGTGGCGGGCGATCGATGTCCTCCGGGCTCATCAGGTCAACGAAGCACCACGGCCCGACAGTTCTCTTCATCTTGGTGGGAAGCACCCTGACAACCCGGAGGTCGCCGACTTGTGCGGTCCGGCCCTCCTTGATCTCGATTGCAGAGATACCGAAGTCGGCCCCGGATTCCGTCTGCTCCTCGACGGGGCCGCTCACCGATCTGACCTAACCCGACACGGTGATACTGCCGGTCATACTCGGATGAATCGAACAGAAGAAGGTGTAGGTTCCCGCCGCGTCGAATGTGAATTCGAAAGAGTCTCCGGGGTCGATCCCGCTCGAATTGAACACATCGTCGTCAGACGTCCACGTGTGAGTGGTGCTGTCGTCATTCGTCACGGTCACGGTGCCCCCAACGGCGAGCTCGTCGGGTTGGCTGAAAGTGAAGTTCTCGATCGTGATCGTGACCGAGCCGGATGCATCTCCCGACTGGTCGGAGTCTGTGCCGGGGTCGTCGGAGCCCCCACAGCCAACGATGAACATGGCGAAGACGAAAAGCGTCCCGATGGATCTGAGTTGCATTTGATCCCTTTCTTTGTCTGAATCCTAAGCCAAGGCTGATCGTCGCGTTCCTGGTTGACGAGGTCACGTGAGAAGACGTTTCTGATTAGGGGAGGGAATGCGGACGCGCGCACACTATTTAAGCGACAGATCACTAGTGACGAAATCCCCGCGGGGAAGGGTCCACTGGCGGTGGCCCTCTGCCCGAAGAGTCGGGTAGGTTCTAGTGGAGAAAGGATGTCTTTAATGCAAATACGGAATCTGATGACCACGGATGTGGCCACCATCGAGAAGGCGGCGTCGCTGAAGGATGCCGCGCGCATTCTGATCGAGCGCAATATCAGCGGCCTCCCGGTGGTGGATGAGCAAGGCGAATTGGTCGGGATCGTGACGGAGGGAGACGTCCTTCACCAGGAATCGCTGCGACACCCCGCCACGACGATCAAGTCCTTCTTTCAAGCCAGCGAGGACAGGGCTCTCACCGTTGAGCAAGCGATGACCAGGAAGGTCAAGACCATCAGGGATGAGGCTGACCACACCGAGGCTGCGCGCCTTATGGAGTCGACCGGCGTGAAACGACTCCCGGTCACCAATTCTGACGGACGTCTCGTGGGGATTCTCAGCCGGTCGGACATCCTCAAGATATTCGCGCGCGCTGACGCCGATATCTCACAAGAGATCCGTTCCGAGGTCATCGAACGGATCCTCTGGCTCGAGCCGGCCCGTCTCACGGTTGACGTCGCCGAAGGCGTCGTGACGCTCGAAGGTACGGTGCCGACCAAGTCGGACTCCAGGATTCTCGAGGAGATGGCGCGCCGGATCGACGGCGTCGTCAATGTAAGCGCGGAGCGCCTGCGCTATGAGTTGGATGACACCAAGCGGACGGACCGCCCGATTACAGGGGACGCTCCCAAAGTCAACTGGTAGTAGGAGCCCGTTGAACAATGCATGTAACGGCATTATCCAACGGACTCCCGCGTCACCACTCTTCGGGGTCTTTTTTCTCCGACTCTGCCCGTGCAACGTAGGCGGCGGCCTCGCTGCGATTGCTCATGTCCATCTTGGTCAGGACAGACGACACGTAGTTCTTGACGGTCTTCTCGGCGAGAAACATCTCGTCGGCAATCTGCTTGTTGGTCAAACCACGAGCGATGTGGTGCACCAGGGTCCGTTCCTGCTCGGTCAGTTTGGACAGCCGGGGGTCATCTGTCTTGCCGGTGCGAAGCCGCTCAAAGAGACGCTCTACCATCGACTGGTCGAGGAGGGATTCACCAGCAGCAACCCGCAGGATGTTCTCAACGAGTTCGGTCCCCTTGACCTTCTTGAGCACATAACCCGAGGCGCCGGCCATGATCGACGCCATGAGGGCCTCCTCGTCGGCGTATGACGTCAACATCAGCACTCGCACATCTGGGAATCTCGCCAGGATGTCCCGGCATGTCTCGATGCCGGACTGATCGGGCATTCTCACATCCATGACGACTACATCGGGTTCGTCCAGCCCGGTCCGCCGGAAACCCTCCTCGCCTGACGCGGCTTCCCCGACCACGTTGATCTCGGGATGGGCCTCCAGCATCGACTTCAGGCCCTGGCGCACGACTTCGTGGTCGTCGACAATCAAGACTTTTGTGCTCACGGCACAAAACAGTAATTGGCTCCCGGTCCGAGTGCCTATCCGGTAGCCAGGAGACAACCGATCGACGGGTACCCTGGAACGATGGAAAGACAGATTCCCGTCCAGAGGCTGTCGACACTCATCGAGGCCGTTGCCTCCCTTGTGGGCATGACAGATCTCGAGGCTTTGCTGCGCCGTTTGGTCGAGACTGCATGCGACACGACGGGGGCCCGGTACGCGGCACTCGGCGTCGTAGGAGAGCACAAAACCCTGGTCGAGTTCGTCCAGCAGGGGATAGACGAGGAAACGGTGGCCCAGATCGGGCATCTGCCCAAGGGTCACGGCGTGCTGGGGACCCTGATACGGGATCGAAAGACTCTTCTCTTGGATCACATATCGGACCATCCCGACTCAGTTGGCTTTCCAGAGCATCATCCGCCGATGGAAGTATTTCTCGGCGTGCCGGTCGGCACGGGTGAGAGCGCGATCGGAAACCTCTACCTGACTGAGAAAGAGGGAGGCTTCGATGACGACGATCGGCTGATCGTCGAGGCTCTTGCCGCCATTGCGGCCGTGGCGGTGGAAACCACCAGGCTTCGCTCAAGGCTCGAAGAGATCGCCGTCGTCGAAGATCGGCAGCGAATAGGGAGGGATCTTCACGATTCGATAATCCAGGATATGTTCGGGACCGGGCTGCAACTCCAGGGACTCGCCTCGGGCGCCGTTGACGAGTCCACACGGATCGGTCTCGGCGAGGCCGTGGCTCGAATTGACGAAACCATCGACTCGCTCCGACAGATCGTCACAGCCCTCGATAAGCCTGAGGAGTCCGGCACGTTCGGGGAGTCCCTTCGGACTCATCTCGCCCGGCTTGCGCGGCCCTATCAGACAGCGGTCAGGGTGGTGGTCGAGCCATCCGGAGCGCGGTTTGGCGCATCGATGGTGGAATCGATCCAGCCCATGATCACTGAGGCCGTTTCAAACGCACTCCGCCACTCCGAGTCCGACGTAATCGACGTGCGGGTAGAACAACTCGGGGGGCGCTTAGTGGTGTCGGTAGTTGATCAAGGGACCGGATTCGACCCTGAGAATGTCGAGGCAGGCATGGGACTGAAGAATCTGAGCAGCCGGGCGGTATCACTAGGCGGCCACGTCGAAATCCGGTCGATCCCGGGAGTCGGGACGGTCGTTGAGATACTTATGCCCTACTCTGGATAAGAGATCACCGGTGGGTTCTCGAAGGAATTGCCCACTCGCTCGAGCCAATCTTCGATGGTGAGCCGGGCGACTCGGTCCAGCAGCAGATGATCGAGAAGGTCGCCGACCCACCCGAAAGGGGGGTCATATGAGGCACGCAGTCGAAGGACGGACCTACTCGGGCCTGTTCGGGAAGCCTCCAGGTCGCCGGTGAGCCTGGGGAAGAGTGCTCTCGCCCCGGTTGCGCGCCATGTCAACGGAAGGGCCATTCCCGCTCTTGTGATCCGGGGTTGGCCGAATTTCAGCGCAACCTCCTTGGCCAGAGGTATTTCCGGGCCGACCCTGCTTCGCAAGCCCTCGCCCCGCCGGTAGACAACCTCGCCTAACCCTTCCAGGGTGGCGAGTTTGCCAATGAGTTGGCGCTCCACCGTCTTGATCGGAAGATCGAGTTCGATCTCGTGTTCGACGAACACCCTACTGGCCTGCGACAGCCCAGAGGAGGTCTTTGATGCTGACCATTCCAGCGAGGGCGCCATTGTCGGTGACGGGAAGGTGTCGGTACCCGGTTGCGTTTAACCAGGCCACCGCATCTGAGACTTCGGTGTCGATCTCGATCGTATCCGGAGCCTCGGTCATGATCTCGCCAGCGGTCGTCCCACGGCCCTGATTCCTTGCAACTGCACCAACTATGTCTCGGTCGGTGACGATCCCGACAAACTCATCGTGGTCGTCGAGGATCGCAACCGAACCAACTCCTTCGGCTTCCATCAACCGGGCCAGGTCGATCAGTTTCATTTCCACCGGGGCGGCGACGATTGCGCCAGCAACCAGCTCCGACAGATTCATGGTGTACTTCCGGTTTTCATTGACTCTTTCTCCTAAAGTCGGCCCGGGCGTGATGGGATCGAAATCCACGTGCCCGAGGTTCGTCCTGTCATTTCATCGATCGACACGGCCACATAAGTTGCGGGCTCGGAAATCGGGGTCCGCTTACCGCGAGACAAGGGCGAACCTAATTCCTCCCGATATTTCGAAAGAAGTGCGGACACAACATTCTGAGCAAATATGTCGTTTTCGACCTCGCGAGCCTGACCTTGCACTACCACGCATTCCCATCCGCCGTCGGCAGTTGTTCTCATGACTTCGAAGGAGACCGCCGGATTGACTCGGATCGCCTCAACTCTTCGGCCTGTGCCGGTCCGGAAGCAGATTTCGTTGTCCAGAACGACGTAGGAGACAGGAGAAACGTAGGGCACGTCGCCATCGATGACGCCGATGTGCCCGACCTTGCTGCTCGTCAGCAATTCGGCAGCCCTTTCGTCGCTCAGGTTCTCCATACCCAAAACCTATCGGCTCGCCGAACAGCCCGTTAGGGACCTCCGGCCCTGCCGAGTGGGACTTTCTGCACTCCACAGAAATGCACTTGGAAGTGGATGATGAAAATGTGGAGCCCGCGGGGTTCGACCCCAGACTCCCCCAAGGGAACTCCCGATTTGGCCAGGCCCTGCGGGCCAAGAAAAAAGAGGCCCGGCAAACGCCGGGCCTCTTTCGTTTTAGAAGTGTCTTGACTAGCGGGAACGCTCACGAGCGATGTTCACCGTAAGGCTGCGACCGTCGTGGTCCTTGCCGTTGAGTGCCTCGATAGCGGCGTTCGCATCTTCTGCCGAGGCCATCTCGACGAAGCCGAAGCCTCGTGAGCGACCGGTCTCCCGGTCGGTGATCACCTGGGCGCTTGTTACCTGGCCATACTGGCCGAACAAGGTTTCAAGATCAGTGTTGGAAACCGAGTATGTGAGGTTCCCCACAAAAAGGTTGTTGGACATTTGTGTTTCGCTCCTTCCAAAAAGCGTCGGATCGTCGAGGCTTCTGACGCCTGGTCGGATCAATTTCACTATATCGACTTTTGGGTGGTCGATGTACTAACCATATACGGCATTGGGGGGAATGTTCCAATCAAATCACCGTTTCGGTACAGTGACCCGATGGGTGATCCGGTTTGCTTTTTGGTTTTCACGTGTCTGGAGTGTGGACGTTTCCTCGACCCAGACGAAAGGGAGCGCGCCGAGTGTAGTCATTGCGGAGCGGAGCTGATCGGGTCCGGCCAGGGGCAATCGACCAAACCGGTTACGTGAAGGACGGCACGGTCCGGAGGCTGTCATCGGTACATAGAGCCGTTTTCAAGCTCACCCGCGGGAGAGTCGGCGGTCGCCTCGTCGACAATGACATGCTGCTTTTGACCACGGTCGGGGTTAGGACGGGCCGCGACCATACGGTGCCTCTGCTCTATCTCGTCAATGGCGATTCCTTTGTGGTGATCGCCTCATACGGCGGCAGAGACGACCATCCCCAGTGGTACAAGAATCTGATGGCAACGCCGCTGGCAAGTGTCCAAATGGGCTCGAAATCGATCGAGGTCGAAGCGCGAACGGCATCGGGTGAGGAGCGATCACGACTCTGGCGCGATGTGGTTCGGGCCTACGACCAGTACCAGGCCTATCAGTCGCGCACAGATCGGAAGATCCCGGTCGTGATCCTCGAGCCAACTGTTCCCCCGGAGGCGGAGCCGAACGGGGGAAAGGTCGGTGCCCGCC
The DNA here is from genome assembly GCA_035513195.1 of Acidimicrobiia bacterium. Taxonomy (GTDB): domain Bacteria; phylum Actinomycetota; class Acidimicrobiia; order Spongiisociales; family ZC4RG35; genus MA-ANB-1. The sequence continues at coordinate 6,136 of DATKCM010000021.1, read as the reverse complement.
GGAAGGCGGGGAGGTAAGTGGGCTCGAAAGCACCAAGTTGAGGGCGGTCGCGTCAACGGAGGTGCTCAAGCGTCGTTGGTGGGAACGTGCCCCCCTCCGACCTGGGGTCGGAGAGATGAAACAACGGCGGTCGCGCCGGCCGCGAGAGCCGAGCAGCGTTGGTGGGATCTCCCCACCTTCCAGGGATAGTGTGGTCGAGGACTCGTCGGGGCGTGAGATGGACGTCCGCAATTACCTTTGTCAGCAAGCGGAGCTCCGGACCTTGTATTGTGCCGGGTCATGAGAAAAGTACTTGGCGTTCTGGTCACCGCGCTGGCGATATGGGTGGCCGTGGCGATTGTCCCCGGGCTCAATTTCAGCGGCGAATGGTATACCTTCCTTCTTGTCGCCGTGATCCTCTCGGTAGTCAATGCGGTAATCAAGCCAATCGTCAAGCTGCTGAGCCTTCCCGTCGTTCTGTTGACGCTCGGGCTGTTCCTGCTGGTGATCAACGCCCTGATGCTCTCCCTGACCGTTTGGTTGGCGGATCCAGGCCGATTGGACCTCGGGCTGACTTCCGACGGCTTCTTCTGGTCGACTTTCCTTGGAGCAGTGGTGATCAGCATCGTTCAGGCGATCGTCAACACGTTCGTAGACACCGACTGACGTCGCTTGCGTGGCCGGTTGGGACCAGCGACCTATATAAGTAGCGCCTGGTTCCTGGGAGAGTGGTGGTGGCGGAATGTTCGTGGGAGGGACCCAAGCCATGTTGGAAAAAATTCGTGAGCTGCCCGGACGTTTACGCCAACACCCGGCAGTGATCGTCACCCGGAATCACGGTCTGGAGCGGCAGGTGTGTGAGTCGTGCGGGTATGTGACGGTACGTCTTCTTGACTCCAGCGCCCGGGGGCCTGAGCTCGTCGGCACCGTCCACCACCCAAGAGTCTGACGCAGGCTCCGCGGGAGCTCATTGTCCCGTACGCCCGGTAGGTGATGAGTTGATCCGCAATGAGTCCGTCGGGCTCGTAGTCCTCGACGAAGTCGTCGAAGGGCATGCCTGCCGTCCCGCCCGTCCCCGGCCCGGTGCTGACGGTGGTCGTCGTGGTGCTCTCGGCAACGCCCTCCGCCCGGTTCGTGGCCTCAGTGCACCCCGGTCAGTGCAGCCAGAAGGGCGAGCATCGCAATCAGAGTTGGCTTGCGGACCATCGCCTGACAATGTCGATTGGCCTGAGCTACATATCGGAAACCCCGCCGCCGGTCCCCACGCCACTGGTGGTCCACTAGATTTCCCGCATGGATCAGGATCGAGAGCAGCACCGCGTCCTTCGAACCCTGTTCGCCGCTTTGGTTGTCGTGTTCGGCCTCCAGTCGACGCGGTTCCTCTTCGGCTCTTTGAGTTGGTATCTGCGCGACACGCTGGGAATAGGCGTGCTCGACCTCATACCGATCGCCTTTGCCCCGTTCCTTCTTGCATCACTGATCCCGATCCTGGCCAGGTGGTTTGGTTCTCGCCCGATGTTGGCGGCCGCGACATCCCTGCTCGTTGTCGCCAGGCTGGCAAACCAGATCTCAACCGATCCCGCTGCAGATTTCTGGTCCTCGTCGGTGGCGACAATGGCTTTCGTCGGTTTGCTGCCATTGGTGTTCGGTCTCGGACGCTCCGCGCTGGTGGGCGGGATGCTCCTCGGTCTGGCAATCGACTCCGGGATCAGAGGCCTGGGACTGAGCCTCGACCTGGCCTACCAGCCCGGGTGGAGAGCCGTCGTCGCTGTACTCGCCGTGTCCCTCGGCATTGCCTGGTCGTACAACGGGATGGGTGGCGTCGAGAAGGCGGGTGTGGGGTGGTCAGATGGACTACCAATGCTCGCAATAGCCCCTTTCCTTTTCGCCCAGATGCTGTTGTTGCAGTCGCAGGGGTGGACCTCAGCCGTCACGGGAGTGTCGGGGCCGACAGCCCAGTTGAGGATCGCCGTGCTCAACGTGGTTGCCGTGTATCTGGCCTACCGGCTGGCAGGCAACCGCGCCGCGTTCGCGGTGTGCCTCGGGGTCGTGGTTGTGACCATTCTCGCAGCCGAGGGGGATGCCCTCACCTACAACCTTCTCACAATTCTGGCGATCCCCGCCGCTGGAGTTGTCTTTGCCGGGTTAATACCCGAACCGGACACCCCGGGGATCGGCGTGTCGTCTTTCTATTTGGTAACTGCGGCCTCTCTGTTTCTCGTGTTCGGGCTTGCCTATTACGTGCCGCTCGACATGAACCTGGGTTTCGATGCTCCCGCGGTTCGGATTGGCGCGGCAATCCTGCTCGCGCTAGTCGGTGGCCTCGCCCTGATCCGGCTGCCGGCATCGTCATCCCTGGGCCGTGTCGATTGGCTCTTCGCGGCCGGCGCAGCGTTGCTTCCGCTGTTGGCGTTCCTCACCGCCCTTGGCATCGAAACCGAATCCGCGGTCGATGCCCCTGACCCGATCCGGTTCGTCTCCTACAACGTCCACTCCGGGTTCAATATCGACGGCGAGCTCGATGTGACCTCAATAGCGCAGGTGATGGCCGACACCCGGGCCGATGTCATCGGACTCCAGGAGGTGCCGCGGGGTCAGCTCCTCAGTGCCAACGTCGATCTGCTCACCCTGCTCCAGCTCGAATTGGGCTTCGAACATGTTGCCTTCTTCGGGACTACCGACCCGGTGTGGGGTAACGCCATATTGAGCCGCTTCCCGATCGTCGACATCGACACCGACTATCTCCCGAGGGTGGGAACACCGATGAGACGGGGCTATCTGGGCGCGATCATCCGGACGGGTGATCGCGACATCCTGGTGATAAGCACCCACCTTCAGCATGTGAACGACTCCTCCGTTCATGACGACGACCCCGAGGGTGATCTGCTGCCTGTGCACACCGAGCAGATCAACACGATCCTCGAGGATTGGGGAGGTGTTGCCCCGGCCGTGCTGATGGGTGACTTCAACGCTAGGCCGGATTGGGCCCAGATCGAGATGATCGGGGCCGCCGGGTGGGTCGATTCGTGGGCGGAGGCAGGCACTGGCGAAGGATTCACCTCGAACGCCGCGGACCCGATGTACCGGATCGACTACTTATTCCACACTCCAGACATGACAGCGGTCGATGCCGGGGTGATCTTGTCGACGGCATCAGATCATTTCGCGGTTGTCGCCGACCTCTCGTTCGAGTGATGCCGACCGGTGGTTCAGCTGCCTAGGAGTCCGTTGGATAATGCCGTTGGGTGACATGCATTGTTCAACGGGCTCCTAGCTTCCTGTAAGCGCCCCTGAAGTGGACCAACGGATCGACAAGGTTGGTATGGGCGGTGGCATCGACCTTTCCGACAAGGATTCCCGACCAGCCTCGTTCTTCGATCGATTGCAGCGAGCAGAAGGCGCGATCCGGAACCACCGATAGAACCGGCCCCCAATCGGAGAGTTCCCATTCGGTGTCGGAGAACATTCCGCCAGGACTGGGCCTGAGCCCGGCAAACACCTCGGCGAGACCGTCCTGACCCTGCCGGCAGATGTGCACCACGAACTTGCCGGTGGATTGAACCATGTCGAACAGATCCGAATTCGGTCCGACAGCCGCGTATACCAGCGCGGGATCACCTTCAATGGCGAAGAGAGATGAGACCGTCAGCCCTGTCTGTGAGCCCTCGTCGCCGGCGGTGACGATCGTCACCGGTGAGGCGAGACGGCCCCTGAATCTGCGCAGCAGGTCGTCACCGCCCTGAGCGAAGGGATTCTCGTTGTGGATCACCATGCGATTCTGCCACGGAATGCCTTGCGGACCGACGGGCGACCAGGAGTCTGCTGCATGATGCCGGGGCCGAGAACGCAGCGAGTGGTGATGCATGGTCGTCAAGATTGGTGACATCCATTGTTCGACGGGCGACTAGCTTTGTTCATACGTAATCGAAGGAGAAGTAAATGGCCCTGGATAGCACCGGATCAGCCCACTGGGAGGGCGACCTGATGTCCGGCAGCGGCGTCGCGAAGCTCGAGTCATCGGGTGCAGCGGGCCCTCTTCCCATCAACTGGAAGGCGAGGTCGGAGGAACACGGCGGAGTTACCAGCCCCGAAGAGTTGATCGCGGCCGCGCACGCCTCGTGTTACAACATGGCATTTTCCAACATCCTGGCCAAAGCAGGCACGCCCCCAGAGTCGTTGGACACGACGGCCACCGCGACTTTCGTCCCGGGAGAGGGAATCACGGGGATGGCCCTGACTGTGAAGGGTGTTGTCCCCGGCATCAGCGAGGAAGACTTTCTCGCCAGCGCGGAAGACGCCAAGGAGAATTGTCCTGTCTCCCAGGCACTCAAGGGGAATGTCCCGGTAACCCTTGACGCGTCTCTCGCCTGATCCGACTCACACGTAAACGGCGATGCGTCTTGGAGTTTCTGCGGCGGTAGTCGAGGGTCGCCTGCTGGCTGGTGATGTCGAGATCGTCGACGGCGAGATCGCGGCGGTTGGTGTCTCCGGAGCCGGGGAGGGCATCGCACTTCCCGGATTCATCGACATCCACACCCACGGCTACGACGGGGTCGACTTCGCTGATGCCGGCCCGGAGGAGATGCATCACGCTTCGACGGCTCTGACCGCTACCGGTGTGACCGGATTCCAACCGACCCTGCTGACCCTGGAGGAGTCCGAGCTGGCCGCGGCCCTGGGCAGGCACAGGAAGGCCTCGTATGACGGGGCGCGTTTTCTGGGGACGCACCTCGAGGGGCCCTTTCTCTCCCCGGCACATTCCGGCGCACACGACCCCGCCCTGTTGGCAGACCCCGATATCGAGCTCTGCCATCGTTTGCTCTCGGCTGGTGCGGTGGGTCAGATGACATTGGCGCCCGAGCTTCCTGGTGCCGATGAACTGATTGAGACCCTTCTGGAAGCGGGCTGCACGGTGGCACTCGGTCACTCCGACGCCTCAGCCGGTGTCGCCCACGAGGCATTCGACTCCGGGGCAAGGATTCTGACCCATGTGTTCAACGCATCGAGGCCGTTTTTGCATCGAGATCCCGGAATCGTTGGGGCCGCCCTCACCCGCGGCGACGTATTCATCACGGCTGTCGTCGACAATGTCCATCTGAGCAAGGAGGCGACCCTGCTGGCAATGGGTGTTGGGCCCGACCGCTTTGCCGTGGTGACTGATGCGATGGCAGGTACCGGGAGGGGAGATGGCACCTACACCCTCGGGAATCGACAGGTCACGGTCCGGGGAGGGGAAGCCCGTCTCGCCGACGGCACCATCGCTTCGAGTGTGCTGACCATGGACGCAGCCCTCCGCAACCTCGTGGATCTGGGCTGGGACATCGAGCAGGCTTCTTCGGCTGTTGCCAGGACCCCGGCGACCGCGATCGGTCGATCCGATCTCGGAGTCCTCGCTGTGGGCAGGACGGCCGACGTGGTCGTCGTCGACGACGACCTGTGCGTCGTGGCGACGATGGTGGCGGGGGAGGAGGCATACCGGCGCTAGGGCACAGGGTCGGGAGCCGGGACGGGGGTCCTCGGTGACAGGATGTAGGGGTCTATACTTGCGCATGTCCCTTACGTCTGTCTTCGGTCTACAGTAAGGGGTGAAATGGACTTTTCACATTACAGCGATGAGCCTGTCCAGCTTGCGGTCGATCTGGTCAATTCCCTCGACCCGATCAGTAAGAACGAGAAGCTGGTTGTGCCATCGGACATCTCGTCGCTCGTCGGCGAACGGACCGCCGGATGGGAAGGTGCCCGGCTGACGCCTACCGAGCGGGACCTGAAGGAGGTCCGGTTGCTACGCAAGAAACTGCGCGCCGTTTTCGACGCGACGGATGAGACCGCAGCTGCCGAAATCCTCAATGACGTGTTGGGAGATGTCGGTGCAGTGCCGCGCATCAGCGTCCACGGTATCGGTCCGCACCTCCATTTCGAGGCGTCGAGCGACAGTGTGGCTCGTTGGCTCGGGGCGGTAACCGCGATGGGACTGACGACTGCGTTGATCGAAGGCGGATTCGAGCGTTTCGGGACCTGCGACTCAAAGACGTGCTCCGACGCGTACGTAGACACCTCGCGCAACCGTTCCCGCAGAAACTGCTCGGAGAAGTGCACAACCAGGGAAAACGTCGCCGCGTATCGCTCCCGGCTGAGTAACTGACTCCACCGCGGGAGG
>DATKCM010000020.1:0-24391 GCA_035513195.1 Acidimicrobiia bacterium | reverse complement strand
CGCGGTGCGGGCCGTGACAGCCGGAGAGGTATACGTTGCTCCCACCCTGGCTTCCAGCATCCTCCATGAGATGACCCGACCGACAGCCGATCCGTTCGACCAACTCACACCCCGGGAACGAGAGATCTTGGAGCTGGTAGCGAAGGGACGTACCAACCGCGAGATCGGCGAAGAGCTCTACCTGGCGGAAAAGACCGTAAAACATTACATGACCAACGTTCTTCAGAAACTCCACGTCCGAAGCCGAGTCGAGGCAGCCCTACTCGTCCAGAGACGCGAACTGGAAAGCGAATAAGGGTGTGAAGCCGTACCCGAATCTCGGTCATCGATCTGGGAACCGACATGAAATCGTCTACTCTCAGACGTCCCGACCTCCTGTGAACAGGTTTCGGATCCTAATGTCGAGGTCGGGTGGGACCACTGCGTCTGCGTCTCGTAGCCCGTTGAGCTGCTGGTGGGCGTCGACCTGCTCGGGCGACCTATCGGGTCTGGGATGGGTCCCAGAGGGAGCTCGTGGCCACCAACGCAGAGAACAAGACAGCAATCGACTTCATCAACAATGTCGTCTTCCCGAGTGACAGCAACATGGCCAGACCAAGGAGGGCCGCGTATCCGACGAGCCTCGCAACCAGGCCCAGCGAGATCGGGGGTTCTCGCGACGCCCCGACGAGCAAAATCGGCAGGCCTCCGATTGCCGTTAGCAGTCCTGCCAGATTCCCGCCGAACATCGTCGCAATACCGGCCACCGTCATCGCACCGCCCAGCGATACGACCCTGGATGCGTCGACCGGTCGGACTTATCGCGGCGACCGGCACCGCGCCAAACACGGCTGCTTGGAGTTCCCCTGAAACCGTGGAGGCACGTCCGGGAAACCGGGGGAAGTCCAATGGGGGCTCTCCGGTTCGGTCCTTGCTCCAGTGCGCTTGTTGGTTAAGCCGAGGGCCAGAATCTAGAGAGTGACCGTCCTCCCAGGCGACCCGATGCCTCGAAAATTGCAAATATGGGCGCATCACCGCGCCTGCCACGTCTCAATCGGGTAGATCCAGCCACTCTGGAACCGGCAGGATCATTACCGGACGGTTTCGCGAGCCAATGGGTGGTGGTGGAAGGGCAAGAGTGGTTCTGTTGAGACTGGCTCTCGTGTCTTCTCGGCTGGGCCGGCGTGGGAGTGCTATGAACTGAGACCGCAGACTTCAGCCGGACTGTCCTGCATCCGGCGGTGGTTGAGCTGGTCCGCTGATCCATGGTCGGTTAGAGGCCGCGGCCTCGGGTGCGCTCCACCTCTCGGGTCCGTGCCCTGCGTTGTTCGTTGAGCCGGCGGATATGTCGTTCCAGCTCGTCGATGTCGGCGGCTTCATCACCCGGGCCGGCAGGGTCTGGCCGCTGGGCGTGGTTGGGTTCGAGCTGGGTTTTGCGGGCTATGGCGGGCTGGTCGATCCACTCTCTGGTGACCGCATGGGTGAGCACATCGAGGGCGGTCTGGTTGGCTTCGGTGACGATGTAGGCGTGGTTGGCGTCACGTCCTCGGGTCATCGGGGTGTAGACACCTCGGCTGTCGGTGGGGGTGTCGACGAGGAGTAGGGCAGTGTCGACAGTGCGTCCCTGGGTGGCATGGCTGGTCTGGGCGTAACCGAGTTCGAGATCCTCAGCTACGTAGTCGGCCGGCAGCCGGATTCTGCCGGTGCGTCCAGTTAGGGTGACGCTGCGGTCACGGTGGATCTCGGTGATGGTCCAGTGGTCACGGTTTTTCACCATGACACCTCGGTCGGTGCGGAGACGTCGATCGTTGCGGCGGGTGACCACCTCGTCACCCACCAGCATCATTGTCTCGCCGACTCGGAGCCGTACTCCGTTCGGGTCGAGCTCTTTGGCTTTGACCCGGGTTTGTTGGGCGAGTTGGTTGAGGCGGGCGACGGTGTCGGTGCTGTTGGCCATCAACGCCACCGTCTCACCTCGGTCGCGTGCTTCCTGCCAGACGCCGACGACCTCGGCCTCCATTTGCTCGAGGGTGCCGCCGTGGATTCGACCCCGCCGCTCATACTCGCTGAGTACGGCGGGGTCGCCTGCGCGGAGACGGAGACTGGCTTGCCGTTCCCACGGGTGGTGGAACCGGTGGACCTGATCCAATTCGACTGCACCGTGACTGTCCACGAGGTGGGCGAACATGCCTCCTCTGCCCACGGCAGCGAACTGGCGGGGATCCCCGACCAGGATCACCCTCCAGTCGTGTTGGTCGGCGAGCCGGAATAGTGCGGCGAGTTTGGGTGTGGAGGCGGTGGCGGCCTCGTCGACGATCACCGTCGTCCCCGCAACCAAGTTGAATACAGGATCAGGTGGACGGGATGGATGGAGGTGTTCGGTGAGCAGCTTGTCCAACGTGTCTGCCCGCATACCAGTCTCGGTGGCGAGGACTTCGGCTGCCGCCGCAGTCGGAGCCACCCCAAATGCCTGGCGGCCTTGGACAGCGAGATTCAGCTCCGCCTTGGCGAGCACGGTGGTCTTCCCAGCACCTGCAGGACCGACGATCAGCTCCAGCCCGCCATCACCGACCACAGCGGCCATAGCCTCTTGCTGTCCCGGTGTGAGTTCCCGACCGAACCGGATAACCCGGGTTCTCGTCCTGGTCTTCTGGCGGTCCTTGCGGTGTTGTGCCCGGGTGATCAGTTCCTCTTCCTCCTCGAGGATGGCACGGGTGGTGAGAGCCCGGTCAACAGCTGCCTCGGTTATCGGTCGACCGTCACGCCGCAACGGGGTAGCCGGCGGGATAGGACGAGAGATGTCGACACAGCGGCTGTCGGCGATATGGTCGGCAAGACCATCCAGAGCCTCCGTCAGGTCGACCGAATCGACGGCCACGGTGGTGGGTACGGCTCCTGCCAGCTCTCTTACCAGTTCGGCGTGCCGCCACGACGACTGTCGATCACCCAGCGCACGCAGGGCCGCTTCGCCCAGCGTCGTGGTCACCTGGTGGTCGATCTCATCGAGCCTCCGATGCCGACCGGTCACCGCTCGGACCAGGCGCTGCGGATCGTGACCCGCCTGCAGGGTCCGCTCCGTCCACTCCTCGTGGAGCTGGGTGAGACTGACCCCGTGGGGTTTGGCTGGTCGGCTGTCCAACACCGCCTCCCGCTCCAGCCTCCACCGCTCCTTCCCCGACGGCTCACGGTCGAGGTTGCTGCGGAACCGCTCCAGCTTCTGTTCGAGACGCCGTTCGACGTCGCTGCTCCGTTGGGAGAATTCGGCCAACACCACCTCGGGGATCCCGGCGATCTCAGAGATCCCATGCTCCGGTGTCTCCCATTCAACACCTAGACGGCGTGTCAGTTCGGAACGGAGGCAGGCATGGTAGAGAGCAGATAGGGTGCGTTGGTCGACCATCATGCTGCGAGCATCCAGAGCCAACCATCTCCCATCGGGAGTGGAGACCCGGTTGGAGATCACTGCATGAGTATGCAGCTGAGGGTCGAGACGACGGCTGGTGTGCTGGCGGAACAACCCCACTACCAACCCTCCAGCGTCGACACACATGATGTGACCATGACGCCGCATCCGGGTGTGGGCATGGTCCTCCACCCAGGCCAACACTGCTTCCACCGCCCGTTCATGCGCCTCCACCACCTCATCACGTACGCGGTCGTCGCCAACAGCGAAGAGGACGGAGACCGACTTTGGAGCCGAGAACGTGGCGTCATAACCCCTCACCGACCCCTCCCCAAACCTTCGACCCAAATCCACACCAGTAGCCGGATCCCTGCCCGCCATAACCGCCAAGAACGCCTCTGGATCGACCTCACCTGAGAGGGAGAGACGGCCGGTCGCCTTCCCCCACCACCGGCCCGGCGGCTCCTCCCCATCCAAGTAATAGGAGGGAAGACGGTCGGTGTAATACCGGCCCGCCTCCACCCCCTTCAACGAGTTCACCCGCACCGTCACCCCACACCCCCGATCACCGGGCGACCGCAGGTGTGCAACCGTCTGTAGAAAATCGGTCGGCTTCCTCGTTGGCTTCTGATCATTCGGTTCCTCTCCTCAGTCGATGACCGGTTGGGGTTGATGGCTTCCCTGGAGACGTGTGTTGACGGATGCGTCGTTGCTCTCGTCCGAGGGATGGACTGCCTTCCGAATCACCGGGCCCTCCGTGTTCGCCATGCGATGGCAGCGATCCTGGAAGAAGACCCTCTCAACGGTCTCGCAAACCACTCGCCAAAAGCTCCGAAGCTCCGACAGCGCCGCCGGAAATCAGTTGACGGGTCGAGGAGACGAACCCCCTGGTAGAAGGGGTCTGCGATCGGTGTTGCGAGATTGTTGCGAGACTGTTGCGAGACCTTCTGCGAGTCCATTGAGAGATTGGACATCCATGCTCCAGTCATGACCGATCCCAAAGCCCGAGGATCCGACTGGCAGTAGACCAGGCACGAGATGGAAGACGGCACCATGCCGCAAGATGAACATGTCACCCTGTCAGCAGAGTGTCATCAACCCTGTCAAGAACCCTTTCACACCAGCGATCCCAAGACATGACAACGAGCCGACAGGGTGCCTCCCATGATGGACGGTGTGGAACACCGGGACCGGCTCCTCACCGTCCAAGAGCTCGCCGACTACCTCGGGGTGCCGATTGGCACCCTCTACCAGTGGCGGTACCGGAAAGAAGGGCCACCAGGGTTTCGCGTCGGAAGACACCTCCGATACCGATGGAAAGACGTCGAGGACTGGATTGAAAACCAGCTATTGGACGTCCGACGGTGAGCCGCGGTCAGCGTCGACCTGGACGTTGAAGGAGGCCCCCTGGCTAGTCGACGAGTGGTCCGCAAGCCCCATCTCAGCACGCGCGATCACCTCGCAGAGCTGACCGGCCGCAGAAACAGCCGAGAAGGCCAACGGGACACTGAAACGCGTCCGATCGTTCGATGAGATCAACCAAGCCAGTCCCTCACTAGACCCGGCCTCCAAGCCGGCGTACCTCGGTTCAGCAACCAGAGGGAGAACGCGAAACTCTCTCACGAACTCTTGGCACGAGCAGCCCTACAGGAAGATGCATTACTTGGTTGCAGATACGTGGGCGGGTCTATTTCAGATACGTGGCGGGTGTCTCGGGACCGTTTCTGTGGCTCTCAGACGAATCGTTGATGGGCGCCTGCGTGCCTCTCTCGTGCCTCTGACAACTAGAAACACCGTGAAACGCTGAGAGACGTCGACGAGTTAAAAGGAGGTGTGACCTGGGGAGATGATAGAAAACGATGGTGGCACTTGAAGCCCGAACACCCCTCGATCTTCCTTACCATGGAAGCGCTCTACCAACTGAGCTAAGGAGGCTAGATTGTCATTCCTATTCTCGCATCGTGCCGGGAGAAGGATTCGAACCTCCGTAGGCGTAAGCCGGCAGATTTACAGTCTGCTTCCTTTGGCCGCTCGGACATCCCGGCAAGCCGGAGTCGCACAGCAAAACACCGCACGACGCGGGAGGCGGAATATTAGCCAGATCGCAGGCGAATCGTTACTCCGGCAGGGCCTCCATCAACGCAATCCCTGTGCCATCTCGGTCAGACGGCGAATCCGGTCTTCGACCGGAGGATGGGTGGAAAGCAGGCTCATCAGCCCCTGTCCCCGCACCGCCTTCAGCGGATTCTCGATGAAAAGCTGGCTCGTTGCAGGGTTGATTGCCATCGGGATCCGCTCGGTGCCGGCAGAAATCTTCTCGAGGGCCGAAGCCAGCTGCAACGGGCTTCCAGTGATCTCTGCCCCGGTGTGGTCTGCCTGGAACTCCCTGGTTCTCGAGATCGCAGTCCGGATCAGCATCGCCGCGATCGGGGCGAGTATCAGCGAGGCCAACCCGATGATTGCGCCCAAAGGGTTCTCCCGGCTCCGGCCACCTCCTCCGAACCAGAAGGCCATGCGAGCGAAGATCGTCAGAGCACCGGCCATCATCGCCGCGATCGAGCTGATCAGGATGTCCCGGTTGGAGACGTGGGCCAACTCATGGGCCAGTACGCCTTCCAACTCGCCGGTGTTGAGCATCTGCAGGATCCCGGTGGTGACTGCAACCGCGGCGTGTTTCGGGTTCCTCCCCGTGGCGAACGCGTTCGGTTGCAGCGATTCGATCAGGTAGATCCGGGGCATCGGCATCCCGGTGCGGGCGGTCAGATTGCGCACAACGGAGTACACCTGCGGTAACTCGTGCTCCTCCACCGGCTTGGCCCGGGTGGCGGCGATCGCCATCTTGTCGGAGAAGAAGTAGGCGACGACGTTGAGCCCGACAACAAAGAGCATCGGGATGAGAAACCCGCTGCTGAACTGCATGACGATCAACGCCACCAGCGCACTCATGAAGCCGAGAAGCGCGACTGTCTTCAGATTGTTCATAGACGAACTCTATATCTCGCCATGCGTTAGCTTTCCACGGTCAGTTCGTCCTCAGATCCCCTCGGGTGACGGGGACCACGCGCACCGAGAATTTGGGCGCCCGATCAGGCGCCGTCCTTCTTTGCCTACTCGTTGAATCCCGGAGGCGGGGCGAAGTCGTACCCGCCATCGCCCTCGTCCGACTCGCACAGGAAAGGCTCACCGTCGCGTCCGGCGTGATAGGCGTATATACGGCCATCCACATCTAGCAACACCCGGGAGCCATCGACCAAAGCCTGCGTGTAGAACATGCCTGGCTGAGGACACCCGAGGCTTCCATCAGGCCAGGTCACGGCTTCAGCAGCGACCACGATGACCGAATCCTCCGAAACCTTTAAGCGGGCAGCTAGATCGAGAACTGCATTGTCAATGACCGTTTCGGGAGCGGTATTGGGATTCGATGAAGGAACTTGGGGCATAGTGGTCTCCAATGGAGTCGTTGTGCTCGATGTCGGTGCCGGGGCGGCTGTATCCGCCGAATTCCCTGGCTCGCCACAGGCCGCAGCAACTAGGGCGACAACGGCCAGGAGAACAGTCCTCTTCTCGAACATTGAAAACACCTCATACCTGAGACGCTCGAAACACGGTACACGGTTCCCATTGCTCCAAACCTCTAGACGGTGATAACCAGCGCCCGGAAGTCTCCCAAGCCTCTCGGGTGGAGCAGGGTTTCTGCCTCGGTCTTAAGCGTGCGAATCTTCATCCGCTCCATCTCGTCGCCGGAACGGGCCGCATCCAATTCGTCGTGGCGAAGCTCGGACAGACGATCTCTCAAGCCCAGCTCGGCAAGGAAGTCGTCCTGGCGCATCAGTCGCGTTCGGGTCCCGGCCTTATCCGCTGTAGCTTGCAGCGCGGTGAAGTTGACATCGGCGGTGATGTCGGTTTCACCCGGTTCGTCGAGAGGGTGTGGGCCCAGGTGGTGGGCGCGATAGGTGCGAAGTGTTCCGTCCTGTCGTCGCGGTAAGAGCCCCTCGCGGGTGTCCCCGTAATCAATGATCACAATCGAACCTGCCTCCAGGTGTTCGATCACCCGGTGCAGCCATACTCCTGCTTCTAACTGGACCTCCACCCAACCGTCGTCCGGCACTTTGCCGGCGAATTCGTCGAGCCACGCGCTCACCTCGGGGCGAGGCGCCCTGTCGACGAATACGAGTCCGTCACCGTCGATGCCGACCCATCGCTCACGCCAGCTGCCGTCCACCCGCTGAGCTACAGCCATCGGGAGGTTGTCGATCAACTCGTTGGCCAGGACCACGCCGCGTATCGATGCCGAGAAATCGTCTAGCGATTCACGGACCCGGTCGGAAGGAAGAAAAGAGACAAGCGCTTCCCTCGCAGCCGGCGATGCGTCAACCGCGTACGCATCCACCGGATAGGAATCAAGCAGCGCACGGAGCAGCGAACCTGAGCCTGCTCCCACTTCGTAAACGGCGAAAGGGTCGCCGATTCGATCGTGCTCGGCGACCACAAAGTGAGCCAGGGTCGCCCCAAAGAGGGGGCTGACCTCAGGCGAGGTGAGAAAATCGCCGGCTCTCTTCGACCGGAGGCGCCCTCCCCCGAAGAACCCTTCAGCGTGGTAGAGAGCGAGCCTCATGAACTCCTCGAAAGGCATTGGCCCACCTTCGCGGATCCGGTTTCGAATGTGTTCTTTGAGCGACATGCGATAGCTTTGCGGAATGGACTTTGGAGTTTTGATCTTCCCGACCGATAGCGCAATTCGACCCGACCACCTCGCCCGCGAGGTCGAGGCGCGCGGTTTCGAATCGCTCTGGTTCCCCGAGCACTCCCACATACCATCGGCGAGGACGACTCCGTGGGGTGGAGTCGAAGGTGCTCCTCCGCTCCCGGAGCAGTACTGGCGCACTTACGACCAGTTCGTCGCCCTGTCCTTTGCGGCAGCGGTCACCGAGAAACTCAAGCTGGGCACGGGGATCACCCTCCTCGCCCAGCGCGACCCGATCTGGACCGCCAAGGAGGTGGCATCGCTCGATCACCTGTCGCAGGGAAGGGTGATCTTCGGCATCGGCTACGGATGGAACAAGGAGGAGATGGCCGACCACGGCATCCAATACGAGGACCGCCGGGAGTTGCTCCGGGAGAAAGTGCTGCTGATGAAGGCCCTATGGACCGAGGACGAGGCAGCCTTCGACGGCGAGTTGCTGGCGCTGGAACCGTCGTGGGCATGGCCCAAGCCCGTCCAACAGCCGCACCCGCAAGTCCTGATGGGTGGCGGAGCGGGCCCGAAGACGATCGCGCACATGGTCGAATTTTGCGACGGGTGGATTCCCCTGGCGACACGACACGACATCGAAGACCGGGTCAAGGAGGTCCGGCAAGCCGTCGCCGACGCAGGTCGGGACCCGGACACATTCACTATCACCGCCTCCGGTGCCAAGCTCGATCGTGTCGACGCACTCAGAGAAGCCGGGGTCGACCGCGTCGTCTTCAGTCTCCCCCCTCTGGGGCCCGACGTCGTTATCCCCAAGCTCGACGAACTGGCCTCGGCAGTGGGGCTAGAAACATCCGCCGATACCTAAAGAAAAACACCCCTTCCGGCCGATAACACCAGGTGGCTGTCGGGAAGACTGCGGGCAGGCTCACTGCGTTGAGTGTCGGAGCGATCGCAAGCGTGATCGTTCTGACTCTTGCCGTCCTTTTCGCCAATTCATATTCGACAGGTCTCGTCACCGCCAATGCCCGGGCACTTCACTCGACTAACTCCTTGCTCGGTTCGTCAGCGATTCTCCGTGCGGCCAACAATCAAGCCGCTTTGTTCGCCCGTAGTGTCGCGTTGGGCACGGCCGACGAAGCAGCTAGGGACGTTGCGATCCAAGAAGCAGTGCGGACCCTTGAGACTTTCGAGACGGTAGCAGAGGAAGCGGATCCCTCCCTTGTCGCCAACCACCCAGATCTGAGAGCGCAGGTCGCGAGCCTCGTCGCCGCCTCGTCCAGTGCCATGGAATCGGCGGCTGACGGGGACAATACGAGGGCGTTTGAAGTCCTGGAGACGCAATACGAGCCCACATGGAGCTCCCTACGAGATGGGCTCCGCGAAACCCAGGCAGAAACGGTAAATAACATCAGGGAAACGGAGACCGTGGCTGGATGGGTTGGGACCGGGACTAGATTCCTTGCCATCCTCCTCCTACCGCTGGCGGCAATCATCATCTACCGCCGCATCGTCAGAACCCAGGTCAGGGAGCGCCGCCTCGAGTTCGAAGCCAGGCTCGAGTACGAGAAGAAACTCAACGCTTCCAAGGACGAACTCCTCGCCGGCGTCTCGCACCAGCTTCGCACGCCCGTGACCGGCATATACGGAATGTCGGACATCCTCGCCGACGACGACCAGGTTGCTCCGGAAACCGTCAAAGAGTTCGTGGGCCTCATTAGAACCGAAGCCTATGACCTTGACCGGGTGCTCGCAGACCTCCTTGTCACCGCCCGACTCGACGCAGACGCCTTAACCTTCGAAGAGAAGCCGTTTCTCGTCGCCAACGCGGTGCAACGAGCGGTCGACCCTCTCCGGAAATCGGGCTTGGAAGTTGAGATCGATCTCGACGGGCCAGTCAGCGCCTTCGGTGACCTTGACCGCGTCGTCCACATTCTTCGCAATCTTCTTTCCAATGCGCACAAGCACGGAGGCGCACAGATCTCGGTCAAAGGACGAGTACTTCACGACCAGATCGAGGTTGCCGTGGAAGACAACGGAAGCGACCGGCCCGACGAGGCGGTGCTATTCACCGGCTTCGACCACGGAGGCGTTGCTGCTCTGACAACGGGGAGCGTGGGCCTAGGCCTGTCGGTAGCCCGCCGCCTGGCGCGGGGAATGGGTGGTGAAGTCGCCTACGAACGGGTGGAGGGGCTGAACCGATTCGTGCTCACTCTCCCCGGAGTCGTCGATGAGCCGTCCCCGGAGCTGGTCGAGGCGAGGACCGCCTGATGAAGACCCGGCGCGCCCTCGCCGTCTGCCTCGCCACGGTCCTCGCCCTGGTGCTGATGGTCCCGGCCGTGCTCGCCGGCACTGAAGTCGCTGAGGACTCGTTCGACGCCATCAGTTACTCACACGGGTCAGGGTGGACCCGCGATTGGACCGAGACAGGCGAGGCCACCAACCCGTCGGCAGGAGTCATCCAGGTGGTCAGCTCGGGTTGCAGCTCCAACTGCGTGCGATTCAGCACGATCCTGACCCTGGGCGACTACGGCGTCTCGCGGACGACGGATATATCGGGCGCCGAGACGGCCACACTCTCCTTCACCTACAAACAAGAGGGCGTCGGCCTTCTCGAGCTTTGGACCCGATCGGGCCCGACGGCCTCGTGGACGAAGCGCAGTCTGGATGGGGGGACGGGCGGCTTCACCGCTGCGTCCTTTGACATTACGGCTGACGCGGGCGCGGCGACCGAAGTTCGGTTCAACATGTCACTGCTTAGCCTCACCGCGTCGGCACACATCGACGACGTGTTGATCACTGCTTCTTATCCGACCACTACTACTTCCACAACCACGACGACGACCGAGCCGATCCTCAACCTTCCGACCGTCACCGTCCCGTCGCTGCTGACCACGACGACGTCCGGAGGCACCGGAACGCGCACGACAACGACGACGACAGCCGGAGGCACCGGAACAAGCACGACGACGAGCACCGCCCCGCCCGGCGCGGGCGGCGGTGGATCGGATTCGCCGCCCGGAGGGGGATCGTCCGGGGACGGGGATCAGGCCACAGTCAATCCCCCGCTCACCGAGGGGGAGCTCGACTTTGCCGCGGAGAGCAACATCGTCGTGAACCTGGCGGGCGAAGGTGACTTCGGCGGATTCGAGCCCGGAATCGATATCAACCCGATGACCGACCTCTGGGTGAAGCTGAACACCACTGTCGAGGCGATCAGCACCGAGATCCTCAGTGCCCTCGGCCTCGGAGCCATGATCGCATTCTTTGCCGTCCGCCGGATCAGCGACGACGACCCAATCGCTGCTTCCGTAGAATTGCGTTCCTAATGAATGCGTGATCACATTTGATCACTCAGAGGAACAGAATGGAGATCTTCCCTAGCGCTCTCACGTCTGACAATCTGGCTATGTGCGCGACGGAGAGAAGAGAGTCTTTCAACAGCTATCCCAGAACGGCGGTGTGATCACAAGGGCCGAAGCCGTCGCCTTGGGTATGTCACCAGCGACCCTTACGAGGCGCGTTAGGGATGGCTATCTCGTGAAGGTCGCCAGTGGACTTTACGTTCAGCCCGGAGTCCTCGATTCGGAACGAAATTTGCTTCGAGCGGCTACCAGTGCGTTGAATGCCGTCGCCTCACACGAGTCCGCGGCGCGCTTGCATGGCCTCGAAGGCACCAGGACGGACATCGTTTCGGTGTCCGTGCCCGTCCGTCGCAGTAACAAGTTCGCAGATGTGGTCGTGCACCAGTCGACAGATCTGACCGCTGACGAGACCGTCGAGATCCTGGGTTTACCGGTAACGGATCCTGCCAGGACGATTCTCGATTTAGCGGCAGTCCTTCCAGATCGGATCCTTGCCAGAGTTGCCGACCAGTCGGTTCGTATGCACCTCACCTCCTATTCGAGTCTCGCAGAGCGACTCGAGTCGACGGCAAGGCGGGGCAAGCCGGGGGTCGTAAAACTCCGACAGCTCCTGGAATTTCGCGCCGACGGGTTCTTTGTCTCGGATAGCCACCTGGAGACGCGCTTGTTTGGGATCCTGGACCGTGCCGGATTGCCATTACCCCAGACTCAGTTCAGACCGCCGTGGCTGCGTCATGTCGATGGGCGCGTCGACCTTGCCTATCCGTTCGAACGAGTCCTCATCGAGGGCGACAGCCGAAAGTGGCACGGTGCACCGGAAGCCTTCCAACTCGATAGGCAACGAGACAATCTTGCACAATTGGCAGGTTGGGTGGTGCTTAGATTCACGTGGGAGGACATCA
Organism: Acidimicrobiia bacterium; assembly: GCA_035513195.1. GTDB lineage: Bacteria > Actinomycetota > Acidimicrobiia > Spongiisociales > ZC4RG35 > MA-ANB-1. The sequence goes on along the minus strand of DATKCM010000020.1, from coordinate 12,052 downwards.
CGAAGCGGCCCAGCTATGTGGTCGACACCGTGCGCCATGCCCTTACCAAACGTCGCAGCGATCAATATTGATCGCTGATTCATTAGGAACGCGAAAGGGGCCGCCCGAGAGCGGCCCCTTTTCACATATGGCGGTCTGGGCTTAAAAGTCCATTCCGTGATCTCCGCCGCCGCCGGATGGCATCGGGGAATGATCTTCTTTCTTCTCGGCGACGAGGGCCTCGGTGGTGAGCAGCAGGGCTGCGATTGAGGCAGCGTTCTGCAATGTCGACCTCGTGACCTTCGCCGGATCGGGGATCCCGGCCAGAATCAGGTCCTCGAACACCCCGGTAGCGGCGTTGAACCCGAAGGCACCCTCGCCGCCGCGGACTGTCTCGACGACAACTCCGCCTTCGAAACCGGCGTTGAACGCGATCTGGCGAAGTGGCTCCTCCATCGAGCGTCGGACGATCTGACGACCGGCCTTCTCGTCGGTGGTACCACCACGAACCTTGTCGATCGACTCCTGCGCCCTGAGCAGGGCGACACCACCACCGGGGACAACTCCCTCTTCAACCGCAGCGCGTGCGGCAGAGACGGCATCCTCGATGCGGTGCTTCTTCTCCTTGAGCTCGACCTCGGTTGCAGCGCCGACCTTGATGACGACCACGCCTCCGGACAGCTTGGCAAGACGCTCGTTGAGCTTCTCGCGGTCCCAGTCCGACTCGGTGGCTTCGATCTCACGTTCGATCTGCTTGATCCGGGCCTTCACGTCGGCCTCGCCTCCGCCGCCATCGACGATGGTTGTGTCGTCCTTGGAGATGACGACCTTGCGGGCATGTCCCAGCATGTCGAGGGTTACGTTCTCAAGCTTGAGACCGACTTCCTCGGAGATGACGGTTCCACCGGTGAGGATCGCAATGTCCTGGAGCATTGCCTTGCGGCGCTCTCCGAATCCAGGGGCCTTGACAGCCACTGAGGAGAAGGTGCCGCGGATCTTGTTGACGACAAGAGTGGCAAGAGCCTCTCCCTCGACATCTTCTGAGATCACCAGCACGCTCTTGCCCGAAGACATGACCTTCTCGAGAACGGGGACCAGGTCGTTGACCGAGCTGATCTTCTGGTTGGCGATCAGGATGTACGGGTCCTCGAGGACTGCTTCCTGACGGTCGGGATCGGTGATGAAGTACGCCGAGCTGTAGCCCTTGTCGAACTGCATACCCTCGGTGAACTCGAGCTCCAACCCGAAGGTGTGGCCCTCCTCCACCGTGATGACCCCATCCTTGCCGACCTTGTCCATCGCATCAGCGATGACCTTGCCGATCGAGGCGTCGTTGTTGGCCGAAATCGCAGCGACGTGAGCGATCTCTGCGGTGGTCTCGATGTCACGAGCCATCTCCCCGATCGCCTTGACGGCTGCCTCAACGGCGGATTCGATCCCCCGCTTCAGCTCCATCGGGTTGGCTCCTGCCGCCACCTGGCGCAGACCTTCCTTGACCATGGATTGAGCGAGAACGGTTGCTGTCGTGGTGCCGTCACCGGCCACGTTGTCGGTCTTGTTGGCGACTTCGTAGGCGAGCTTGGCTCCCATGTTCTCCCACGGGTCCTCGAACTCGATCTCCTTGGCGATGGTCACACCGTCGTTGGTGATAGTGGGCGAGCCCCACTTCTTCTCGAGGACGACGTTGCGTCCCTTGGGGCCGAGTGTGACTTTTACGGTGTCAGCGAGCTTGTCAACACCCGCCTGCAAACCCTTGCGGGCCTCTTCGTTAAAGCGAAGTTCTTTAGCTGCCATTATTCAGCTCCTCACTTGACAATGGCCAGTAGATCGCGCTCGGAGAGGACGAGGTACTCGTCACTGTCCAACTTGACCTCTGTGCCTGCGAACTTTGAATAGAGAACCTTGTCTCCGACAGAGACTTCCATCGGAATCCGATCACCGTCGTCGTCGCGGGCACCTGGGCCCACGGCTACAACTTCACCGGTCTGTGGCTTCTCCTTGGCGGTGTCGGGTATGACCAGTCCGGATGCGGTAGTTGTCTCCGCGTCGTCATTGGACTTGACCACCACTCGATCACCAAGCGGCTGAAGCTTCATTCGTAGCTCCTCCTTGAGCATTTACTGTGTTTCTCGTGGAAGACCCCCGCCTGGCTGAGAATCTGCCCGGCCACGAATCTTCCCGTTAGCACTCTCACGAGGTGAGTGCCAACCAACACTAGCACTCGTCGATGTCGAGTGCTAAATCGGAGTTGAGCGCCCCCCGCTCAGGTCGACACCCCGAGAAGGCGGCCGGGGTCGACGTTCTCTGCCCAGTCCGTGATCCTCCCCTTCGACAGCCAGAAACCCCCCGCTACGCCGATCATTGCTGCGTTGTCGGTGCAGAGAAGGGGTGAAGGAAGGCAGAGACGTACTCCCCGCCTCTCCGCTTCCTCGGCGAACCGGGCCCGGAGTCTGCTGTTGGCGAGAACCCCTCCGCCGCCACCGACCGTAGTCGAACCGGTGTCATCCACCGCCTGGAAGGTCTTGTCGACGAGAACGTCGACGATCGCCTCCTGAACAGACGCGGCAACATCCTCGATAGGCGGCAGTTCCCCCGCAGCGGCAGCCTTCTCGATGTACCTGACCACCGAGGTCTTGAGCCCGCTGAACGAGAAGTGATAAGGCCGATCGGGCAGCGCCCTAGGGAACTGCACCGTTCCGCCGTCTCCGCCGGCAGCGACACGATCGATCTCCGGCCCGCCGGGGAAACCGAGGCCCATGACCCGCGCCAGCTTGTCAAACGCCTCCCCGGCGGCATCGTCGATGGTGCTGCCCAGGGTTTGGTACTCCCCCCAGTCGATGATGTGCACGATCTGGGAATGACCCCCCGACGCCAGGAGAACCACGGCAGGCGGCTGGAACTCGTCGAATTCGATTCGAGGGGCCATCAGGTGCCCCTCCATATGGTCGATGCCCACGAACGGCAACTGACGGGCCCATGCCGTGGCCTTGGCAAAACTGTGCCCGACCAGTAGGGCCCCGACCAGGCCAGGCCCGGCGGTCGCAGCGATGCCATCGAGATCGTCGGGATGGACTCCTGCCTCGTTCAAGGCGTGATGGGTTAGCGAGCGGATCGATTCGACATGAGCCCGAGCTGCCAACTCGGGGACGACCCCGCCGAAGCGCTCATGAAGGTCGACCTGGGACGAGATGACATTGGACAGGGCTTCAGTTCCGCGAACGACAGCGACAGCCGTCTCGTCACAACTGGTCTCGAAGGCAAGTATCACCGGCTTCATCGCAACGAGTCCAGGAGGGACGCGTACTCGGGCGAGTCGATATCGTGCGCCCACAGAACCAACGCGTCGTCGTCGCCGTAATAGTCTCGCCGGACTCCAACCGGCGCCAGCCCGAACCGGTGATAGAGGCCTATGCCGGCCTCGTTGCGCGACCGGACCTCGAGAGTGAGATGGCGGGCGCCGCGTTCCAGCGCAGCATCGATCAGACTCACCATCAGCCTCCTGGCATAACCCTTTCGCCGCTGGTCCGGAGCGATGAGGAGGTTGGTGACGTGTGCCTCGTCGCCGGAGACGATCAGTCCGCCGAACCCGAACAGCGACTCACCGCTGACGACACCGAGGTAGATGCGGTTGTCGGCTTCGAGCTCGTCGTTGAACACCCCAACCGTCCACGGTCGCGGTTGATTTGCGGACTCCATGGACACCAGCGCGATTATGTCTTCGCTGCTCAGCATGCGAATCTCTGCTGTCACTGCCGACCCCACGGGCCCTCCTGACGGATTCTCTCCCAGTTGATTGTCACATCCGCTTCACGTAAGTACATGGGTCGAATGTCGTCAGGCGCGGGGTAGTTCCCCTTCTCGAACCGGCCCCGGCCAACCTCGGCAAGCGCCACCGCATAGGGGTAGCGCGGCCTTCCGACCTTGGCCCGGTGGATTCCCGCGACGAAGCTTTCCGGCAGAGCATTCACATCACCGACCACAAGGCTTTGGTCGGCACTCTCCACGAGCTGCGCCCGCAGCACGTCTGATGTCACAAGTTCTATCGAACCGTCCTTGACAACGCCTCCGGGCACCGGCCGGTAGCGGGCGACTGCGAACTCATCACGTCGCACATCCACCAGAGCCCAGATCAAACGGTGACCGGTCCGTGCTTCGAGGGCAATCGCGTCAAGCGACGCAGCCGGGACAATCGGGATCCCAAAGGCCGCGGCCAGGCCCTGCGCTGTCGCCAGACCGACACGGATCCCGGTGTACAGCCCGGGACCAATGTCGACGATGATGGCGTCGAGGTCGGATGGGGACCAACCAACCTGATCGAAACAGAAGTCGATCGCCGGAACTAGGAAAGTCGCATGCCCGACGCGATCGACCCGCGATGCCGTCGCCAGAGTTGTCCCGTCCTCGACCACGGCTACGGACGCACCTGGAGTAGCTGTCTCAATGGCGAGATATTTCACGCCACCGACTCCCAGTCTCGCCCCTGCCACGACCCGAACGGCTCAATGGAGATGACCCGGCTGTCGTCTTCACCGACCTCGATCCTGACCCGGAGATGATCGGCCGGGAGGGTGGCCTCGATGGCGTCACCCCATTCGACGACCAGCACACCGTCGCGCGCCTGTTCGACGACATCGAGATCTTCGAACTCGTTGAAACTGTTGAGACGGTAGATATCGGCATGGAAAAAGGGGAGAAAGCCGCTCATGTACTGCCGCACCAGAACAAATGATGGACTGACTACCTGCTCCTCGACCCCAAGGCCGGACGCCAGCCCCCCGGCGAACAACGTCTTGCCCGCACCCAACGGTCCGGCCAGGACAATGACGTCACCGGGACGGACCAAAGGAGCAACCCGGCTGGCGAAAGCAAGGGTGTGTTCGGGGCCGGGGCAAGAGACTTCGATCATCTAAGAATACAGGGATCAGGATTGACTATTGCCGGCGACGATGGCGTTTTCGATGGCCGCGGCCGTGGCGCCAAACACAGCTTCTGATACCGCATCAACCCCCGCGGTCCGATCGCCGCAGGAAACTGCGAACGCCACATCACCATCGTATCGGGTATGGGCGGGGCGGACACAAACGGCCAGAGCGTCATGGGCGCGGACCAACACGCGGGTGAGCTCGACCCGGCTCAGATTGGCATCCGTTGCCACCACGATAAGAGTGCTATTGGTCAGAGGAGGCGGAGAGAACACCATTGGCTCCGGCTCATGCGAACCGCCCGTCAGAGGCCGACCTTCGATCGTGAACACATCACCGAGCGGGTTGGCCACGACAAGGGCGCCAACAGTCGCATCGCCTGCGTGTCGTACTGCGCTGCCGATCCCTCCCGGCACCATGTGCTCGAAACCTCGCCACTTGGCCGCGGTGGCCCCGGTACCGGCCCCCACCCTGCCCACGGCAACGGGGCCGGCGGACCTCGCCTCGTACGCCGCCCGGCCCTCCTCGGGACCCGGCCGGCGGCGAGGATTGTTCGGAGACAGGTCGAAAATCACTGCGGCAGGAACGATCGGAACCCGGGCTACCGGCGTGAGGTGCCCCCTTCCGTCGGCTTCGAGAGCTTCCATCACGCCGTCCGCTGCAGCCAGCCCGAATGCGCTTCCACCTGTGAGGAGAAGTGCCTGGCACTGCTCGACCCGCATTTCAGCAGCAAGCAGCGCCGTCTCCCTTGTGCCCGGCGCTCCTCCCCGTACCTCGCAGGTGACGACGTTCGGCTCGGGGAGCGAGACGACAGTGCAGCCGGTCAACGCTTCGGCGTCGGTCCAGTGCCCCACCTCCACCCCGACAACGGCAGTTATCGTGTCGTTCACGACAGGTACCGTCGCGGGACGCGGGGCCCGATGGAACAGACGACCTCGTATGAGATGGTGCCAAGGCTTGCGGCCCATTCGTCGGCGGTGATCGATGCCTGGCCCTGATGGCCGATAAGCACCACCTCATCGCCTATCGCAATATCGGCGTCGCCGACTGCAACCATCGTCTGGTCCATGGTCACCGTACCGGCGACCGGAAACCTCTCACCGCCGATGAGGACCTGCCCACCCTCTGAGAGATTCCGCCAGAAGCCGTCGGCGTAGCCGATGGGGATGGTGACGACGTTTGCGTCCGTGTCGAGCGGGATGCGCCGCCCATAAGACGGGCGGGTTCCCGCTGGAAGGCGCTGGACGTGGGAGACCCTGGTTGAAATGCTCATCGCCGGCTCCAGGTCGACAATCGGCCTTGTTGCGTCGCAGGGATGGAGGCCATAGATCCCGAGGCCGATCCGGGAAAGATCCCGGCGAGCCTGGGGAAACAGCAATGCGCCGGCAGTGTTGGCCATATGAGTGAGGGGCACATCGAAGTCGACATAAGTATCGAATATCTCGATTTGAGCCCGGGTGAAGTCTTCGTCCTCGTCGGCTACCGCGAAGTGGGTGAATACGCCTTCGATTTCGACGCCCAGGGCCCTGACCCGGGCCAGGAAGCCCTCCCACGCTGCCGGGGCGACGCCGACGCGGTGCATGCCGGTGTCGATCTTGAGGTGGACTCCTCCCGTGAAGCCCGGCTCTGAGGCGAGCGACTCCGCAAACTCCTCGCTATAGACGGTAGGGATCAGCTCCCAGCGCCCGAACTCTGGTGCGGCGTCCGGGGTTGGCTGGGAAAGCACGAGAATCGGCCCGTCAATCCCCGCCTCGCGAAGTCGGATTCCCTCCTCGACGAGAGCCACGGCAAGTCGGGTCGCACCGGCCTCGAGCGCCGCCATCGCCACCGGTGCATCACCGTGACCGTAACCGTCGGCTTTGACGACTGCACAGACCTCCGAAGGTGCAATCACGGCGGCAATAGACCCCACATTCCGTTTGATGGCGCCGAGATCGACAGTGGCGTAGGTGGGTCTCACCATGCGTAACTCCTCACAGCGTCGGCAAGGTCGGACGCGGTCAGCGGGCCGCGAGCACTTATCTCTGCTCCTGCGATGCCGTGATAATAGGCAGCCGTGATGGCGGCATCGATCGACTCGACTCCCCTCGCCCGTAGTGCGGCGATCATCCCGGAGAGGACGTCACCGGTGCCGATCGTGGCCAACTCGGGCCCGCCGGTGGTTACCAGCACCGGCAGGCCACCATCTGAGATGCGGGTCGGGTTTCCCTTCAGCAAGACCACCCCGCCCAGCTTCGCCGCCAGGGCTCTGACCGAGTATGTCCCGCCCGGGCGACCTGTCACTCTCTCGAACTCGCCCGCGTGGGGGGTCAGGACGGAGTCGATCTCCCTGTCCTCGAGCAGCTTCATCACATTCGGGACGAGACCTCCAGCGTCAACAACCACCGACCTGGCTTTCTCGACGACCGGGAGCGCGACTTCGAGGTCTGCCTCGGCGAGGCCCGGCCCGAAGATGACCACGTCGAATCTGTCCACCCGTGAGACGGCCTCTTCAAGCGCAAAGGTAGGGAACTCGACCGTGTTCGACACGACGGCATGCCGATCGGGTGAGGCGATGGCCACCGATCCGGCGCCGAATCGGATTGCGCCCCTGGCCGCCAGCACGGCGGCTCCGGTGAGGCCGGTTGAGCCACCTACAACAAGTACTGAGCCGGCCCTCCACTTGTAGGCCTTCCGATCCCTGACCGGACGAATGGTGTCGGCCCTCGTCGCGAGGAACATCGACGGGTTTCCCCCTTCTATCCCGATGTCGGCGACGGTCACCGTGCCACACATGTCGGGCCCCCGGGCGAGCACGTGGCCCGTCTTGATCGATCCGAAGGTGACCGTTTCAACCGCCCGAAACGCCTGCTCCTCCACCTTTCCTGTGTTTGGATCGAGCCCGGTGGGATAGTCGACTGCGACAACGGGAGTCTCGACGTCGAACCACGGCAGAATCTGTCGGGGCAGCCCTCCCCTCACCCCGCCGCCGAACAGGGCGTCGACTACCACGTCCTCGTCAGACGGCACACCCAGATCGGTGGCCCGGATCCCCGCGGTCCGGGCCGAGGTTGCCGCGCGGGTCGCCTCGGGTGTCTTGGGAGGGCCAAGGGCATGCACCGACACCATGGCGCCGCGCTCAGCCAGATATCGGGCCGCCACATAGCCATCGCCACCGTTGTTTCCGGTCCCGACGAGGACAGAGACCCGGCGGCCGTAGGAAGCCCCGGCGCGGACGGCCGCCAGCGCCACGGCATGGCCAGCCCGGTCCATGGCTGCATCGAGGTCACCTTGATACGCCCGGTCCACCCTCCGGTACTCGTCGGCGGTCAGAATTGGTTTCACGCTGGGAAGGCTAACTGCCGATCAGTCGTGATCACCCACTGCGACCGCCATGACCAGAGCTGAGGTGTCGGTGTGGGTTATCGTGACGAGAACTTCGGTGACACCCAGCATTTGGGCCCTCTTCTCTGCCCGACCGAACATGTTCACCGTGGGTTTGCCTCCCCCGGTGATCTCGATCTCCTGCCAGCCGATCCGGCGCCAGCCAACCCCGAGCGATTTCATCACTGCTTCCTTACCGGCGAACCGGGCAGCCAGGCGCCTCGACGGGTTGGCAAACCGGAATGCGTACTCGCGTTCGTGCTCGGTGAAGCACCGCTCGGCAAATCGGGGGTAGCGTCCCAATACGCCCTCGACCCGGTCGATGTCGGAGAGGTCGACCCCGAGACCGAGGATCTTCATTTCAGACTGCTCATTCCACGGTCACCGTCTTCGCCAGATTGCGCGGCTTGTCCACGTCGAGGCCTTTCGCCGTGGCCACATGATATGCGAGAAGCTGGAGTGGCACTACGGCAGTCACCGTGCACAGCAGGTCGGGCCCCGACGGCACCCGGATCACATGATTGGCTACCGAGCCGACGTCGTCACCTTCCTCGGCTACGAGGACGATTGTCCCGCCCCGCGCCTTCATCTCCTCCATGTTGGCGAGAGTCTTCTTGGTGACATGGCTGTCGGTGGCGATGCCGATTACGACCACGCCTTCCTCGATGAGAGCGATCGGGCCGTGCTTCATCTCCCCGGCGGCGTAACCCTCGGCCCGGACGTAGGCGATCTCCTTGAGCTTCAACGCTCCTTCCATGGCGACCGGGAAGTCTCCGGAGCGTCCGAGGAAGAAGTAGTCACGGACGTCTGCCCAATCGCGGGTGAGCTCCTCGATGGCGTCGGATTGCTCGAGGACCGCCTCCACCTGAGCAGGAAGCTCATTCAGGTCACGGACCAGCAACTCCACGGCTCCCTGGTCCATGGCCCCTCTGATCTGGGCGAGATAGAGCCCGAGGAGCTGCATTGCGACGAGCTGGGTGGTGAACGTCTTGGTCGCGGCGACACCGATCTCCGGTCCGGCGCGGGTGTAGAGAACGGCGTCAGCCTCGCGGGCCAGCGCCGATTCGACGACATTGGAGACACCGATCACCATTGAGCCCTGTGCCTTGGCGTACCGGATCGCAGCAAGGGTGTCGATGGTCTCTCCGGATTGGCTGATGCCGATGACAAGTGACCTGGAGTCGAGCACCGGGTCGCGGTAACGAAACTCGGAAGCGATGTCGATCTCCACCGGCATCCGGGTCCAGCGTTCGATCGCATACTTGGCCATCATCGCGGCGTGATATGACGTCCCGCAGGCAACGACGAAGACCTTGTCCGCATCGCGGAGGACCTCGGGATCGATCTTCAACTCACGCAGAACCACCCGGCCCTCGTCGACACGACCGGCGAGGGTGTCGGCGATGGCGTGAGGCTGCTCGTGGATCTCCTTGAGCATGAAAGTCGGATAGCCGCCCTTCTCAGCTGCTTCGAGGTCCCACTCGATCTCTCTCTCGTCTGGAATGATCGTGTTGCCCTCGAGATCGGTGACGATCACCGAGGTCGCCGTCACCTCGACGACTCTCTCGTCATCGATAACGACCATATGCCTGGTGTGCTCGAGGAAGGCGGGTATGTCCGAGGCGAGAAAGTTCTCCCCGTCGCCGCGCCCGACCACGAGGGGGGACCCGCGACGTGCTCCCACCAGCACCCCGGGCTGGTCAGAGCGGGTGACGGCGAGTGCCAGGGCGCCGTCGGCCTGGTTCATCGCTTCCCGAACCGCCTCTGCGAGAGGCCGGTCGGACATCGACTCGATGAGGTGGGCCACCACCTCGGTATCGGTGTCGCTCCGGAACACATGTCCGTCAGCCTCGAGCTTGGTCTTGAGGTCGGCCCAGTTCTCGACAATGCCGTTGTGCACAACAACCAGGCTCTCGTCACAGTCAAAGTGGGGGTGAGCGTTTAGCGACGTTGGCGCACCGTGCGTGGCCCAGCGAGTGTGCCCGATCCCCGACACCGCCGGCGGTGGGGGGTCGTCAGCCAGCAACTTCTCCAGGTCGGCTATCCGCCCGGCGCTCTTGCGGACCATGAGGTTTCCCTCGTAGTTGAGGGCAACGCCGGCCGAGTCGTATCCCCTGTATTCCAAGCGGGCGAGGCCCGGCATCAAGACATCGACGACCTGGCGCGGCCCGACGTATCCAACAATTCCACACATATCAAAACACCTTTGCAGTCGTCGACAGGCGCCGCCCTCTGCAGGCAGGCGCAGCCGAAAAGAAAACCGTTGAAAGAGGGTGTGTGTAGTCAGGATTCTGACTACCCGACCACCAGCTTCTGTGAACCGGAATCACTTCCGGGGTTTCGTCTGGTGGTTTACGACCGGGCCGGCCGGGAAGGCATCCGCCGAATAATTCGATGACCTTCCTCCTCGTCACCTCGCGCTTGGCGAGGCCTGGCGCTTCTGAATTGACACCCAAGCTTGTTCTTGTCCGTTACACCTCACTTCCCAACACTTCCGCAGCTGTCGCCGCGAGACGGTCAGCGTAGTCGCTTGCCTGCTTTCCCGTAAGGGCTTCGACCATGACTCGTACCAGGGGCTCTGTCCCCGATGGGCGAACCAGCACCCTGCCGTCCTCGCCGAGCAGCGCCTCCACATCTCCGACATCTTCCCAGAGCTCGGTGGCGCCCTCGATGTCGGCGTCGCGCCGGATTGGCACGTTCACCAGGACCTGGGGATATTCGGTGATGGCGGCCGCCCGCAATTCCCTGAGTTCTTTGCCCGTTCCGGCCACCACGTTGAGCAGCCTGACCGCCGTGATCAAACCATCCCCGGTGTTCCCGTTGTCGGTGAAGATAATGTGACCCGACTGTTCACCTCCCATCAGACCGCGACGCTGTTCGAGAGCTTCCATCACGTATCGGTCGCCCACTTTCGTCGTTATGAGATCGACCCCGGCTTCCTTCATCGCCTTGTGCAACCCCAGGTTCGACATCACCGTGGCCACGAGCAGGTTGTTCTTGAGCTGGCCCTGGGACTTGAGGTGTCGGGCGACGATTGCCATCACGACGTCTCCGTTGGCCACGATCCCATCCTCGTCGATCACGATCAGGCGGTCGGCGTCACCGTCAAAGCTCAAGCCGATCCGTCCCCGGGCGAGAGCGGTGAGATTCTCGGGGTGGGTTGCGCCGCAGTCGAGATTGATGTTGGTTCCGTCAGGGGAATCATTGAAACAGGTGATATCGGCACCAAGTCGATTGAACAGCTCGGGAGCGGCCCTATACGCGGCACCGTTGGCACAGTCGATCGCCACCTGCAAGCCCGAGAGGTTGTACCGGGATGCTTTTGCCACGTGGTCGATATAGCGGTACATCGCATCACGGTCCTCGTAGCGGGTGCCGATGGCATCGCCGATCGCGATCTTCGATCCGGCGTCGCGGAGACGGTCCTGAATGTCCAGTTCGATGTGGTCGGGGAGCTTGGACCCGCGGCCGGATAGGAGCTTGATGCCGTTATCTGCGGCAGGGTTGTGGGAAGCAGACACGACTGCGCCCATGGTCGCCGCGGACGCCTGAGTGAGGTGGCTGATACCCCCGGAGGGCAGCACACCCACGTCGATGGTGTCGATGCCTACGGAGTGGAACCCAGCCTCCAGGGCGGCAGACAACATTGGCCCTGACCGCCGGGTGTCGCGCCCGACAACGACGGGCCCGCCGTGGAGGTAGGAGCCGGCGGCCTGGCCGATAGCGAGCGCCAGTTCGGCTGTCAGCTCCGATCCGGCCACGCCCCGAACGCCATCGGTGCCAAAAAT
>DATKCM010000019.1:0-4097 GCA_035513195.1 Acidimicrobiia bacterium | reverse complement strand
TCGCTGATGGCACGGAGCCCGAGGCCGAACTTGGAGTGGGCGACCCGGTAGGACAGGTATACGGCGCCGATGGCGGACAACGCCATCGCGTAATAGAAGGGCACCTTGAGCCAGCGCACGGGAATGTCGACCAGCGGGAGGTCCAGACCGCTCGACCCACCGATGAACTCCCAGTTGTCGAACCAGAGGAGGAAGAGGAAGAGCATGGCGATGGTGGCCACAATGAACGACGGCCCCCTGGTCCTCAGGGTGATCAGACCGGCGAGCAACCCGACGGCCATCGCGGCCAGACCGGCCACAGGGAGGAATAGGAAAGGCGAGATCCCCCAGTGGGCCAGGGCGAGGCCGGCGGAATACCCCCCGATCGCATAGAAGACACCGTGCCCGAGGGAGATGTACCCGGCGAAACCGCCGATGATGTTCCAACTCGACGACATCGAGATCCACATCAGCGTCAGCATCCCGATCTGCATCACATATGCGTAGGAACTGAAGATCGGGATGGCGATGACGGGGAAGAGGAGGATGAGCGCCAGCAACAGGCCGAGCGCCACCCGCCGGGACATGACTCCCTCGGCCCGGTCCGGCCGCTGGGGCACCACGTCGGCATCGGGCTGGTCGACCACAGGGACGTCGGTTGGGTCGAGTTTCTCGGTCTCGTGCGTCACTACAACCTCAGCTTCGCCCCAAAGAGGCCCTGGGGCCGGACCAACAGGATGAGGAGCAGTGTCAGGTAGAAGGTGATAGGTGACCAGGTCGGCCCGAACGTGTCGGTCACCACCGCACTGGCAATCGCCAGGAGTAAAGCGCCGATGACCGCTCCCTTGATGCTGCCCATGCCGCCCAGCACGATGAGGGACAGCAAGAAGGCGATCCACTGCCAGTGCTTGCCCGGGAAGAAGGGGAAGAGAAAGCTCAGCAGCGATCCGGCAGCCCCGGCAAGAGCCATACCCGTCCCGAATGCGAATGCCGAGATGCGCCGCACGTTCACACCCACGATCTGGGCCGCGCCCCGGTTCTGCATCGTCGCCCGGATCGCGGTCCCGGTCTTGGTGAAGCGGAGCATGGCCCAGAGCCCGATGAGCAGGGCGAAGCTGACCGCCGAGGCGTAGAGCTGGTTGGTGGGGATGAAGATGTCGCCTACGTGTATCGAGGTAGACACGTAATCGGGCCTAACACTGCGAAATGTGCCGGTGAACACGAACGTGAGCAGTCCCTCGACGACCAGGGCCAGCCCGAAGGTGAGTAGGACGGTCATCTCGACATAGCGCGGGCCGCCCTCGATCCGCGGGAAGAGCAGTAGATAGATGGCCACCCCCAGACCGAACATGAGCGGCATCGTGATCGCCAGAGAGACGATGGGGTCGAGGGCCAGGTTCTCGAAGAGTAGGTATGTGATGTAGGAGGCGATCAGGATGAAGGCGGCGTGGGCCAGATTGACCACCCGCATCACTCCGAATAGGAGCGTGAGACCTGAGGCCATCATGGCGTAGACACTGCCCAACAGCAGGCCGAGCACGAGGATCTGGACCCAGTTCATCGACGCTCCCTCGGTGCCAGCTGCTTGCCCAGGTACAACTCGCGGATCCGGGGATCGGCGAGGATGCCGTCGGCCGGTCCCTCGAACTCCTTCGAACCCAGGTCGAGGACGAAACCCCAGTCGACGCTCTCAAGACCCTTCACTGCATTCTGCTCGACCAGCACCACCGTTATCCCGAGCTCCCGAAACCCACGGATCCTCGCGAATATCTGATCGGCAATCATCGGCGCCAGCCCGAGGCTGGGCTCGTCGATCATGACCACTTTGGGCTCGACCATCAGCGCCCGGCCCAGCGTGACCATCTGCTGCTCTCCGCCAGACAGGGTCCCGGCGTTTTGGCTTTTTCTCTCCGCCAAGGCGGGGAACGTCTCGAAGACCATCTCCAGACGCTGGCGTTTGAGGACCCGATCACTCAGCAGGTAACCGCCCATCACCAGGTTCTCCCGCACCGTCATCGTCGGGAAGAGGCTGGCGTCCTGGGGAACGAAGCAGACGCCGGCCGCAAGCATTTGATCGGGACGCGATCCGTTCATCCCCATCCCGTCCAGTCGGACCTCCCCGGCCCTCGGCTTGAGGATGCCGGCGATGGTCCGGAGCAAGGTCGACTTGCCGGCGCCGTTGGGGCCTACGATGCAGTAGGAAGTTCCCTCCTCGATGCTGAGGGTGATCCCGGTCAAGATGTCGGGGCCCGCTCCGTATCCGGCCACCACTTCCTCGATCTCCAGGAGGGCCATCGGCTACACCCGACCCAGATATGCGTCGAGGACGATGTCGTCGGCCCGGATCGCGTCAGGAGTCCCCTTGGTGAGGACTTCACCGTGGGCCATCACGATGACCGAGCCACACAGCGACATGACCACATCCATGTTGTGCTCGACGATGAGAAAGGTGATGCCCGACGCGTTCAACTCACGAATATGGTCCATGATCCGATCCATCAGGGCCGGGTTCACTCCCCCGGCGGGCTCGTCGAGCATTATCAGCTTGGGCTCGGGCATGAGGACCGAGGCGAACTCGAGAAGCTTCTTCTGGCCGTACGACAGAGAGCTCGCAGGCTCCGATGCCAGCGAGTCGATGCCCACGAATCGGAGCAAGCCCATCGCCCGGTCCTCCTCCCGCTTCAGGATGCGCGATCCCAAGAGACTGCGCCAACCGTCGGTCGGCGATCCGACGATCATGTTCTCGAGGACGGTCATCGCTCCAAGGTCACGGGTGATCTGGAAAGTCCTGCTGACCCCGAGCCGGGTCACCCGGTGCGGCATGTATCCGGTGACGTCGACACCGTCGAACAAGACGGCGCCATCGTCGGGGGTGACAATGCCCGTGATGATGTCGAATGCAGTCGTCTTTCCGGCACCGTTGGGCCCAATCAGACCTGTGATCGAACCGGTGGAAACCTCGAACGAGCACGCCCGAACGGCCTCCACACCACCATATGACTTGGCGATTCCCTGAACCTCTAGGAGAGCTACGAGCTACCTCCGATCACGCGACATGCCCCTGTGTAGTCGAAGCCGAGTCCAAAGGGACGAGAGCGGGGGCAGACCTCGGGTCTCACCCCCGCTCTCTCAAACATGTCAGGCCAATCCGACGTCTACCACTACCAATCTGCCTTCGGGAAGACGAGGTCGACGGTGTCGAGCCCCTCGCCCACCGGGTACACGAACTGGAGGGTGCCGTCCTGCCACTGGTTCAGGATGTAGTCCCGCCCTATGGGCAGACCGCGCTCGTCCCAGTGGAAGTCGCCGAGCACCGTCCGCACCGGGTCTGCCTCGGTCCTGTCACGCAGCCAAGCGGCCATCGCGGCGTTGTCGGTACTGCCGGCGCCGATTATCGCCTGCTCCATGCCCTGGCAGACCGCGAACGGGATCGCCTCGTCCTCGTCCGGGGCACGACCGAATTCGGCCTCGAAGTCGGCCTGGAATTCGGCGTTGGTGTACTCCTCGCCTGCGAGAAGACCTGTGAACTCGGCTGACGGGTGCCAGACCGTGTGCATGGTGATGTGGTTCGCCGGGTCGCCGAGCTCGTCGAGGAACTCGACCTGGGCCCCTTGGGACATCCACACGAACGACGGCTGATGGCCAACCTGCTGAAGCGCCTGAACCAGCGAGATCGCCTCGTCGACTGACGCCGTGGCGGCCCACACCGACTCTGCCCCGCTCGAAGCGATCGCACTGGCGAAGGTGGTCCAATCCGTGAAGCCGACGGGCCACTGCTCGTCGTACACGATCTCGATTCCAGCGTCGGCCAGGTAACCCGGAGCCAGGTCGGCCAGGACGTCACCCGTCGCAGGGTCGTTCACGGTCCCACCGGCCAGACCGTTGCGTCCGGCGGCGGCGAACGGGTCGTCGGCGTACACGACAGCGGCGGTCTCGGGGAAGTCCTCTTCAGAGATCATTCCCTCGTCCCGGTAGTAGAGCAAGGCGTTCACCGCGGCGGTGCCGATGCCCTCGGCGGGTTGGGCTTGGAAGTAGAAGATGTTCTCGAACCCTCTTTCCCAAATCCGCTGGGCGCCACCCGACGGGACCGGGTACACCATGCCGTTCTGCTCGGCGAT
>DATKCM010000018.1:0-4091 GCA_035513195.1 Acidimicrobiia bacterium | reverse complement strand
CCGCACCAGGTGGTAGCGGGTGATCCCGTACCCCGAGTGGGACAGCGGCTCGTTGTACGCCCAGGACCGCCCCCGCAGATCTAGAAACGACCGGAACGGGCTGTCGCGGTGAACGATGACATCAGAGAAATAGATGGGCCGACCCCCGTACCGCGCTCCCTTGAGCACCGGCGCGGCCACCGGGACGGCGAAGTCCAGGCCCCGGCGCTCGAAGGCCACGTAGGGCAGGCTGCACACGAAGCACACCTCGTTCATGTCCTTCTCGCAGCTCTCGTACGAGGTCTCCACCACCAGCTCGGTGGGGAGGCTGAGACGACGACCGACCTCCTCGGTCACCAGCTCATAAAGGGCGACTGCCGTGACATTCGACGCCAGATAGGTACCGAACCGCAGACGGTCGAGGGTCGTTCCTCCCTCGCCTTCCCCCGTCACGTCGTCCAACACAGCCCGATCATCGGTCGCTGGGCCCGAGGGTGTCCAGGTGAACACCGGTTCCCGGCTACCGACCGGCCCGGTTGTGTCCCATTCCAATTTGCCGATCGTCCTCACTCGATGAAGTCCCTTCGCCGATGACAATACGCCAACCCTGAAGCCAGCTTGGAGTGTTCATCCGGTTCAACGCATTCGTCAGCCAGCATCGCCAGTGCGACCTTCACCAGGTCTCACAGAATCACAGCAAACCTCCTACGGGGACTGTCGGCTATGGCAACGGTCCATGTCGACGTCAGAACACTCATCGGTTGCATGATGCCTGTCCATACGGTGAAACTGCTGTTCACCTCTCGTTCAACAAACCCGAGGTTGGATGGGTTTTCCGCCGCGTAGTCCCTGGTTACAGCGATCTGGGGGGAGTTGAGTGCTGGTCTGAAAAACCGGAGGTCGACGGATCGACGCCGTCCCTGACCACAAGAAAAGTTACCGGGAAAATACCCAGACGCCCTGGTAGGCCGGCAGAAAGCTGGCTCCCCCCAACCGAGGAGGGCATAGAACGGTGGACCCAAATGGCCCAAGGGATCAGCTGAAGCCATCGTCACGCGCGAGAGGGCGACCCGGCCGGGTCGCCCTCTCGCAGTATCACGGCAGAGGATCAACCTCCGCTGCCTGCTCCCTTCTCCTGGAAGATCCACAGACCGCCGTTGCGATCCGAGCCGTAGATGAACGGCTCATTAGGGATCTTGTAGACGCCCCAGAAATCGGTCGGGTCGCCCACCTCATTGGTGCCCGTAAACCGAGCCAACTCCACCGGGTGGTAGGGATCGGTGACATCCAATACCAGCATCCCGTCGTTGTACCAGGAGACGTAGGCCTTTACCTTGTTGCCGAGAGTCTCCACTATCACATTATGTGACGAATAGGTGCCGGCCGGGTCACAGGTCCCCCCCGGTGCCGTCGAGATGCTGCAGGTGGTGTCGAACGTGCTGGCCAGGACGGGATTGGCTGGATCGGAGTAATCCCAGATCCTCAAGCCGCTCCACGGGGTGCTGGGCTGGTTGTTGGCCAGCACCATTGCCGACGCACCCGCGGCTGCGACGTTTGCCTCCTTGTCAGAGAAGGTGCACGTCCCCCGTCGCACAACCGCAATATCGCCGGAATTCAATGTGTTCTCAAACGGATCGCCGTTGCATGCACGGCCAACCCACACGAAGTCACCGCTGACCGACCCTCCCCCGAGAGGCACATTGTTGCCAACGAGCTCAGCGGCGGGGTACGTGTTTCCGACCAACGGACCGGCGGTTACTGAGACCTGCACAGCCGTGACCGTGCCCGAGTTGCCGACCTGGTTCGCCTCGAAGTCATTGCCAGGCTCTGTGGCGATTGCCACACCGGGAATCGTGTTCAGGTTCTGCAGGGTCAGATTCGAGGGCGGGATGAGGCCCTCCCAGGCACTGAAGTCCTCCTCGCCTTCAACGACGATGGAGCCGTCCTCGTTGGGCCACGCCGAGTGGCTGTTGACTTCGCCATCTATGGGCGAGCCGTTGGTGGGATCGAGGGCCACCGAGACCACCTGAGGATCGGAAACGTCGCTGATGTCGAGCAGTACGAGGCCGGCGTCCCAGTTGGACAGATAGGCCTGATTGCCGTCCGTGGTGACTGTGATGTCATGCAAGAATCGGTTCTGTGAAGCACCGAACCCGCTGAACAGGTAATCGTCCAGATCCAGGATGAGGTCGAAGTCGGCGGCTCCAAGGTCGGCCGCGTTGATGTGCCCCAGCCCCAGATCGGTCAGACGGAGCTGCTCTGCGCCCCACCACCCGGCCAAAGTCGGATTGGTCGGGTCGCTGATGTCGAAGACCTGGAAGTTCCCAAACTCACCCTCGACGACAGCGGCCACATAATCGGTGTCGCCCTGGGTGAACAGGAACAGGTTATGGACGCCGAAATCGACGAACTCTAATGCTTCTCGCAGGAAGGCATTCACGTCATCGGTCTGGACCCTCGAGAGGAACACTGGGTTACTTGGATCGTCGACGTTGTAGATGTCGAATCCGCCCGGTCCGCCCGCGGCACAAGTCTCGTTGGACATGACCAGGACGTCACCTGAGTTCATGGTCGCGACCTTGACGTCGTTCGTCTTGGATCCGGCCGCGGTGTCGATAACAGTCACCAGGCTCGGCTTTTTCACGTTCCTGGTGCTCCATACCCACACGCCCGAGTCGTTGTCCCCGGTCGAACACAGGGTGCTAAAGGTCCCGGTGTATGCGTAGTTCTTGTGCGCCCACACGTCGGTCGTTACCCCGAACTCGTTGCGGATGCCTCTTCCCACCGGGGCGAGGTTCTTGGTCACCTTGGCGTCGGGCCCATCGCTGATGATGCTCCCCATCACAGCATCGTGGGCCGCCAGCGGCTCGACCACGTTCTCAGCCGGACCCTGCAGGTCCGAAGGATCCGGATCATCGGGATCGGCCCCGGCCGTCGGGGCGAGTAGCGAGATCGCGACCAGCGCCGCTACCACGGCCGACACACGTCTTCGTCGTATCATTGCAGTCCTCCTTCTCGTAGCTGACTCCACCTACGCACAGTGAGGAACCCTACACCTCGGTCACAACGCGTGTCGTCCCGATCGACGGTTCGAGCCTCGTGACAGCAAGTAGCAGCACGACTGGGGGACACGAACATGGCTGACACCACGAACGAAGATCCGATCGAGGACTTGTTCGATTTTCCCCTTCTCGAGGCGATGTACGGGAGGCGCGCCCGCCGGTTTGGCATTGGTATGGAGATCCTTTCGGGGCCGCTGGCGTTCAGGTGGAGCGCCGAACCCGCGCCGCTTACCGAACTCGAGCATGCGGTGCTCGTCGCCAGAAATGGGTTGTCCATGTGCGAGATCCATCACGCGGCCTATGACCCCGGCACCGAGTTCAGCATCGGTCGGATCGAGATGGTCGCCAACACCGGCACCTACCTCGACACTCCATTCCACCGTTTCGAGGACGGCTTCGACCTGGCCGGGCTTCCTCTGGAGAAGGTGGCCGATCTCCCCGGGATCTGTCTGCGGGCGGCCGGTCCAGAACTGGACGCCGAGCTAATGAAAAAAGACGTGTACTTCGCCGGACAGACCGTCCTGTTTGCGACTGGGTGGGACCGTCATTGGCGCACCGAGCATTACGGAGACCCGAATCACCCTTTTGTGTCCCCCGCGCTGGTCGATGCTTTGGTTTTCGGTGGGGCAGCACTGGTGGGGATCGGCTCGGTCAACATCGACGACACCAGGGGAGGCCGCCGACCGGCACACACCGGTTTGCTTCGGGCTGGGATTCCGGTGGTGGAGCACCTGACCGGCCTCGATCATCTGGTGGGCAACGAGTTTCGGCTCTACGCGGTTTCGCCCATGGTTCGGGACCTGGGCAGCTTTGCGGTCCGGGCCTTCGCCGCCGTCGACTGAGGGACGACCAGTCCGCAGGATTTCTCGTGGTTTCGTGAACCGATTCGGGCTCATACGTCGACAATACGGATATGAGTTTCGACGGGATGCGTGATGCGTCCGACCAGCAGCTCGTGTCCTCGGTCGCCGAGGGCGATGCGGGCGCGCTGCGAGTGCTGTACGAGAGGCATGCGGGTTGGCTCATCGCTCGACTGACCCGTCGCTGCGC
>DATKCM010000017.1:0-8842 GCA_035513195.1 Acidimicrobiia bacterium | reverse complement strand
AGCCACCCTGCCGCCGCGGTCGGCGTCTTCTCTGCCACTGCAGCGACCTCATCGGCAATGCTCCGGTCGGTCTCATGTCCGATGCCTGTGACAACCGGGACTGGCATCGCGGCGATCTGACGACCTACCGTCTCGTTGTCGAACGCGGCCAGGTCTAACTTCGACCCGCCGCCGCGAACGATCGTCACCACATCGAGAGGCTCGCGACTGAGCCGGTCGAGACCTCTCACCACCTGTTCTGGCGAGGTTTCACCCTGCATGGTCGCCTCGACCGTCGACACCCGAAACCTGTAGCCGGGACTCCTGAGGTGATTGAGGAAGTCAGCATGGGCTGCCGATCCCCGGCTTGTCACCAACCCGACCTTGAGCGGCACGAGGGGAAGGGGGAGTCGGGCGTTTAAATCGAGCAGGCCTTCCGCCTTGAGCCGCCTGAGCACTTCTTCCCGATCGACAGCGAGCCGGCCCGCGATGAACTCGGGATCAACCCTGAGCAGGCTCAACTGAACAAGTGACGATCCACGCCTCACCCCGACGGTTGCCTCGATCCGAACTTCGATACCTGCCCGGAGCGAGCCAACACCCACCGAGTTGAGTTCGTGGTCTATCTCCGCCATCACACGGCCCCGCGCCGCGACTTCGATCGAATTCTCCGGCTGTTCCGGGTCGACGAGTTTGAAGAACCCCGCTCCCCTGTTCGTCCGTTTGAAACCGGATACCTCCCCGCGCACCCAAACCGGCCCCGGGTAGGCCGCAATCACCGCGGCTTGGACTCCGGTGAGCAATTCGACGACGCTCAGTGTCTCGGTCATCTCGCGCTCACCTACAGACCACTAGGCGATGCCGCCCTCGGTCATCGATTTGATGTCGAGGGCAGCGTCTACTTCCTCGGCCGACATCAGCCCGGCCTCGACCACCAGATCACGAACCGAACGGCCCGTTGCCACCGCCTCCTTGGCGATCTTGGCTCCGTTGTCGTATCCGATGTGGGGGTTGAGGGCGGTGACGATGATCGCATTCCGCTCGACGAGGGCACGCGCCCGCTCGGCATTGGCTTCGATGCCTCGAACACAAGACAGCGCAAATGTGTTGGACGCGCTGGCGAGGAGGCGCACCGACTCGAGAAGGTTGTGGGCGATCATCGGCATCATCACGTTGAGTTCGAAGTTCCCATTGGCTCCACCCCAGGTGATTGCGGTGTCGTTGCCGATGACGTGTGCTGTCACCTGCATCATCATCTCCGACATCACCGGGTTGACCTTTCCCGGCATGATCGACGAGCCCGGCTGGAGGGCAGGGATCTTTATCTCCGAGATGCCTGACGTCGGACCGGAACCAAGGAAGCGGATGTCGTTGGCGATCTTGAACAGCGCAACGGCAACCGTCTTCAGGGCTCCGGAAGCCATCACGGTCGCATCCTTGGATCCCTGGGCTTCGAAATGGTTGCCGGCCTCGCGGAACTGGAAGCCCGACCGCTCGCCGAGAAGGTCGATGACCGCCGCAGCGAACCCTTCAGGAGCGTTGATTCCAGTACCGACCGCCGTCCCACCAAGGGCGAGCTCCTCGAGGTCGGGCAGCACCGCCGTGAGGCGTTCCAGGCCTTTGCGCACCTGGGTCGCCCAACCGGCGAACTCCTGGCCGAGGGTCACCGGGGTTGCGTCCATGAGATGGGTCCGCCCCGACTTCACCACATCTGAAAACTCGACGGACTTCGCCACAAGCTCGTCGGCCAGAACCTTCATCGCAGGCAAGAGGTCGTCGCGAATTGCCGAGGTTGCAGCAACATGAATAGCGGTTGGGATCACGTCGTTCGACGACTGCCCGTAGTTCACATGATCGTTCGGGTGAACCGAGCTGCCCAGGATCTCGCTGGCACGGGACGCGATCACCTCGTTGGCGTTGGTGTTCGTGGAGGTGCCCGAGCCGGTCTGGAAGATATCGAGCGGGAAATGGTCGTCGAGCTTGCCGTCCATCACCTCGTCGGCGGCCTGTCTAATCGCCGCCGCCATGGCCAGATCGAGAAAACCCTTGTCGCCCGACACCGTCGCCGCTGAGCCCTTGATCAGGCCCAGGGCCCAGATGAACCTCCGGTCGAAACGTAGGCCGGAAATCGGGAAGTTGTCCACCGCCCGTTGCGTCGATGCCCCGTAGCGGGCATCTTTCGGAACCTTGACTTCACCCATCGAGTCTCGCTCGGTGCGATACTCCACTTCTTCTCCAATCGTTCTATGTGCTGAGGCTATCGCACTTGGCACTGCGTCTCTAGCCGAGTATGTGCCCGGTCCTTTCGTAGAGGGCGTCGAAGCGCTCCTTGAGGTCTGTCGGCTCGTCGACGGCGGCGGCGGCAACCAGGAGCAAGTCGACCAAACCGTGGAAGTCGCTCAATGAGATCTCCTCCGCCATCGGCACGGGTTCGCCTGTCCCGGCTTCGAACTCGTCGAGATTTCCGCGGTTGTGCCAGTTTCCGAGGGCGAGGCAAAGGCCGGTCGCCTGATATCCGTACACACCGAAGGCTGTAGCCTCGCACCCACCTCCGTCCATCAGCTTCCGCTGGTGGGGAATCCCGGCTTTGGCGGCAGCATGGCTGATCCGATTGCTCAACTCGGGGTCAAACACGGTGGCGGCGTCACCGATGCGGATGATCGGACCCTTGCCGATCGGAGCGTTGGGTAGGGCACGAGAAGTCTCGATTGAAAGGAGTCGGGAGTCATGGGGAATCGTGCCCTCTCGTGCAGCATGGGTGGCACCGACGAGCCCCACCTCCTCGGCTCGGGTGAGGAGCACGCCAAAGTGGCGCAACTGCGCGCGCCCTCGTGCCCGGTCAAGTGCGGCAAGAGCGGCGGCACACCCGGCAAGGTCGTCGCAGGCCGGTGCGAGCAGTCGATCCGGTCCCGCTGTGACGGGCGAAAGCTTCCAGGTCCCGATCTCACCCACCGAGACGCCGTCACCCGAGACCTCGACAAACCCCGACTGCGAATTGGCGTCGTAGGTCACGACAACACCCTCGACGCCGGAGCCGGCGAAGTCCACGCCGGCATCGCTGAAGTACTCCTCGTTCACCCCGCCCCGGAACTCGAACCCGACGCGGCTGCCCTCAACCGATGTCACTACGAATGCGGGATGGTCCATGTGAGCGACCGCGAAAACAGGCGCCCTGGACTTACGACCCTTCTGCGTGATGAGGACGTTGCCTCCGCTGTCGAGGTTGAACTTCAGATCCGGCCGGCGCCGCACCCAGGCATGCACCCAATCGACCACCTGGTGCTCCAGACCGCTGGCCGTGGGAATCCGGGTCAGCTGTTCGAGCCAGCGGGTCGCAGCCGATCTTGATGCCATCCCGCCCCGGTTCAGACGTCGAAGGGAGTTTCGGTGAAGAAATCGGACGGTTTGGGAGCTTCGGTTTCCGGGCTCTTCTCGATGCCGAGACGTTCCCGAACGGAGTCGTACCCGCCTTTCTCCAGCTCATCGGCCAGCTCGGCGCCACCGGAATCCACGATGCGCCCGTCGATCATCACGTGCACCCGGTCGGGAGTCATGTAGCGGAGGATCCGCGAATAGTGGGTGATGATCAGGACGCCGAGGTCCGGGGACCGCATCTCCTCGACAGCTTCCGCGACCTGTTTCACCGCGTCAATGTCGAGGCCGGAGTCGATCTCGTCGAGAAGAGCCATCTTGGGGCGGAGCACGGCCATCTGGAAGATCTCCGAGCGTTTCTTCTCCCCACCCGACAACTCGTAGTTGAGCGAGCGGTCGAGAAACTCCTCGGTGTCGAAGCGAGCACTTTCGGAGCGAATTCGGTCCCGGGCCTCGTTTTCGTCGACGCCACGCTCATCGGAAGCCTCGAGCAGGAACTCTTCGAGCCGGATGCCCGGCACCTCGGTCGGGTACTGGAAGCTCTGGAGCAAACCGGCCCGGGACCGCTCATCTACTTCGAGGGAGAACAATTCCTCGCCGTCGAGGAACGCCGAGCCCTCGACCTCGTAGCCGGACTTGCCGGTGAGAACATGGCA
Organism: Acidimicrobiia bacterium; assembly: GCA_035513195.1. Lineage (GTDB taxonomy): Bacteria > Actinomycetota > Acidimicrobiia > Spongiisociales > ZC4RG35 > MA-ANB-1. The sequence continues at coordinate 4,835 of DATKCM010000017.1, read as the reverse complement.
CAGCGTTGACTTGCCGGACCCGTTGGGTCCCATGATTGCGTGCACCTCACCGAACGGAACTTCCAGGTCGAGCCGGTACAGGATCTGCTTCTCGGGGACCGACACTGTCAACCCTTCAACCTTCAATGCGGAGCTCATGTGTCCTCCAGGAGCAGAAATACGGTCCCGTCTTCGATGGCCACCTCATAGGTGGGAACGGGGCGTGTTGCGGGGAGGGAATGTGGCTCGCCGGTCGTGATGTCGAACTCCGATCCATGGCGGGGGCATTCGACTTCGGTTCCAAAGACCTCGCCCTCGGAAAGGGAAGCCTCGGCGTGGGAGCAGACATCGCCTATCGCGTAGACGTCGTCGCCGACCCGGAACATCGCAATCCTCTGCTCTCCCACCGTGACCCGGATCCCACGTTCTCTGGGAAGCGTTTCCAATTCACCAACCTCCACCCTCATCGCACCCGTCCCTCTTCCTGGGCTGAGATGAACCGGCTGAAGACTTCGTCGCTGACGGGCTTTCCTATGCTGGCAATCGGGAGACGATCGATAACTTCCTGGAAGAAACCGCGAATGAGCAACCGCTCGGCACGCTGGCGACGGAGACCACGACTCTGCAGGTAATAGAGGTGATCCTGCTCCAAGGGCCCGACCGATGAGGCGTGCCCGCAGATCACGTCGTCGCAGAGGATCTCGAGGTTGGGGACAGACTGTGCCTTGGCGTTCTCGGACAACACCAGGTTGCGGTTGGTCTCGAACGTGGATGTCCTGGTTGCACCCTTCTCGATTCGCAACAGCCCGGTGAAAACACTTTGGGCATCGTCTTCGACTGCACCCTTGAGGAAGACGTCCGAGGACGTCCTCTTGCCCTGGTGAGTGACAACCATGCGGTAATCCAACGTCTGGTTCTTCTCCCCGAAGTAGAGGCCGACAACTTCCGAAGAGGCGCCGTCACCCGCCAGGTCGACCCCGATGTCGAGACGGCCGAGGCCCGCCCCCAGGCCGACCTCGCCGACCCGTGACGTCGAATCGCGACCGAGATGGACTCTCTGATGCACGACGATATTCGCCGCGTGATCTAGGCCCTGGACCGAGAGGTAGCGAAGACGCGCCCCGTCACCGATGCTCAGATCGACTTCGGGGACCATCAGCAGTGAAACCCCTGGCGCGGAGCGGTAAACGACAAGCACGCTCGCTTCGGCGTTCTCGCCCAACCTCACCACGATGTGAGGAAACGTTGCGCTGTCCGGGGTTACGGAGTGCACGTCAATGGTCAACGGCTTTTCGATGACCCGGTTCGCAGGGACGTCGACCAGGACCCCATCGGTTGAGAATGCCGCGTGGGCCGCCGCCAGCTTGTTGTGATCGGGAGGCACCGAGCCCCGCAACCCTGGATCGTCGGCCATATCGGCGATACGGAGAACGTCGATGTCACCGGCGTCAACCGAGACAACATGGCCATCGACGACTACCACCTTCCCGGTTGATTCCCCGACGGCGGTCAGGAAGGGTCCGGGATCGAGCTGGACGCCGGGGTTCAGCACGGGTCCCAGATCGGCAAACGGCATCTGGTAGTCGACGTAACGCCAGTCCTCTTCGGCACCGGTCGGTTCGCTCAGCGCGTCGAAAACTCTGAAGGCCGCATGCATCTGTTCGCTCCGCCAGGCGGGGACGGTCGCGGCGAGGCGATCGAGGTTTTCGGTATCAAAGCTGGTCAAGAGGCTCTCCGGTTGGACCGTAACGAATCGTATTTGCCCTATGGGCGTAGGGCGAATTCGTCACCTTCACTCGGCTGCATCGAGGGCCGCCACCGTCACAACCGACTTTGCATTCCAGAGCATCCAGCCGAGATCGAAAGACTCGGCGATGTCGATCTGGGCCCTGACGCTCTCGGTGCTGTAGCCAAAGTCCTGTAGCCACGGCCTCACCACCACGTTGCTGACGATGCGCTCCATTCCGTCCTCGAGTGCCAATCGCACCACGTCGGCGGGATGTTCGTTGGGATTCTCGAAGCCGAACCATCCCGCTGCGTAATGGCTGGGGTAGAGCATCGGGGATGCGACGTCGATAGCGGCCGTAATCTCCTCCCATTGCTGACCGATGCCACCGTCGTCCCGAGCCGTGGTGAGGAAGCCGAATATGTCAGCCGCGACCGCGCAACCCAACGGGTGCAGCGTGTCGACTGCTTCCACGAGGAAGTTGGTGATAGTGGTGGTCCTGGTCTCCGCGCTCACCCCTTCGTCGAACTGGGCGGACTCACTGCGCTTGTCGGGGAAACGAACGTAGTCGAACTGGATCTCGTCGACTCCCGCGTTACACGCCTCGACCGCAAGTGACATTGCGTAGTCGCGCGCAGCCGGGTCGGTGGGGTCGAGGAAGTACTGGCCGTTGGCGCTATACGGCGCATTGAGATCGGAATCCCACACCGCCATCTCCGGAATACTCCTCGCCGCGACCGGGTCTTGGAAGATGACCAACCTGCCAATCACGTAGAGGCCCAACGAATCGGCGCGGAAGACGACTTCGCTCAAGCTGTATTGGGCTGTTACGGCACCGGCGGCGATCGCGGTCGGATCGGTGCTGTCGTAGAACACAACCCCGGATTCGTCTTTGAGATCGATCATTAACGCGTTGAGTTCCGTCGTCATCGCCATATCAACAAAGGTCTCGAAATCGGTGGCCACCGCTTCACCCGAGATATGCACGGCGCGTGCGGAGAATTGCTCAATCTCAACCACGTTCTCTCCGGGACCTCCATCCCAGATGAAGTCGCCAGGCAGCCATGCGGGCCGGAGAACCGTCACCGGGCCCGGCTCAGCCCCCCGCAACCGGAAGTGGCCCTCGTCGTCTGACACAGCTGTCGCCGGGCCCGCGGTCACCCGCGCCGACTTGATGCCTTCGCCGTCCTGGTCGACAACCCGCCCCCGCAGCACCCGTGCGTTGAGGACGACACTGAAAGTCTCACCAGGGCTCTCGTCGAGTGTGACCATGCGCGGGATGTGGCCCGGAGCGCTCACCTCGAGGACGCGGCTCGACCGGTTCCATTCCATTTCGACAAGGCCTTCAGAATCGGTGGTGCCCGCCTGGTCGCCGGTGACGTCCACGACCGCGGCCGGGATCGGCAACCCAACATCATCAATTACCTGAAGCGTGTACGGCGAGGCCTGACCGAGCAGCGACCAACCCGTCCACCCGGCCCATACAATGGTGAGTGCCACAAGCAATCGAAACTGTGTACGACGTGACACTGAGCACGAAATGGTACCGATTTCGGGCGGGTAGCGCTTGAAACCGTTTGCCAGATCCCCCTTCGGGGGGTAGTTTTCCACAGGGTTGTTTGAGGAGGCCGGTGAATACATGGCCATCAGGGCAGACGATGTGAAACCCGAGAGAGGCTCCAGTTCGACCGACACCGTCGGTATCTACCTCGACGAAGTCTCCGAACACTTCCTGCTCACCGCTGAAGACGAAGTCCATCTCGCCCGCGACATGGAGCGGGGCAAGAAAGCACAGCAAATCCTCGACTCCGGCGACTACGACAGGACCGACCGGCCCAAGCTGATGCACTTGATAGCTGAGGGTGAGGAAGCCAAGATGACCTTCATCCGGTCCAACCTGCGACTGGTGATCTCTATCGCGAAGAGGTACACGGGTCGCGGGCTCGATCTCCTCGACCTGATCCAAGAAGGAAACCTGGGCCTGATCCGAGCCGTCGAGAAGTTCGACTGGCGAAAAGGCTTCAAATTCTCCACATACGCCACATGGTGGATCCGCCAGGCCATAACCCGGGGGCTGGGCAACAACGGGAGGACCATCAGGCTCCCCGTGCACATGGTCGACGTCGTGCGGACAGTCCAGGACACCAAGCAGGTCCTGTATGACAACCTCCACCGGGCGCCAACGTTGGAGGAGATCTCCGAGGCATCAGGCCTCGACGAGGACCGGGTGTTGATGGCGATGGAGGCACCGGCGGAGACGGTCTCCCTCGACAAGCCGGTAAACGAGGAGGGTGACGTATCCCTCCAGGACTTCGTTCACGACTCCGAGGCAGATGATCCGGAGGAAAGCGCGGCGGCCGCGTGGCGGCGGGAGAGGTTGGTCCGCGCTCTCAAAGCTCTCGACGTCGAGGAACAGCAGGTGCTCTGGCTCCGATTCGGCCTCGATGGCGATGAACCCTGGACACTCTCCGACGTCGGGAAGGTGGTCAACGCCACCCGCGAGCGGGTCCGGCAGATCGAGGCGCGTGGTCTCGCCAAACTGCGACACCCCAGCTGCGACATCGACCTGCAGAATCTCCTCTGATCGGGCTATCGCTCCGCTGGGAGCCTGTTGAACAATGCATGTCACCCATCTTGACGACCATGCATCACCACTCGCTGCGTTCTCGGCCCCGCCATTCCGGCCCGAGGAGTGGCGAAACCTCGGCCTTGCGAGCTGTGCGCGCCTGGCCGCCAATCTGGGCAACGGCATTATTCAACGGACTCCGAGTGATCTGTCGGCCTGCCGCCACCTCGGCCAATCCCACTGCACGCTCTCATGACTGAGATGAGGCGCATCACCCGGGAGGAACGCGAGGACCAAGAAGCGCTCCTGCTCTCCCCGGCCGCCACCCTTTCGACACAGACCAGGGGCCGTCAGAAGGCGGAGGAGGATGACGAGTTCCGTACCTGCTTCGAGCGCGACCGTGACCGGATCATTCACACCAAAGCGTTCCGCCGCCTGAAGCACAAAACCCAGGTGTTCTTGAATCCCGACGGGGACCACTACGTGACCCGGATGACCCACACCATCCATGTGACCCAGGTCGGTCGGGCGCTGGCCAGGGCACTCGGACTCAACGAATCACTT
>DATKCM010000016.1:0-6698 GCA_035513195.1 Acidimicrobiia bacterium | reverse complement strand
GAAGAGATCATCGAAAGCACCAGGAACGCAGAACTGCCCCAGGTGCTGACGAATTGGATCGGTGGGCACCTCGACTCGGCAGAGGTGACAGTCAACGAGAAGTACGGCACATGGCAGACCAACCCGGCTGGTGTCGTCCCGCCATCCGACCCATCCGACACCACGCCGACGACGGCGCCGCCAGGCAACGCCACGACAACGACGCTCGATGAAGACTCAACCACGACGGCGCCGACAGAGGACACGACCACCACGACAGCCGTCGACGAGTGACCCGATGATCCTGATCACCGGTCTTGGACCAGGCGACATCGCCCGGATCCCGGGGCCGGTGCTCGACATCCTTCTCGACCCGTCACGGACGGTCATCGCTCGAACCGTCAATCACCCCGCCGCCGCCCAACTCGCCGAGCGGCGTGCTGTGACCTTTTGTGACGATATCTACGAGGAGGAGCACACCTTCGAGGCGGTGTATTCGGCTATCGCCGATCGGGTGCTGACGGCAGCGAAGGAGAGGCCGGTTGTCTACGCGGTGCCGGGAGGGCCGGGAATGGGCGAATTCGCGGTCCGCGAGATCGTTGCCCGCGGCGAAGATGTCGAGATTCTCAACACCGAGACCTTCATGGATGCCATCCTCGCCGAAGTCGGATATGACCCATTCGAACGAGGACTCCAGATCCTCAACGGCCATGAATTGCCTTTTCCGCTGATCGTCGACAAACCAACCATCGTCGGCCATCTCGACCGACCCGAGGTGCTTGCCGACGTCGCGGCAAATCTCTCCCGGGTTATCCCGGAGGGTGCTGAGATCCGGCTGTTCTCCGGATTGGGAGCCGAAGGTGCAGTCTCATGGTCGGGGACAATCGACGACGTCGACCCTTCGCTTGCCGGATACAGGACGTCGATATGGATCGACCTCGAACCGGGAGGACTGGTTGGGGCGATCCGCACGATGCGGCGTCTGCGTCGGGAATGTCCCTGGGACCGCGAGCAGACTCATGCCAGCCTCACCAAACACCTCGTCGAGGAGGCATTTGAGTTGATCGAAGCCGTCGCCGGGCTCGAACCCGACGACATGGTCGCCTACGCGAGGGTTGAGGAGGAGGTCGGCGACGTCCTCCTCCAGGTGTTGTTCCAGGCGGCGATTGGCGCCGAATCGGGCGCCTTCGACATCGATGACGTTGCCGAGGTACTCCGTCAGAAACTGGTACGCCGCCATCCCCATGTCTTCGGCGACGTCGAGGTGGCTGATGCAGCTGAGGTCAAATCCAATTGGGAAGCAATCAAACGGGACGAAAAAGGCGGCGGCCCCACATCAGCTCTGGAGGGGATCCCGCCCGGTATGCCCGCACTGCACCGGGCATCAAAAGTGCAGAATCGCGCATCCAAGGCCGGCATCTACGAGGGCGGCCGACCTCTTGACCGGGCAGCGGGGCTGTTTGCCTCACTGCACGACCCCGATGAGGACGTGGAGAACCTCGTTGGTCAAGCCCTTTTCCATCTGGTCGATTTCGCCCGTCAGCTCGGGATCGACGCCGAGGTTGCACTGCAGAGTGCGATCAATCGGTTTGAGGTGATCGTTCGGGCTCGGGAATCTGGCTCCTGACCCGGACGGCAACGCTGGTGTCACCCCGAAGGCGCACGGATCCGCGCAAGGTCAACTCGAGTCAGCTTTCCTATTTCGTCAATGATCCGCCTGCGAAACCTGCGGTATTTCCCTCACGTGGCGATGACCGCTATGCCGGTTATCTCCACAAGCGCTCCCTCGTCGGCGAGCTCTGTGACTCCGTATAGGCTCATCGCCGGGTAGTGGCGGCCCAGGTGACGTTGGTACACGGGTCCGAGCCGGGGTCGTGCCTCGCGATATGCGACCACATCGCTGGTGAAGATCTGCATCCAGACGATATCCTCTGGTCTTCCGTGGGCGGCGGTGAGTGCTGTGACCAGGTTGGACAATGCCAGGTCGAACTGATCGACCCAGGTGTCGCCCACGATGACCCCGTGCTCGTTGAATGCGACCTGGCCGGCGAGGTACACCGACCGACCATCTTGGGCGGCGACGACGTGTGAATATCCAATCGCCGGAGCGAGGCTCTTGGGGTTGATGAGCTGATTGCCTTCGTCCACTTGTCTCCTTTTCGTGAAACCGGTGTGTGTGCTGAAATCACGCCCGATATCGTCAACGCCATGTCGTTCCGATGCTAACGCCGCGTGTGAGCCGTCGAGTGATGTAGCCCACCCACCAGGTCGCGGGGCTTTGGATCGCGGCTGAAGCGTCGGTGTGCCTCTGGGTCGCGGGATTGTAAATGGGGCGCGGGCCCATCCGCCCGGCAACGATCTACCGATGATCCTGCCTTGGATTGTGACAATGTTCTTGGCTACAGCTCGAAGCTTTCATTCCAGAAAACGGCCGATAGCAGATAACGCTGGTAGCTTGAGCGAGGCCAACTTCGTCAAATCCGGGACCATGAGCAGCACAATCATCACGCGGGTACATGCCCGCCAGGTATTCGATTCGCGGGGTAACCCGACCGTTGAAGCCGAAGTCTTCACCTCGGATGGCTACGGACGGGCAATTGTCCCTTCCGGTGCATCGACCGGTGCCAACGAAGCTGTGGAACTGCGCGACGGTGGTGAAAGATACGTCGGCCGCGGGGTGACCAGGGCCGTCAGCCACGTCAACGACCAAATCGCCAATGCCATAACGGGTATGGACGCCACACGCCAGGAGCAGATTGACCAGGTCATGCTCGACCTTGACGCCACTCCCAACAAGGCGAATCTCGGGGCAAACGCCATCCTCGGCGTCTCGATGGCGACGGCGCGCGCCGCTGCTGCCACAATTGGCCAGCCGCTCTATCGGTACCTGGGGGGATCGTCCGCGAGAGTCCTCCCGGTCCCGTGCCTGAATGTCCTCAACGGTGGCGCTCATGCCGCCAACAGCGTTGACATCCAGGAGTTCATGATCGTGCCGGCCGGCTTCCCCTCGTTTAGCGAGGCGCTCCGCGCCGGGATGGAGGTCTACCACGCGTTGAAGAGAGTGATCGCGGGGCGCGGGCTGGGGACCAATGTCGGCGACGAGGGTGGTTTTGCTCCCGACCTCGCCACAAATGAAGCGGCCCTGGAGCTTCTCGTCGAGGCCATCGATGTGGCAGGCTACAAACTCGGCGACGAGATCGCCCTTGCTCTCGACGTTGCCGCGTCAGAGATACACCGCGAGGGCCGCTACGAGTTGGAGAGGCGGGAGCTCTCTCCGGGCGAGATGGTGGATTACCTGACCGATCTTGCGGATCGCTACCCGCTCGTCTCGATCGAAGACGGGATGTCCGAGGATGACTGGGACGGATGGAAGGAGCTCACCGGACAGATCGGGAACCGGGTTCAACTCGTCGGTGATGACATTTTCGTCACCAACGAAGAGATCCTGAGAAGAGGGATTGCAGAGAAGGCAGCCAACGCAATTCTGGTGAAGGTCAACCAGATCGGGTCTGTCTCTGAGACTCTTCACACGATGAGTCGGGCCGAGCGGGCCGGATTTGGGATGATGATCAGTCACCGGTCCGGAGAGACCGAGGACACATTCATCTCCCATCTTGCCGTTGCCACGAACGCAGGACAGATCAAGAGTGGCGCTCCCGCTCGAGGTGAGCGCACCGCAAAATACAACGAGTTACTCAGGATCGAAGAGGGCCTCGGAGAACAGGCGCGCTTCGCGGGCTGGGAAACCTTTCGGAGATCGAAGTGACCCTGACCAAGCGACCCACGGTATGGTTGGTCGCTGCCTTGTTTCTCGTGATCGGCGCCGCCTTCCTCACGCAGCTGATCCCCTACCGGCAGATCATCGACTCCAACCGTCAGGTCGAGGCGGCGCGTGAAGAACTAGCGGCCCTCGAGGAGGAGAACACGCTCTTGCAAGCCGACGTCGCCGCACTCGAGTCGCCTGAGGAGATCGAGCGGCTGGCGCGGGAGAAGCTCGGCTATGCCCGACCGGGCGAAACGGCTTATGTCGTGCTTGATCCGCCCGGGGCGGGTCAAGCCGTCACCCGGGCAAAGCCCGCGCCTGAGGCTCCGGAGCGGACGTGGGTCGAAAAGATCTGGGACTTCGTCTCAGGTGGCGACCAGGGGTCTTGAGACGTGGGCCGGAGTGACGACGCCACAGTCGTTGAGGTCCAGATAGGGCGGTCACCGAGAGCGGATTCCACCGTTGTTGCTCGCTGTCACCTTGGATTGCCGGTGGTGATACAGGTACCTCCCCGGCTCGAAGACGGGACGCCGTTCCCCACCCTTTACTGGCTCACCTGCCCTCTCGCCTCCACCCGGATTGGCAGGCTAGAGGGCTCAGGCGGGGTGCGGCGTATGGAGGCAAAGGCATCGAGCGATCCTGCATTTGGTGCCGCCCTTGACGATGCTCACCGGGAATACGGGGCCACACGCGATTCCCGGCTACCTGATGACGACCTCGCGCGCCCTAGCGGAGGGGTGGGCGGCGCCAGGGCGGGGGTGAAGTGCCTTCACGCCCACTACGCCCACAGTGCCGCTGGTGGTGCGAACCCGGTTGGCGATGCGGTGGCCGCATGGATCGAACCGCTCGATTGCGAGGTGCCATGTGTCGCTGACGGCGCATGGAACCCGGAATGGTCGAACCTCCCTTGAACGTCGGCGTCGTCGACATCGGCACGAACTCGATGCGCCTGCTGATCACATCGGGTGAAACTGAAGTGGGCAGGTGGGTCGAGGTGACCGGTCTGGGTCGCGGCGTGGATCGGACCGGGCTGCTTTCGGAGGACGCGACCAAAGAGACCCTTGAGGTGTTTGCCCGTTTCGGGTTGTTGATGGAACTTCACGGGGTCGAGCGGAGAAAAGCAATTGCCACTTCGGCTTCGCGAGACGCCGCCAACAGGGAAGCGTTCTTCGACCGTTCTGCGCATGCCCTCGGTGTCAGACCGACATTGATCACAGGAGCCGAAGAGGCGCGCTACGCCTTTGCCGGTGCCGCGGGCGATATAGCCGATTCTTCCCGAGTGGTGGTCTCTGATATCGGCGGTGGGTCCACCGAGTTCGTGACCAGGGAGTGGTCTGTTTCGGTAGACATCGGGTCGGTGCGGCTGACAGACCGAATCCTCGTCGACCGGCCTGCCACCATCGTGCAACTGGAAAGGGCGTCGAAGCATGTCAGGGATTTGTTCGCCGCCACGAGCGCTCCCGGCGCGGCGACTGCTGTTGGAATTGCCGGGACCTGGACATCGCTGGCCGCCATATCCTCCGATCTTCCAGGTTACGAATACGAGTGTGTCCACGGACATGTCATGGACGTGGCAGACCTCGATCGCCTGGTGGGCACCCTGGGTTTGATGACTGTGGAAGAGACGGCGTCGATCCCGTCGCTGGACCCGAAACGGGCTCCGGTGATTCTGTCCGGGGCGGTAATCGCCCGAGAAGTCCTCCATCATCTGGGTATGGACGAGATAAAGATCTCTGAGCGCGATACCCTCGACGGCGTCGCTGCCGAACTTCTGGCTGTATAGCCTGAAGGTCTCAATGCCCGGGTGGCGGAATGGTAGACGCGAGGGGCTTAAACCCCCTTGGGCCGATTCGGCCCGTGTGGGTTCGACTCCCACCCCGGGCACGTTATTTTCGGCAATGGCGCAGGTGTTTTGTGAAGTGCGAGGAAGTGGGCGTGGAAGTCTGCATCGACCCCGCCAGTGAGATCGAAAGCGAGGAGTGGCGCTGATGTCAGCGCCGTCCGCAGCCGGCGGGGGGTATCGATGGGTTCTCGACCAGGAATCCGTCGATTGGGCCAAACTTTCAGAGTTGTATCCAATAGCCCCACTTGGCGTGAACCCCCCAGATGCACTTCAGGCCGTGTTCTCCAACAGCATGTACAAGAGCTTTGTCTACAGCGACGAGACCTTGGTCGGTGCGGGCAGGGCCATTGCCGACGGTCTCGACGGTGCCTACATCGCCGACGTCACGGTTCATCCTGATTATCAAGGAGAGGGATTGGGTAAGGCGATCATCACCAGGCTGATTGACTTGGCTCGCGGCCACAAGAAACTCATCCTTTACGCAAACCCTGGGACAGAGGGATTCTATGTCAAGCTCGGATTTCTCCCCATGAAGACGGCATTGGCCATATGGGACGACAGGGACCTGGCGATCGAGAAAGGTCTACCCCAGAACCTCTGAAGCACCTCGCCATCGCCCGTCGTTGGGTTCTGACAGAAAAGGTCGTGGGACCCGGGCCGGTGGGTGGGGGAGGGGAGAGGAACCGAACCCGGGCCCCACGATGATCGGAGACAGGTCCACTCAGACGTTCCACCCTTGACCTATCCCGTTGCGGTCGATTCTACGACACCTTGCCGGTGAAACCGGTAGCAATGGGAGGAGTTTCCGTAACCTGGGAAATCGACGAGCATAGAGAGAGGCAGCAATTGGGCGACTATCCGGCGGAGTACGAGTTGGACGCGGTCCTCCGCGACGGTGGCGGCGTCCGGATCAGGCCTATCAAACCGACCGATTCCGAACTCATTGTCCAATTCTTCGAAAAGCTTGGGCCCGAGTCGAAGTACTTCCGGTTCTTCCGGTTGAAGGAGAGCCTCGATCCCACCGAGGTCGAGTATTTCACGACAGTCGATTATCACGACCGTATGGCCCTCATCGCGCTTCTCGACGGAGAGATGATCGGTATCGCCAGCTAT
>DATKCM010000015.1:0-9217 GCA_035513195.1 Acidimicrobiia bacterium | reverse complement strand
TTGGACCATGTTTCGGATGGTCGGGCGATCCTGGGTATCGGATCGGGTTGGTTTGAGCTGGAGCACACCAGATTGGGTTTCGAATTTGGTTCTGGTTTTGGGGATCGTCTTGCCTGGTTGGATGAGTCTGTTGCCGCGATGAGAGCCTTGTTGGATGGCGAGACGGTCACCTCGCCTGAGGATGGTCACTATGCCTTCACCCAGGCCCGCCTACGGCCAGTACCGGTTCAGGAGCGGCTTCCTATCATGATCGGAGGTGGAGGGGAGAAGAAGACCCTTCGCACCGTGGCACGGTATGCCGATATGTGGAACTGGGCCGGGATCGCTGACATGGACAAGGTTCGTCACAAAGACGAGGTCCTTCAACGACACTGCGAACAGGTCGGACGGGATCACGCCGAGATCGAGCGCACCCTCTACGTCGCCTCAGTGATCAGAGACACAGAAGAGGAAGCCATCGCATTCTTCAGGGAACAGATGGAAGCCAACAAACATGGTGACACCATCTACGAACAGCCTGATGTCCATCTAACCACCCCGGCACGGATGATCGAACTCATGGTCGGTTGGAAGGATCTCGGCTTCGAAACTGTGATCGTGGAAATTGCCTCACCGTTTGACGACGAAACCGCAGAACGATTCGCAACCGACATCAGACCCCAGGTAGAGCGCGCATAACCGGCAATATGCGCTGGCCGTCGGAATCGCGATGGGTGCCCCTGGGCCACAAAACAGCAAACCGGCGACCTACCCAGCCCCGCGTCGGAAGGATCGACACTTCTCGGATTCCGCAAAAAGAGACCTTCTTCGCACTCCACCCCCGGGGTTCTTGGCCATTGGTTCCGGTAACCTCAATGAGATAAGAGTCTTCACACCACGCCGAAAGGTCCGACCATGAAAAGCGATCCATTCGGGTCCCGCACCAGCCTGGACACCGCGCTGGGCAGCCGGGAGATTGTCCGGCTCGACGCCATCGACGGCACCGAGGCACTCCCCTATTCGATAAAGGTCCTCCTCGAATCTGCCCTGCGCAACTTCGATGGGATCTCCATCACCGAGGCGGATGTCCGCCGCATCGCAGAATACGACGCCACGGCCGTCGGTGAGCAGGAGATTCCCTTTATCCCGGGCCGTGTCGTGCTTCAGGACTTCACGGGCGTCCCCGCGGTTGTCGACCTGGCGGCGATGCGCGCCGCAATCGTCAGGATGACGGGCGACGAGGGGTCCGCCCAGAAGGTGAACCCGTTGATCCCCGCCGACCTGGTGGTGGACCACTCGGTGCAGGTCGACGCATTTGCCAGCTCCGACGCCCTGATGATCAACTCCTCTAAGGAGTTCGAGCGCAACCAGGAGCGCTACGAGTTTCTCAAGTGGGGCCAGTCGGCTTTCGCCAACTTCAGGGTGGTCCCACCCGCCACCGGCATTGTCCACCAGGTGAACCTCGAATACCTGGCCAAGGTGGTCTGGGACAACGGGGTCGAGCTATACCCCGACAGCCTGGTCGGAACCGACAGCCACACCACAATGATCAACGGCCTCGGTGTCGTCGGATGGGGTGTGGGCGGCATCGAAGCCGAAGCGGCGATGGTGGGCCAGCCCATCTACATGCTTCTCCCAGAGGTGGTCGGCTTTGAGCTCACCGGCAAGCTCCCCGAGGGGGCGACCGCAACCGACCTGGTGCTCCGGGTCACCGAGATGTTGAGGGCACATGGCGTTGTCAGCAAGTTCGTCGAATTCCACGGCACCGGGCTTGCCGAGATGCCCCTGGCCAATCGGGCCACCATCGCCAACATGTCGCCAGAGTACGGGGCCACAGTTGGCTTCTTCCCTGTTGATGAGCAGACCCTGAAGTACCTGCGTCTCACCGGGCGCGAGGACAAGCTGATCGACACCGTCGAGCAGTATTGCAAGGAGCAGGGCATGTGGCGCGACGACTCGCGACAGACTACCTACTCGTCGAAGCTGCATCTGGACATGACGACGGTCGAGCCATCCCTTGCCGGCCCGAAGCGACCCCAGGACCGGATCGACCTCTCCGGGATGAAATCGCAATGGGAACAGGACCTCACCAATGAGTTCGGCAAGTCCAGCGGCGCGGTCGCCGGCACCACCTCAGAATGGGTCGACGAAGGAGGGTCGCCGACCAACGGGCCCGAGATGCAGACAAGCGTAAAGGTTGTCTACGACGGCGAGACCTTCACCATCACCGATGGGGACGTCGTCATCGCGGCGATTACGTCGTGCACCAACACGTCGAACCCCGACGTCATGGTTGGTGCCGGCCTGGTTGCCCGCAAGGCACGCGAGCTCGGGCTCAATCGGAAGCCATGGGTGAAGACCTCACTCGCTCCAGGTTCGAAAGTGGTCACCGAGTACCTGACCGAGTCCGGGCTTCTTGAAGATCTCGAAGGCCTCGGATTCCATGTCGTGGGCTACGGATGCACGACCTGCATCGGCAACTCCGGTCCGCTCCCCGATCCGATCTCGGCCGCCATCAACGAGAACAACCTGGTGGCTGCTTCGGTGCTGTCAGGGAACAGGAACTTCGAGGGTCGCATCTCGCCAGATGTCAGGGCCAACTACCTCGCCTCCCCACCACTGGTAGTGGCGTACGCGATCGCCGGAACGGTTGACTGGGACCCATTGGAAGAGCCGATTGGCACCGACCGCGACGGCAACGACGTCATGTTGAGCGACATCTGGCCCACCCAGGACGAGATCGCATCGATCGTCGGCGAGAACGTGCTGCAGTCTCAATTCATCGAGAAGTACGCCGATGTTTTCACCGGGTCGGACGAGTGGAGGTCGATCACGACCGCGGAGTCGGACCTGTACCAATGGAACCCGTCGAGCACCTATGTCCAGGAGCCGCCTTTCTTCACCCATCTCACCCCTGACGTCACCCCACTCGCACCGATCAGCGGAGCGCGGGTGCTCGCCAAGCTCGGTGATTCGGTGACGACCGACCACATCAGCCCCGCCGGCTCGATCGCTGTTGACTCTCCCGCGGGCCGCTACCTGATCAAGAACGGGGTGCAGCCGGCGATGTTCAACTCCTACGGATCGAGGAGGGGCAACGACCGGGTGATGACCCGCGGCACCTTTGCCAATATCAGGGTGCGTAACCAACTCGCCCCCAATACCGAAGGTGGCTGGACCACTGACTTCACCGATGGCGATGTCAAGTCGATCCACGAGGCTGCGATGAACTACCAGGCGGCAAACATCCCCCTGATCGTCCTCGCCGGCACCGACTACGGGATGGGCTCGTCGCGCGACTGGGCGGCCAAGGGGGCATTCCTCCTCGGGGTCAAAGCGGTGATCACCAAGTCATTCGAACGGATCCACCGCTCAAATCTGGTGATGATGGGTGTGCTCCCGTTGGTTTTCAACGACGGCGAGGATTCCGAGAGCCTCGGCCTCGACGGCACCGAGACGTTCGACATCCAACTGACGGACGACCTCCAACCCAGGCAAACGGTGCAGGTGACAGCGACCCACTCGGATGGCGAAACCACCGAATTCACAACGTCGGCACGGGTGGACACTCCGATTGAGGTTGAATACCTGCGCAACGGTGGCATCCTGCACTATGTCCTCCGACACATGGCAAAAGCCTGACGAAGAGGCCGACCCTCTCCAGGGTCGCCGCCTGCGGCTGACGGGAGTCTTCGTCACGGTGGTGGCGGCCGGGCTCCTCGGTGCCTGGATCTTCCGCTCAGCCGACACCGACAGCGCAACGGTCGGCAGGGTGGCGCCAGATTTCGAGATCGAGGACATCGAAACAAATGAACCCATCATCCTCAGCAGATTGATCGAGGATGACGACCGTCCGATCGTGATCAATCTCATGGCGTCGTGGTGCGGGCCATGCCGGGAGGAAATCCCGGAGCTCAGTGCGTTCTCCGACGCCAACCCCGGAATCATCGTCATCGGGGTGGGGGTGGATGACAGGCTCGCTGATTTCGAGCAATTCGTCGCCGAGATCCGGCCGACTTACCCGGTCGGTTTCGATGATGGAGAGATGAGGGCGAGCTACCCGACTCTCGGGCTTCCCGCCACGTTCTTTCTCAACTCCGATGGTGAAGTCGTCGAGGTGTTCAACGGTATTCTCGATCGCGAGCTTCTCGAGGGGATGGTTGCCGGCCTCAGCTGAGATCGGTAAGTCTGTCCTCCAGGAAGCTCACGTAGTCCAGATTCGGCCCGGACACCAGCTCGGCGGTGACAATCAGGCGCTGGCGGGCCGAGAACTTGGGATGACACGTGGTCAGGGTCAGCCAGCCGCCGTCCTTCGGGTCGACGACCCAGACATCGGTGGGTGCCACCAGGAACCACTCTTCGCGTAATTCGTAGACGTGGGTACCTATTGAGGTTTCGACCTCGATTCGGTCGCGGGGCTTCAACTGATCGAGATCAAAGAAAGGGCGGCCGTGGGTGGTCCGGTGACCGGATATGACAGCGTTGCCAGGCTGACCAGGCAGGGCTGTTCCCGGCATATGACCGGGACCCTTCTTCAGCGTCTCCGGAGTAACTCCCTCAAAGAGGATCACTTCGATGCCGAGACGGGGCACCCGCAGCACTCCGAACTCGGTACCCTCCTCGGCGGGCGGGTCTTCGCGATGGAACTCGACCACCTCGGCGCCATCATCGTCAGAGTCATCAACCGAAACGTCTTCGACCGGAGGTGGCGAAGCTTCGGCGAACACCTCGTCGATCCCCTCGGCCGCTTCGGCCTGGATCCCCGAGTTGATGACATCGGTGACCACCAGTTCGTACCCGACATAGCCGAATATGAAAAGTGATGACCAGATGAGGGTCCAGCCAAGGATCTGGAGCTTGCGATGCACGGAGACAGGGTACCGCTTATGCGCTGTTCTACGTTCCGCTCCAGTCGGGATCTCGCTTCTCGATGAAGGCGGCGATCCCTTCGGCAGCGTCGGATGTCAGCGCAGCCTCGGTGAGACCACCCTGAAGCCGATCGAGGGCGGCATCGAAGCCAAGGTCTGCTATCCCCGAGAAAGAATCCTTGCCGATCAGGAACGAAGCAGGACTGGCGGTGAGCAGCCCTTCGACCACCTCGTCGACCGCGGCATCGAGCTCATCGCGGGTGACAACCCGGGAAACGGCGCCAATCCTCTGTGCTTCGTACGCATCGATGACCCGTCCGGTGAGCATCAGGTCCAGAGCCGCCTTGCGCGGAACCGTGCGAGCCAGGATCGCCGAGATCATCATCGGCCATAACCCAACGCGGACTTCGGTGGTCCCCAATTTGGCGTCGTCCACGCATATGGTGATGTCGCAGGCAACCGCAAGCCCGAAGCCACCGGCGAGGGCGTGACCGTTGACCCGGGCGACTGTCGGCTTCCCACAGCGGTCCATCAGCCGGAACAGGTCGGCGAGTGCTCCTCGCTCCTGGTGCCGGCCCAACGCATCATCGACAAAGCCTGCCGATAGGTCGCCTCCTGCGCTGAATGCCTTGCCCGCACCTGTGTAGACAATGACGCGGACGTCATCCTCATCAGCCGCCCGTCGGGTGGCGTCGAGCAGCCCTCGCATCACGTCTGTCGACATCGGGTTCCGTCGCTCCGGATCGTCGATAGTGACCGTCGCCCGACCGTCAGATGACCGGTACTGGATCATTCCGCGTTCTCCATTCTCTACCTATCGGTGAGCCACAAAGGCTATTACCGTCGAACACCATGCTATGGCTTGCACTCGTCCTCTTCCTGGCTCTTGCCATCGCCATCCTCCGCGGAGGGCGCCTCACCAATCTCGGTGATGTCGAGCTGAGGTCGTGGTGGTTGCTGATCCTCGGTTTTGCGCTCCAGTCCGCAACCCGACTCCTACCGCAGGAGGACTGGGCGGAGACCGCCGGCATCCTGATGGTGCTCGGCTCGTTCCTTCTCCTCTTGATTCTGGTGGTGCTCAACCGGGAAAGCCCTGGTATGTGGCTTGCCGGTGTCGGCGTGCTGATGAACTTCACTGTCATCTCTCTCAACGGGGGTATGCCCGTACTCGCCGAGGCGGCCGAAGTCGCCAGCGGATTCACCCGGTCAAACCCCGATATCGCTGGATCGTTCAAGCACGTGGTCCTCGGCCCGGAGACAATTCTCCCTGCACTCGGCGACCTGATCCCACTGCGACTTGCCGGTCACGGTCAGGTGATCAGCCTCGGTGATGTCTTCCTGGCGGTCGGGCTCGGCCGCTTCCTCGAGCACGATTTGCGCAGGCCCCGCCGTTACTTCAAGAAGGGTGCGTCAGCAGAGGCTGGCTCGGCTCACTAACTGTCTGGATGTCCGGAGGTTGGTGGCTGTGGGCGGGCCCCGACATGGGGATCGAGAACACCGCGGGTGGTGAGAAGACGACGTAACGACGCCACCACCTGGGTGTCGTACTCGTAGGCAGTTCCCGCATGGAGATGCTCGAGAGCCTGCAGGGGAGTACGCCCATCCTGGTAGATCTCCCAGTCATATGCCGCGGCAACCTTTATCACTCTCGAGATGATGGAGATGTCGGGGTCCGCCTCCTCCCCGGGACGACGGAAGGGCTCGTACTGGTTTCTCACATCGTCGGCGACCCGGTCTAGGTAAGGCGCTTCGGCGATGATTTCTGCGCTCCATCGAGCGATGTCGTCGTCGGTGTAACCCATCTTCAGGATCTGTGGCTCGTTGAGACTGACCCGCCCGATGTCGTGCATGAGCCCGGCGAACTCGATGTGCTCGACCTGAACCGGACCGAGACCCATCTCTTTGGCGATAGCCGCCGCAATCTCGGTGGTCCGGTCGGCATGGCCGTCGATGCCCAGCCCGGAGACTTCCGGGATCCGGGCAAGAGCCCGGATGGTCTGTTTGTAGGTGACCTTCGTCTCCTGGAACCTGGCGAAAGCAGTGTGCGCAAACGAGTAGGGAAGCAGCGCTATCGGCAACGCCCACCAGTTCAAAGCCGGGTGCAACTCACCGAACAACGCTCCGGTGAGGGTGAGGCCAAGGAACACGTTGAGGTCGTGGAGCAAAGCACGGGCAAGATAGGTGCGGGAGAGCTCCCTGGGCCCGAGAACGAGAAGGGCTCGGAGCCCGACCTCTACCCCCAACCACGCCAGAAGAGCCACGCCGAAGGGAAGAAGGTCTTCCCAGCCGCCGTCGAATTCGGCGAAGACCCCTACCCGCATCGACGAATACACGAGGGCGTAGATGTAGTACCCGGCGAGGCGGCGAACCAGCGTGGGGAGAAGCTCGACATGGCTCTCCCCGCGTGACAACCGCAGCGCCCAGACCACGGCCAGACCTGCCCCGTAGACGACGACAACCCCGGCGAAGTCGACGCCTCCCGCGTCATCGACCAACACCAGCGGCATCGCAGCAGCCACCGCAAGGCCGGTGGTGAAGCGGTGGCCGGAGTTACTGGTGGCGACTCCGATCAGCGAGCCGATGACCAGGGCGGTGACCCCGACCATCAATCTCAGCGGGGTGGATTCGGCCAGCGGAAGGGCAATGAGTGCCACGGCCATGCAGGTGGCCGGGAAGGCCCAGGACAGGATCGCGACGTTGCGACTTCTCCACTCAACCACGAAGGGTCAGCTCCGGCTCTTCGGCAAGTCGCCTCGCCATCTCTTCGTCATTCACGTGCGGTGCACCCCAACGACGACGGGTCTTGTCCAGGGCGCGTTCGAAAGCATCGACGACATCGGGGTGGAACTGGCCACCCGAGTGCCGGCGCAACTCCTCGAGTGCGTACTGCTGGGAAAGTGCCATCCGGTAGGAGCGGGCCGAGGTCATGGCGTCGAAGGAGTCGGCAACCGCCACTATGCACGACTCAAGGCTCGGCGCCTTCCCTTCGATGTGACCACTGCCGCCGTATCCGTTTCCATCGAAATGGCTGTGATGCCCGGAGGCGATCTCAACCATGGGTTGGAGGAAGTCGACCTCGGCCAGGATCTCTTCGACGAGGTGGGCGTGGTCTTTCATCACCTCGTATTCGTCGTCGTCGAGCCGTCCCCGTTTCCGGATCAGCTCGGTGGGCACCGCGAGTTTTCCGAGGTCGTGGATCAGGGCCGCCCAGCGGACCTCTTCGAGCTGGGTGCCCGTGAAGGCCAGCTCCTCGCCGATGAGCTGTGCGAAGTAGGCAACGCGTTCGGTGTGGCCCCTGGTGTACATGTCCTTGGCCTCCAGGGTCTTGACGAAACCCCGCAGCGAGCCGATATGAGAGTCTCGCAGCTGTCCGAAGGCGTAAAGCGACATATGCCCGATCCCGTAGACCCCGAGGATCAGGACCAGGATGGCGGGTCGGTTGGCGATCACTATCGCCGCCCCGATCAGACCGCCGAGCAGACCCATCACCACCTGGCCGGAGAAGAGAACACCCATCTTCGACCATGGCTCGAGGTCCGACCCGAAGACGATCTTGACCGCCCTTCTTACCAATATGGTCTGTGTGGTGGCGTACGCCAGCGCCGCCAGTGAAGAGGCCACGGCAACCCGGAGCAACGAGTCGGTTGTTGCTCCCTCGAGATGACCCAGGTTGGCATCGAGCAGGAACCCGGCGACCGCACCGGCAACGGCGAACTGACCGAAGTTGGCCACAGGTTGGAACCAACGACGTTCCTTGAAGTCCAGCGGTGTTACAGCTGCTGCAGCTGCCATGATGGCCATGGCAAAAGTTGCGTCGGAGCCAGGCTCGATGGCAAACATAACCCCGGCGGTCATTATCACCATGATCGAAGAGGACTGAAGCATCCGGTCATTGACCTCGACGGCAAAGAACTCGAGAAAGACAAACAGGGCGGCAAACGCCAACCAGATACCCCATTGCGGTGGATCGGAGATGAGGGCGGCGCCCACCAGCACTGCGGCACCGATCACGGCATAGGGAATAGCCACACGGAGCCGGCGGCGAACCGTGTGGCGGAGACGGTTGATCCATCCCCCATACCGCTTTCTGAATCTGTTTCCCATGGTCAGGTGGGACATGTTGGCTGATATGGCGGGCAAGTCGGTGTCAATTAGCTCAGCCGATCCGTGTATTTGCCGTGTAGGCCACGTGCCTCCAAGAGGTGGTGACCTCGCGGTATCTCAAACGTTTTCACACGCATGGACACTCACCTACGGTTTGTTATTTCACCGACCTTGGGGGCTGGCGACTAGAAATCCGCTCCGCTGGGTTTGATGAGGGTCTGTTTGCTTGCTGTCGAGATCGACACCGTTGCTTGCCCGCTCTGCTC
>DATKCM010000014.1:0-13354 GCA_035513195.1 Acidimicrobiia bacterium | reverse complement strand
TTTCTTGCTCCCCTGATCTCGAGGCCCTCGAGCAGGTCTTCGGAGATGCGGGCGATGTCGGCGACAGCCCGGTCGAACACTTCCTGGTTGTGGGAGGCAGGCTGGCGGAACCCGCTTATCTTCCTAACGAATTGAAGCGCTGCAGCTTCTACTTCCTCCGAGGGCGCCGGTGTGGCTCCCTCGCGGAGCAATTTGATTGAACGGCACATGGCGACAACGGTACCCCAACCCCTAGTGCACTGTGCACCGTGGTTCGGTTTCCGCACCCTTCCGCATTGCGCAATCAGGTATGCGGGGGGATGCACCAGTCGATTGGAGACCTCCCGGCCGCTTCGAGAGCAGAGTTGGCCCGGGAGAATGGCTGGCTGCCGAAGAAGCCGCGATGGGCCGAGAGGGGCGAAGGATGGGGGGATTCGATGATGGTGTGCCGGGATGTGTCGATGAGTGCCCGCTTCTGTCGGGCCGAAGACCCCCACAAGATGAAGACCACCCGTTCCGGCTTCTCATTGACCCGCCTGATCACCTGGTCGGTGAAGGTCTCCCATCCCTTCTTCTGGTGACTGGCAGCTTGCCGTGAGCGGACCGTCAGGGTGGCGTTGAGAAGCAGCACACCCTGGCGCGCCCAATGCTCCAGTGACCCGTGGACCGGGGGAGGGCAACCCAGGTCGGAGGTCAGCTCCTGGTGGATGTTGATCAGGGACGGAGGCGGGGCAACACCCGGCCGGACCGAGAAGCACAAGCCGTGTGCCTGGCCGGGACCGTGATACGGGTCCTGGCCGAGGATCAACGCCTTGACCGATGAGTACGGCGTCAGGTGTAAGGCGGCGAACACTTCGGGCTCGGGCGGAAATACCGTGTGGCTCTGGCGTTCGGTCCTGACAAAGGCCATCAGCTCCGCCCAATAGGGCTTGGTCAGCTCGTCGGCGAGAAGCGGATTCCAGTCGGTTCTCGGTGCCACAGCCCGGATGGTAAGGGCGGAGTTGATGGGCACCAAAGTGCTGGTGTTTGGCGGGAGATTCCCGATGATGTGCGGTGAACTGTCTCCCGCCCATTACCGTCACCTCGATGACTGGCCCGATAAGAACCTTGAAGCGAATACCGGCTGTCGGTGTCCTCGCCGAGAGGGAAACCGGACGATTTCTG
Organism: Acidimicrobiia bacterium; assembly: GCA_035513195.1. Lineage (GTDB taxonomy): Bacteria > Actinomycetota > Acidimicrobiia > Spongiisociales > ZC4RG35 > MA-ANB-1. The sequence continues at coordinate 12,211 of DATKCM010000014.1, read as the reverse complement.
ATCGTGTCGGCAATGGTTGGAGTGGGGGTTGGTTTGGGGACGGCCGCCCTGGTCTGGCTCCTCGAAGGCGTGTCACGTCTCACCTCGGATCTGTCCATCCAGGACGGCTCAGCGTGGGTTCTGCTCACTGTGCCGGCGGGCTTGCTTCTCGCCTGGTGGATCGCCCGACGATTCGCTCCTGAGATTGCCGGTGACGGGGTCCCTGAGGCCGCCGCCGCCCTCGAGGTAAGAGGTGGTCACATCCGAAAACGGGTGTTCCCGTTGAAGATCGTTGCAACCGTTCTGACGATCGGCGGCGGCGGTTCTGCGGGCCGGGAAGGACCGATCGTCCACATCGGTGCCTCGGTGGGGAGCGTGATCTCCCGCTGGTTCCGACTGGGAGAAGACCAGGTTCGCTCCCTGGTGGCGGCCGGGGCGGGTGCCGGGATTGGTGCCGCCTTCAATGCGCCGATTGCCGGGATGCTTTTTGCCCTCGAGGTGATTCTGGGCAGTTTCGCAACACGTCATATGTCGGCGATTGTCATTGCGTCGGTCACTGCCGCGGTGACGTCGCGCACCCTGGTCGGTGAGGAGCTGGCGATCTCGGCGGAACGGCAGAGCATGAACAGCTTCACTGAGCTCTTCGCCTACGCCGCCATGGCGGTGGCCATCGTTGTCATCGGTCTGCTGTTTCTCCGAATGCTCGAGTCGATCGAGGACTTCGCGGCGAAACATGACACGCGGTTGGGATTCCTCCGACCGGTTGGGGCGGGGCTGCTCGTGGCGGGCCTGGTCATGGTCGAACCTGATCTGTTCGGGACAGGCCAGGCGGTCACCAACTCGCTGCTCAATAGCGAGAGAATCTTTGCGGTGACCGGAGAAGGCGAGGCGTTCTGGTGGGTGCTCATCCTCCTCGCGATTGGTAAAGCTGCGGCGACGTCTCTGACGATCTCGTCGGGCGCTTCCGGAGGAGCGTTCATGCCGTCACTCTTCATGGGTGCGGCAGTGGGCACCGCTTTTGCAAGGATCTTTCAACCCGTGTTCAGTTTCGACCTGGAGCCGGGCGCCTTCGCTGTCGTCGGGATGGCGGCGATGTTCGCAGTGGTAGCTCGGGCGCCACTCACCGCGATCCTCATCGTGTTCGAGATCACAGGAGCTCGTGACTACGGCCTGATACTTCCGTTGATGCTGACCGCCGTGTTGGGGACATTCCTGGCGGATCGATTCTCCTCCGGGTCCGTGTACACCATGGCCCTGAAACGAAAAGGCATAAAGATCCGGTCGTCGGGTGAGGTCGACCTTCTCGACACAGTGCAGGTGCGGCGGGTCATGAAACTTCCCGGATACGTGGCGCGACCGGGGGACACTCTCGAAGCCGCAACTGCCAACCTGAGCCGGCATCGATCCCATGGCACGCCCGTCGTTGGTGATGAAGGCCTGGTCGGGATCATCACTGTGACCGACATCAACCGGTCGGAGGGCAACCACTCGAATGTCACCGTTGAAGAGATGATGACACCGCGTCCCGTGACGGTGGTCCCCAGCACGCCGGTATCCCAGGCGCTGGAGCGTATGGCAGTGCTCGGGGTTGGGCGCCTCCCCGTGGTCGACGAGCACGACCCGACGCGATTTGTCGGTCTCTTTGGTCGGGAAGAGGCAGTTCGGGCGTATCACGAAGCCCTGGGATCGTCCACCGATGTAGGGCTCGAGCGTGCCCGCCTGGCCCAGAGGGTCGACCCGGGTGCGGGGTACTATGACTTCAGAGTCCCACCCGGTTCTGTGGCCGATGGCCGGCGTGTCGGGGAAGTGGGGTGGCCGGAAGGCTCGACTCTGGTTTCGGTGAGGCGGGGCCGTGAGGTGCTGGTACCTGATGGCGCCACTGTCCTGCATGCCGACGATGTAGTGACAGCGTTCGGCACCGGGTCTTCCAAGCAGCGAATGATTGACCGGCTCAACTCCGGGGCCGACGAGCCGACTGCAGAGATCCCGATAGTCGAGATTCCGGACCAATCGCCTAGTCTCTCAGATGAATTGGACACCGATTTCACAAGCGAAGAAAGAGGATCAGATGCCTGAAGCCATTCTTGGGTTGATCGTGGCTGTGATTCTGGTCGTCGGCGGCCGGTCGTGGCTCAAGAAACGGACCGCGGAGAGGCTCGCTGGCGGATCCACAGCCGACGAAGCGGAGGAGCGGCCGTCTGGCGTTCAACGCTCACCCGTGTCCGAATTCCACGTTGTCGGTAGCGAAGCTCGAGTGACCTTCGACGTCCCGCTCGACAATGAAGATGATGACGTGCTCAACGAGATACTCCTCGACGAGGCAATGGAGGTGCTTCGGGACAAGAAACACAACCTTCCGATAGGGCTTGTGCACGAAGTGGTGGTTTTCGCAGGTCGGGGAGCACCCAGGGAAGTGGCAAGAACCAAGCTTCCCTCACCGGGTGTGCTCCCTCCTCCGCCGCCGGTGAGCCTGCTCCACCTGGGGAACGTTTCGCCAGACCCGTTCAAAGCAGATACCGCATTCCAGCCGGCGGCGACGTATGAAACCAAGTCGACTGTGCCCGCTGATGAACTGCCCCCGATCGGCCAGGAGTTGAGGGTGCCCAAAGGCCTACAGAGAGGCCTGCGTGCCGCAGGAGTTGACATCGATCATGCCAGCGGTTCAGAGATCATCCTCGGTCTCTTGAAGCTGTTCGGTTACGAGATCCAGGCCTCGCCCGAGCCTGGTGTATTCAATGCCATCAAAGATGGTGAGACCACCCTTGTCATGGTCGAGGGATACAGCCCGGGTGATCATCCTGAAGTGGACGAGGGGCGCATACGTGCTTTCGCCGGACGTTTCACAATGTCAGGGGCACGACGGGCCGTGTTTGTCAGTGAGAAGTACGCGCCGTTCATGATCTACGACCTGGAACGCAAAGAGCCACGGCTCAGGTTCATCACCAGGGAGCGTCTCCAAGAATTCATCGACTCGATGGCCATCGGATAGGCTGGGCCGATCTTGCCTGCTCCAGCAGGTAGGCTGACGTAAGCGAAGGAGGTCCGTTTGTTGAGAGGACAAGAGTGGCTGATCGTCTTGCTTGTGATCGTTCTGATATTCGGTGCGCGCAAGCTTCCCGATCTTGCCCGTTCCCTCGGAGCATCAGCGAAAGAGTTCCGAAAGGGGCTCAACCAGGGCGTTGAAGAAGAGTCCGAGGCAAATACCTCCGATTCGTAATGGCTCCTGGGTAATCCCGGCCAGTTCTTCCGATTCCTAGGAACCTATCCACCTCCGGTGGCGTTCATGGGGGTGAGCAGTTAGTGACTGAATCTGCACCACTGACCTGGGAAGAAGTCGCGCGTGTTTACGGACGGAAGATCTACAACTTTGCATATCGCCTCACCGGCAATCCGAATGATGCTTCGGACCTCGTCCAGGAGGTTTTGCTCCGGGTCCGCAAGGGTCTCGATCGCTATCAGCCGGGCAGCTTCGAAGGCTGGCTCTGGCGGATCACCCGAAACGCATTCCTCGATGGCGTGCGCAAGGAGAATCGCCGTCCCACATCTCCTCTTCCGGACGAGATCGACCGATGGAGTCTCGCCCAATCACCCGGTGCCGACGTCGAGTACGCCCGCGTTGGCCTCGGCGACGACATCCAGAAAGCCCTGCTCCAGCTCCCCATCGAGTTCCGGGAGGCAGTGGTGATGTGTGACGTGGTCGGGTTGAGCTATGACGAGATCGCTGCCGCTGCGGCGGTGCCGGTTGGGACTGTCCGCAGCCGTATCCATCGCGGTCGCAGGATGCTTCGGGAGAGCCTGTCATCATGAGGCACTCCGGCGAGTTGATCAGTGCATATCTCGATGGGGAATTGAATGGCGACGAGCTGCGCAGCCTGTTCCAACACCTCGGAGAATGCGGACGCTGCTCGGATGAGCTCATGCAAATCCAGCAGGTCCGTGGTGCCGTCAGATCCCTCCCCGTCATGGAAATGCCTCCTGGCCTGGTCCCCGTGGCCGATGTGGTCCCACTTCACCGAAACCGGGGATTCTGGGCCAGTGCGGCGGCAGCAGTCGTCATCGTCGTGATCGCCATCGCTGCCCTTGTCACGCCACCAGCATCGACCATTTCTGCTGATGATCTCAACTCCCGCTTCGCGGCGCGAGTCTCGCTCGACCCGGCTTTCGGCCCGGCGAAGGTCATCCTCCCTGACGTGACCGAGGTGCCCGAGTGAGGCGGTTGGTTGTCACCGTGGCCCTCTTGATGATATTGCCGCCTAGCGCCGCCTTCGCTGTGGATCTCGACGAGCTGCTCGAGGAATCCCGCTCGGCCGCATACTCCGCCGAGCAACTAATCAGCTGCACCACGCCTGATGGGATACGCGACGCCCTGATCGAGTTGGAGCAGCAAGGCGGTGAAGTGCGCTACGGAGGCACGAGCGAGACAGGTCCCCAGGTCTGGTCAGGCTTTGGAGGATGGGTGGTCCAGTCGGATGGCTCCGTTGTCGAAAGCGCGGCCACAGCTGATCAGCCTGACGATGTCGGCGAGCCGACTTACGTTGTTGAGGAGCGGGATGAGACCTCGTATCTGGGCCGCGCCTCGACGCAATATGCCCTCCTCGATGGAGACCTCGCCCGTGCCGAACTGGTGGTCGACAATGAGACCGGGGTCCTAATGAGTGTCACGACATTCGACAGCGACGGTAACCCCTATTGCGAACGGCGATTCGTCTCTTACGACCCTCAGGCCCCGGACTGGACGAGTATCGAATCCGGTGCGAGCCAGGAGCTTGCCGTTAGCACCACGAGCGACTTGCCGTCGGAGCTATCAGGGTTCACCCTGCTCGATTCCTATGTTGACGATGCCGGGCTCACCTTTGGCTACTACTCGGACGGCTTCTTCTCATTCGCAGTTTTCGAGAGCACCGTTGAAATCGTTCTCGACGGCGGAGTCGAATATGTGATCGACGGGCGTGTATATCAACGCGAGTTCACCCCCGGCCAGGTCACCTACACCTGGCCGGTCCAGGGAGGGGGCATGGCCCTGATCGGAGATCTCCCCCCCGACATGCACGACGCCGGTCTCAACGGTCTGCCAGCTCCCTATGATACCGGCTTCTTCCGCCGACTCTGGCGAAGCCTCTTCGGATAAATCTCCCCACCTCACCCACCAGAGCGATAGCGATGGGAATTCGGGAGGGAGAGTGGATCACCCTCGAGATGAACCTGCTGGCCGATGCGGCTCTCATCGGCTTTCCCAACGCTGGGAAGTCGACGTTCATCTCCAAAGTTTCGGCGGCCAAGCCCAAGATCGCCGACTACCCGGTCACCACGCTCGAGCCCAATCTGGGAGTGGTCAGCTTCGACGGGCGGGAGTTGGTCCTTGCCGACATCCCGGGCTCATCGAGGGAGCCGCCGAGGGCAAGGGTCTGGGTCACGAGTTCCTTCGTCACACCGAGCGAGCCAGAGTTCTCGTGATCCTGTTGGACCCCGCCGAGACACAGACCAATCCACCCGGGGAGCAGTTGGAGATACTTCGCCGTGAGATCGCCGACTACTCATCGGAGTTGGCGGACCGACCATCGATTGTGTTGATGGCCAAGTCCGATCTGTCGGGTGCAACGAGGCGGCCGCGGTTTGGTTGCAATGGCGGTGTCGTCGCTGTCGGGGGAGGGCGTGAGGGAGGCTCTCCGTGCCATCGCCGGTCTGGTCGACCGGGCCGAGCGGGAGGCACCGCTGCGTCGTGGCTTCATCCTGCACCGTCCGCTGGGAACCCACCTTCACCATTTTCCGCGAGGAGGATGCCTGGCGGGTATCGGGACGGTCGGCCGAGCGGGCAGTGGCGTTTGCCGACCTCACGGTTCTCGAGGCGGCGGACATGGCGGCCAAGCGTCTTACGCGTCTAGGGGTCGATGACGCACTGCAGAAGGCGGGCGCCGTGGAGGGCGACGAGGTCGGCATCGGCGATCTCGCTTTCGAGCTGACTATTGATCACTCCGAGGAGTAGTCCTTGGTGAACCCCACTCAATTACGGTCGTGTTTTAACGGACAGATGACACCGCTCGCGGGCTTCCTCGTCCTCGACGCAGCGCTCCGGGCACGGCTTCGTCCTGCGTCCTTGCGAATCGGCGCCCCTGTCCCGCCGAAACACGTCACCGTACTTTCGTTGGAGAGCACTTGGTACCGAGCACGTCGGCGTTAAGATCGTACGGCTAATGAGCGGTCATGAAGCGTCGAATGGCCGGGCCGACCAACAATCACATCCCAGGTACCTCGCTTTTCTCACGCTGGGTGCACTCGGTGTGGTCTACGGCGACATCGGGACCAGCCCGCTCTACGCCTTTAGGGAAGCATTCGTCGTTGCTGATCTCGCGGTGACCGAGGAGACGGTGCTAGGTGTCCTCTCGATGATCTTCTGGGCCCTGGTGTCGGTGGTCTCGGTCAAATATCTGATCTTTGTCATGAGGGCTGACAACGATGGCGAGGGTGGCATCCTTGCGCTGACCTCGCTCATCCTTCCCAGGACCGGGGGAACAAGACGTCGTTGGATTCTGGTGGGTGTCGGAGTCTTCGGAACGGCTTTGCTCTATGGGGACGGCATGATCACCCCGGCGATCTCGGTACTGTCGGCCGTGGAGGGCCTCGAGATCGCGGTGCCGGATCTCAAGTCGTGGGTTCTGGTGATTGCTGCCGTCATCCTCGTTGTCCTCTTCACCAACCAGCATCGGGGGACCGCGATCCTGGGCAATCTCTTTGGTCCGATCATGATCGTGTGGTTTGGCGTCCTCGCCGCATTGGGGGTCGGTCAGATCGTCTCCCAGCCCCGTGTCGTAGCCGCTATCAACCCGATCCATGCACTGGACTTCGCCCTCGGGGAGCCGGTCTTCGCCTTCCTCGCCCTTGGCGGAGTTTTCCTGGTAATCACCGGAAGTGAGGCCCTCTACGCCGACATGGGCCATTTCGCCGCCAGACCGATTCGAATTGGGTGGTTCAGCTTGGTGTTCCCTGCCTTGGTTTTGAATTACTTCGGGCAGGGCGCCCTTCTGCTCAGCGATCCCGCAGCGATACAAAACCCGTTCTACAGGATGGGTCCGTCGTGGGCCGTGATCCCACTGGTCGTCCTTGCCACCCTTGCCACGGTGATCGCGTCGCAAGCCTTGATCTCCGGCGCGTATTCGCTCACCTCACAGGCGATTCAACTCGGTTTCATGCCCAGACAGAAGGTGGATCACACCTCCCCACGCCAATTTGGTCAGATATACGTGCCAGGAGTCAACTGGATACTCATGTTGGCCGCTGTGGCGCTGGTCTTCGCATTCGGCTCCTCGAGCGGACTGGCGGCTGCCTATGGGGTTGGTGTGGCCACGATCATGGTCATCACCAACTTCCTGCTCTACGTTGTAGTCCGGGAGCGCTGGGGTTGGGGCCCGTTCGCATCGCTTGCTCTGATGACGGTCTTCCTGACAATCGATCTGGTGTTCTTTGCGGCCAACATCACCAAGATACCGGCCGGGGGATGGGTACCTCTCGCCGTGGGAGTTGCAGGGTTTTCCATGATGGCGACCTGGCGGCGGGGTCGGGCGATCATGAAAGGCAAGCTCGAGAAAAGGGAGCTGCCGATCGAGAGGTTCATCGCTTCCATCGTGGAGCATCCACAGCAACGGGTCTCGGGAACCGGCGTCTACCTGTCCGGACTAATCGGAGCGACACCGCCCACCCTTCTTACCAATCTTCGTCATCACGAGGTGCTCCATGAGACGGTCGTGTTGGTGAGTGTGGTCACCGCCGCACGGCCGCGTGTCCCGCGTGCCGAGCGTTCCACCGTCCATGATCTGGGCGACGGGTTCTTCCAGGTGGTCCTCCACTACGGATTCTTCGAGGAGCCGGATGTGCCGACAGCTTTGACGAACATCGTGGACCCCGAGTTCGGCTTCGACCCAACCGATGCGACCTTTTTCATTGGCAAGGAATCCGTGTTGGTGACCGAACTTCTCTCGATGGCGAAGTGGCGTGAGCATCTCTTCGCCTTCATGCACCGAAACTCCGGCAATGCTGCAAGTTTCTTCCACCTGCCACACGACCAGGTGGTGGAAGTGGGTGTGCAGGTGCCCATCTGAGCGAGCTCTGGTGCCCCGACCACCAACGTTTGCCGCGTTCAGAACGGCCAGATGACGCCGCCGGCGCCGCTGCCAGCGACGCAGCTCGAGACTGGCCCACGCCGACATCCAGGCTCCTATCAGGTCACATCCACCCGCCAGCGAGTGCCCACGCCCGCCCCCAGAACCTGGTGGACAGATCCCAGCCAAGGACACAAAGTCAAGGGAGTACCGGGTCACACCAGGATCCGGAAGCCACCAACAACACTATCCCTGGAGGAGGGCAGGTGCCCACCAACGTCGTTTGGAGACGCGACCACGCTCAACTTGATGCTCTCGTCCCCCCTAACCTCCCCGCCCTCGGAGGGCGGACAGGAACCTTTCCCCCATTCGGCTTCGCCTCTGGGGGAACAGCGGCTCGCTAGGCGGTCCACCCATCTAGCAGGACTCTCGCCGCCCATGCTGTTGGGTCTCTCAGCTCTGCAGCGCTGGGCATGCGGGTCGGGTCGGCCCACAACGTCACCAGGGCGTCGTCGCCGTAGCGGCGTTCGACCTCCTGATTGAAGGCGTCGCCGAGCCCGGTAGCTTCCGGAGGGACGGCTCCTACGCCGATTAGCCCGGGTGTGGAGTCAAGGTCTGACTCACGGAGCCGGTCGCGGTCGGCCGAAATCGTGTCGAAGTTCGGAGAGAAGTCGGCGGTGCTACGGCGCGCCAGCAATCGGGCGCAACCCGTCAAAGCCCCGAGGAAAGCCTCGAGCTCTCGGCGCGGTGCCTCGGCCTCCTCACCACCGATTAGCTTTTCGAACCCTCCCGCTTCCTCAATCGCGGCTTCGATCGCGGCAGGGTCGCTTCCACCCATCATCAGGCCGCTGAGCTCAGTGGGATCGATCTTCACTGCGCCTGCGTATCGCTCGACAAGGGTGGCGAGGTGGTCCTGGATCCATGGGATCTCACCCATGACCCGGAATGCCACCTCGCTGGCGACGACCCAGAGACGGACTTCTTTAGCGTCCACATCGGTGGCGGCAACGAGTTTGTCGACATTTGGCGCGACGATCGCAAGGGCACCGGGACGGTCCGGCGGGATTCCGGCATCGAAGGTGGCAATGGCCCACGTGGAGAGTGAACCGACGAGCGAGCCCACCTGCAACCCGATCATGGCCGGCTTGAGCTGGGACATCAGGGGAGCGGCTGGTCCCTCACCGGCCACGGAGTCGCCGAACGGCTCGACGATGCGCCCGTAGCTCTCCAGATGGGTTTCAGCCCACTCCCGGGAATCGACCGGCGTCACATCGACAGCCGGTGTGATATGAAAGGGGGAGACGGACTCGAGCCGATACTCGACAAGTCTCGCCAGTTCGCGGTACTCCTCCGCTACCCAGGGCTCGACCGGAACGCGGTCCCCTGTGATGCTTCTCGCCACCTCCGCGGCCAGCTTCCAGTTGATCGGCCCTGGTTGGTCGAACAGTTCGAAAAGCTTGGAAAAGATGTCATCGCTCATGATTCAAGTGCTCCCATTGTGGCTTCAAGCTCCAGTTGTGCTTCGCCGCGAAGGATCACCACCAATGCGGTGTCACCGGAACGCATGAAGCGGATGCGTGCCAACAGCTCGTCGAGAGTGTCGATTGCGACACCGTCGACGGACGTGATCACATCGTTGATCTGCCCTCCGGCCGATTCGTAGGCTGAGTCACGGCGGATGTCGGTGACGAGGACTCCCACGGGGAATCCCGCTCCGTCGAGATTGGCGAACGCAGTCTCACCCTCGATTCCGAGCGCTGCATGGGACACCTCCCCGTCGTCGATCAAGTCGGCGATCACACCGGCTGCCATGTCTATGGGGACAGCGAAGCCCAGACCTTCGGCGCCGACATCACTGACCGCGATCGCGGTTGTGATCCCGATAAGCCGTGCGTTCCCGTCGAGCAGGGCGCCTCCGCTCGATCCCCTGGTGATGGGGGCGTCGGTCTGTATCAGTCCGTAGAGCCGCCTCCCGGACTCAACATCGATAAACCGGTTGAGGGCGCTCACGATGCCCGCGGTGACGCTGGGACCGCCGATGAGTCCCAGCGGGTTGCCGACTGCGATTGCGGCCTGGCCGATCTGGAGGGACTCCGAGCTCCCGATGTCAATCGACGTGACATCACCGCGATCGACCCGTAACACGGCAAGGTCGGTCAGGGGATCGGCGCCGATCACGTCGGCCGGGAAACGGGCTCCGTCCGAGAAGACGACCGCAATCGAAGATGCCCGGGCGATCACGTGGTTGTTGGTCACGATGTAGCCGTCGCCGCCATATACGACACCGCTCCCGCCGCCTGACCCGAGAAAACCAGAGACCTCGACTGTGACAATCGACGGAATTGCCCTCTCAGCAACCGCAGTGACGGTGGAGCTGTCAATGAGCGGCTGTGGAGCGGCCGTCGGTGGTGGTGTGGTCAATATCGGAGCCGGGGGAATCGTCGGAAACGTCGGCTCGGTGAAAACGCCGGTGAAACCGAGCACGGCGAAGGTCACTCCGGTGCCGAGCAGCACCCCGCCCATGATCCCCAGAACGATGGTCCATGCATCGATGGGCTTGCGGCCCTTCTCTTCTGGACCGGGGTCGTCGACCTCGTGGGTGACGAACGAGCCCTCGCCAGGTGGGTTTCCCTCGGGGCCGTGAAGTGTCATATCCTAGAATTCTATGGAAGGGCTCCAGCAAACAGTCAGGGTCAGAGTAGGTGAGGACACAATTGACACCCTCGCCCTGGTTGACGAGGTGAGACGTCCCGATTCGGGGGCGACCGTCCTGTTCCTGGGAACGGTGCGGGATCACTCGGATGGTAGAGGCGGAGTCACCCACCTCGAATACGAGACCTATGCCGAGTTTGTCGAGGCCAAGATCGGCGAGATCGTTGCCGAGGCGGCTTCTAAGTGGCCGGTTCTTGCAGCGGTTGTCGAACATCGTTCCGGGGAAGTGGTAGTGGGGGAGGTATCCGTTGCGGTGGCTGTCTCGACAGCACACCGTGTCGACGCCTTCGCCGCCGCCGAGTACATCATTGACGAATTGAAGGCGCATGCCCCAATCTGGAAGAAGGAGTACCGACCCTCTGGCGCTGAATGGTCGCGCGGATCATGAACGACAAGAAGGAGCGGATTTTCTTGCTCCTCGCTCCACACCAGCGGTGGACGGCCTATTGTCATGCCCGTGTGAGGAGGAGCAATTGAATGACCACACTCGCTGAACGATCCGGCGCCCCCGCGACCGGTGCCGCGTTTCGGACACCGGCTGCCCTCGTGCGTGAGCGCGCCTTGGCCAATCCCACAGTCGTGGCAATGCGTGAGAAGGACTACGGCATCTGGCAGGAAATCACCTGGGGAGAGCTGTGGGAATCGATCCTCGATGCTGCCCACGCCCTCATCTCGTTGGGACTCCAGCCCGGTGATAGGGTCTCGATTCAATCCGAAGACCGTCCCGAATGGGTGATCCTGGACCTTGCGACCGTCGCCGCCGGAGGCATCACGGTCGGCCTGTACCCGACCAACCCGCCGGCAGAGGTGGAGTACCTGCTCACCGACTCGGGCGCTGCGATTCACCTCGCCGAGGACCAGGAACAGGCGGACAAAGTCATGGAGGTGGAATCCTCGCTAGGCCATGTCCAGAAGATCATCCACGTCGAGCCGAGAGGTTTTCGCAAATGGCGCGACGACCCGCGATTCCTCTTCTGGGATGACTTTCTCGTATCGGGAAGGGAACACCGACAGCACAACCCGACCGCCGTCGACGACCGCATGGCCGAAGCGACCGGCGATGACATCATCACTCTCGTCTACACGTCTGGTACAACGGGTCCGCCCAAAGGGGCGATGCTCACCAATCACAACGTCGAGTTCTGCATCAATACTCTGGTCAACTCGGCGGGGAGGACCGTAGGAGACCCGATCGGTCCGGACGACATTCTCCTGACCTACCTGCCCCTGTGTCACGTCGCCGAGCGGATCTTCTCGACGTGGACCATGGCCGCCAACGGCCCGTCGCTCAATTTCGCCGAGTCGATCGAGACAGTCCAACAGAACCTGCGTGAGATCCAGCCGACGATCTTCTTTGCGGTGCCGAGGATCTGGGAGAAGATTCATGCGTCGATTGCGATCAAGGGCCGTGACGGCACCTGGTTCAA
>DATKCM010000013.1:0-11232 GCA_035513195.1 Acidimicrobiia bacterium | reverse complement strand
AGCCAGTTGGCCGGTGCCGTGAGGAGAACCGCCACTGCTGTGATCACTGCCGCGTCCATCATCTCGGTCCCGGCGCGAACTGCAACACCGTCAGGATGCCGTGATTTTGCAGCCTCCGGCTAACCGAGCTCTGGCTCAGCCCGACCTGTTCGGAGATCTTCGTCTGGTTGACCCCTTCCCTGAACAGGTGGGCGATCTGGACGTCGACCTCGTCCCACCCGGCAGTTATGTGGTCCCTGGAGACCAGGTATGCGTTGATGAGGTCGTCGGTTCCATCTCCGGTCCTCACCAGGGTCCGGACCGACCTGGGAACCGAATTCGACGACTCCGACTTCTTGACTTCTTCGATTGCCTCCCGTGCCCGCCACCAGCAAGGCCCGTCCTGGCCGAACGGTGGATCCTGGGGGACCAGATCGAGCGGTCCCCAACCGATCCCGATCCGAACATCAACCGTGGGTTTGAGTGTCATCCGTATCTGCAATGATGCTGAAATTGCCTCGAGCACGCTCCCGAAGAGACCCTGGAACTCGTCGCCGATTGTCATCCGCAGCGGCTGCACCGGCTGACCGGCGGCGTTTCCCCGGCTCATCGCATCGTCCAGCATGTGCTGAAGTTCCTCACGGTCCCCAGAATGCCGGGAGGCTATGACATCCCCGAGCAGAGCTGCGTACCAGGTCCCACTGTTATGCGTCATGGATGCAATTGTATCGAACTTGCATCATAAGCGCAAGAACTAGGTTTATGCGTCCTCGAGCACTGCGGTGACAGCGAACTCTCCCGCCTCGTATCCGACCGATGTCCCCCGCGCCGCTTCGAGCAGGTCAGCTTCGGCGGCTTTGACCGCCGCGAGGTCGTCCTCAGAACCGGAGACCCGGAGGGACGACAGTGCGGTCCTCATCGAGGTCTTGGCATCCGACTTCGCCCGACGCACTGCAGTGAGAACCTCGCTGGTGGCGGCGAGGATCCTCTCGTCTCCGGTGAGACCCTCGAACTCGCCCGGGGTGGGCCAGACAGCGCGGTGCACCGACCCCTCGCGCCACCACGACCACACCTCTTCGGTGACAAAGGGCAGGAACGGTGCAAAAAACCGCAGATACACGCTCAGCGACAGCTGCAGGGCAGCGTGTGCGGACGCGGCTTCGGCTCCATTGCTGTATGCGCGTCCCTTCACCAGCTCCAGGTAGTCGTCGGTCCACGACCAGAAAGACGCTTCGGCGACCTCGAGCGCTCTGGCGTAGTCGTAATTCTCGAAAGCGGTGGTGGCCCGTTCGACTACCTCGCTGAGCCCGGCGAGCATCGAACGGTCGATGGGCTGGGTAATCGCGGATACATCGACGTCTTCTCCGAAGCCGAGCGCGAACCTCGATGCATTCAGGATCTTGACCGCGAGGCGGCGGCCGATCTTCATCACCCCGAAGTCGACAGCCGTGTCGGTGCCGGGCCTGCCGTTGCAAGCCCAATAGCGGACCGCCTCCGACCCGTACTCATCGATCAAAGCACTCGGCGTGATCACATTGCCTTTCGACTTGGACATCTTCTTCCGGTCCGGGTCCAGGATCCAGCCGTTGATCGTGGCGTGGTCCCAGGGCAGAACGCCGTGCTCGTAGTGGGAGCGGAGCAGAGTCGAGAAAAGCCAGGTCCTGATTATCTCTGGGCCCTGGGGCCTGATGTCCATGGGGAAAACGCGCGCGAACAGGTCGGGGTCGTCGTCCCAATGGCCAGCGATCTGAGGTGTCAGCGACGACGTGGCCCAGGTGTCCATGATGTCGCGGTCGCCCATGAAGCCGCCGGGCTCACCCCGTTGCTCCTCGGTAAACCCTGGCGGCGCCTGGGAGGTGGGATCGACAGGGAGGGAGCCCTCGGCGGGGACGATGACCCGGTCATAGTCGGGAATTCCCTGGTCATCGAGGTGGTACCAGACCGGGATGGACACTCCGAAGAAGCGCTGGCGGGAGATCAGCCAGTCGCCATTCAGGCCCTCGACCCAGTGTTTGTAGCGGACCCCCATGAAATCGGGCACCCAGTCGAGATGCTCCCCGAGCTCGAGGAGCTTCTTGCGCAGATCGTCTTCGCGGCCACCGTTGCGGATGTACCACTGGCGGCTGGAAACGATCTCGAGGGGGCGATCGCCTTTCTCGTAGAACTTGACGGGATGGATGACCTGCTTGGGCTCGCCTTCGAGATCACCTGACTCCTCGAGGAGGTCGGCCATCTTCTTCCGTGCCTGATTCGGGTAAAGACCGGCGATCTGCTCGTAGACAAACCTGCCTCTTTCGGAGTCGATCCACTCCGGGACCTCTACCTGGAAGCGGCCGTTCTGCTGGATCACAGTCCGTGTCGGTAAATCAAGCTCCCGCCACCAGGTGACGTCCGTCGTGTCACCCCAGGTGCAGATCATCGCCACACCGCTTCCCTTATCCGGCTCGGCGAGCTCATGGGCCAGGATCGGGAGCTCGACGCCGAAAAGGGGTGAGGTAACAGTGGAACCGAAAATCGACTGGTAACGGTCATCGTCAGGGTGGGCGACGAGAGCGACGCAGGAGCACACCAGCTCGGGCCGTGTCGTTTCTATGAATACCTTTTCGCCATCGGGGCGGTGGAAGGCGACACGGTGATAGAACCCGGGTCGTTCGCGGTCTTCCAATTCGGCCTGGGCGACCGCGGTCTTGAAGTCGACATCCCAAAGAACCGGGGCGTCCTGGGTGTACGCCTCGCCGCGCTCCAGGTTGCGCAGGAATGCCTTTTGACTGGTCCGCTGGCTGTGATCGTCGATGGTGGCGTAGCTCTGCGTCCAGTCCACCGAGAGCCCGAGAGTCCGCCAAAGTTGCTCGAAAACCTTCTCGTCCTCTTCGGTGAGGCCGTGACAAAGCGAGATGAAGTTGCGCCTGCTGATCGAGATTGGCTGGTCCGGTGGCTCAGATGGTGGAACGAAGGCGGGGTCGTGCGGAAGCGAGGGGTCGCACCGTACCCCGTAGAAGTTCTGAACCCTCCTCTCCGTGGGGAGACCGTTGTCGTCCCAGCCCATGGGGTAGAACACCTCTTTGCCGGTCATACGCTGGTATCGGGCGTTGGCGTCGGTCTGAACGTATCCGAAGACCGAGCCCATGTGAAGCGAGCCCGACACGGTTGGTGGCGGAGTGTCGATTGCGAAGATCTCATCTCGGGATTTCGACCGGTCGAAGCGGAAGGTCGCGTCCGCCTCCCATTTCGCGTCCCATTTCTCCTCGAGGCCTTCGAGAGCTGGCTTTTCAGGTATGTCTCTGGTCATTAAGTGCTCAAGGGTAACGGTCTCTCGGACCGGATCGGTATCTCGGCGTTTTGCGCCTTCGCCGCTTCGGTGTATCGTGTCGCTTCACATGACCAAGTCGTTTGTCTCGCTGCATCATCACCACCCCTCACGGGTCGGTTGATGCTGCTCTGACGAACAAACAGACATAGGGCACACGCCGACCGGGATGGTCGGCGTTTTTCGTTTGGTTCGCTGGCCATTCCCTCTCAGAAAGGCCGCGAATGAGCAGCAACGACCAAATTCACCTGGCAGTCCCGAAAGGGCGCATCCAGCAGGGCGTCTTCGACCTGCTCGCCGACGCCGGCATGCAGCTGCAGGCCGGGACCCGCGGTTACCGGCCAACGCTGTCCATATCCGGCTACGAGGTGAAGCTGCTCAAGCCGCAGAACATCGTCGAGATGCTGATGGCCGGCTCGAGAGATATCGGGTTCGCCGGGGCGGATTGGGTGTCCGAGCTCGACGGTGACCTCGTCGAGCTTCTCGACACCGGCCTCGACCCGGTGCGGATCGTCGCCGCCGCCCCTTCGGAACTGCTCGAATCCGGGCAGCTTCCCCGGCGTCAGCTCGTGGTCGCCAGCGAGTACGAGCAACTGACCAGACGCTGGATCGCCGACAACGGTCTCGATGCAGTATTTGTCCGCTCATACGGCGCCACCGAGGTCTTCCCTCCCGAAGACGCCGACGTGATCATCGACAACACCGCCACCGGATCGACCCTCGCCGCCAACGGGCTGGAAGTGATCGACGAGCTGATGCAGTCCTCGACGCGGCTCTATGCGAGCAAAGGCGCCCTCGACCGCCCGGGGGCCAAGACGAAGATCGAGAGCCTGGTCATCTCACTCAAGTCGGTTCTCGACGCGCGGACCCGGGCGATGATCGAATTGAACGTAGCCGGTGAGTTCCTCGAGGCGGTGATCGAGATCCTCCCCCGGATGAGAGAACCGACAATCGCGTCCCTCCACGGCGACTCCGGGCTGGCGGTAAAGGCAGCAGTCCCACGGCTTGCCCTCCCCGACCTGATTCCGCTGCTCAAAGAACGCGGCGCCACGGACATCGTTGTCTCCCGACTTGAGCAGATCGTCCCATGAGCCAGCCATACCAACCTCCCGTACTGAGCGACGACATCGATCTCGACCTGTCCCGCAACGAAGGCAGGCCGGTCGATCCCGAGCTGCTGGCCAGGGTCGCCATCGCTGATGGCACCGCCAATCGCTACCCCGACTCGACAGAGCTGCGCTCCGGAATTGCAGACCTGCGCAGGGTATCTCCGGAGCGGGTCCTGGTGACTGCCGGCGGCGACGACGCCCTGTTCCGGTGCTGCGCTGCTCTGATCCCGCCCGGGACGCGAACAGTGACCACCACGCCGACTTTCGAGATGGTCACCCGGTACGCGGGGTTGCACCAACCCGATCTGGTCGAGGTGCCGTGGAAGGGCGGTGCTTTTCCTGTCGACGCGATGACGGGTGTGGCTTCGCCGGGATCGACATGTGTGGTCGTCTCGCCCAATAACCCGACGGGTGAGGTAATCGACGCCGAAGACCTGACCTCGCTTTCCGGGGCGTTCGAATACGTGGTCCTCGACGGCGCCTATACCGAATTCGCGGATATCGACATCACGGGGACCGCTCTCTCCCTTCCTAACGTGCTGATGATCCGAACACTGTCCAAAGCGTGGGGACTGGCCGGGCTCCGGGTCGGGTACCTCATGGGAGGGGCAGAGCTGGTCCAGCGGATCTCCGCCTTCGGAAATCCCTATCCGGTGTCCCGGTTCTCGCTGGCGGTCGCCTCTGCGCGGATCAGCTCCAACCACGGAGTCGACACCTATATCCGTGAGGTGAAACGTGAGCGCCGGTTGCTCGCCGATTGCTTACGGAGCCAGGGCTTCGACCCGATTCCCTCCCAGGGCAACTTCGTCTACTTCGAGGCTCCCGACCCGCAGTCGATTGTGGCCCGCCTGGCTGACGCCGGAATCGCCGTCCGGGTCTTCCCCGACCGTCCGGGCCTGGAGAACTCGATCCGGATCACCCTGCCCGGCAATTCCGACGAATACGACCGCCTTGCCGGCGCACTCGCCTCGGCACTCGATACGAAAGCATGGAGTTGAACAAATGACCAGGAGACAAGAACTCAGCCGCAAAACCTCGGAGGTGGAGATCACCGGGTCTCTCGACCTCGACGGGTCAGGGGTGTCGGACGTCGACACCGGCCTCGGGTTCCTCGATCACATGCTCACCGCTCTGTCGAAGCATTCCGGGATCGATCTCGAGATCTCGGCCCGCGGTGACACGGACGTGGACGACCACCACACCGTTGAAGACTGTGCCATCACCATCGCCGAAGCCTTCGACCGTGCGCTCGGCGACCGGGCGGGCATCGTCCGATTCGGCAGCGCCTACGCCCCGCTCGACGAGTCGCTGGCCCGCGCCGCAGTCGACCTCTCCGGGCGGGGGTGGCCCGAGGTGAACCTCGACTTCGCACGGGAGCGAATCGGGGATGTTGCCACCGAGAACATCACCCACTTCTTCCGCTCGCTCGCCATCAGCGGGCGCATGGCCCTGCACATCGACGTGCTCCGCGGCGACAACGACCACCACAAGGCCGAGGCCTCCTTCAAGGCAACCGCACTTGCCCTCCGGACCGCGATCGCCCGGAGCGGGGCCGGTGGAGTGCCCAGCACGAAGGGAGTCCTGTGACGGCCCGGAACGTGATCGTCCCCACCGGCACTGCAAACCTCGCCTCGGTGCTGGCTGCCTTCCGAAGGCTTGGTGTCGATCTGGCTCCGGCGCGGGCGGCTGAGGAAGTGGACACCGCCGACAGGGTGGTGCTCCCCGGGGTGGGCACGTTCGGCTCCGCCGCCGATCGTCTCGAAGCGACCGGCCTGACCGACGCCCTGCGCCGACGCGTCGCTGCGGGCATGCCGACCCTTGCGGTCTGCGTGGGGATGCAAATCCTCGCCTCCTCCAGCGAGGAATCTCCCGGTGCCGCCGGCCTCGGTGCGGTCGAGGGGCCGATCTCCCGCTTCGACGAATACCTAATCGTTCCCCAGCTCGCATGGAGCCAGGTGATGCCGGACCCGGCTTCACGCCTCATCGAGCCGGGGTGGGCCTATTTCGCCAATTCCTACAGGCTCACAGAAGCGCCCGACGGCTGGGCAAGCTCCACCGCAACCTACGGAAAGCCGTTTGTGGCGGCCCTGGAGCGCGATGGGGTTCTCGCCTGCCAGTTCCACCCCGAGTTGTCCGGGCCGTGGGGGTCTGACCTCCTGCAGCGGTGGCTCGTTGCCACTGGAGCCGCGGCGTGAGGCCGGTCACAAGAGTGGTCCCCTGTCTCGACATCCGTGACGGGAGAATCGTCAAAGGCGTCAAGTTCCAGAACCTGACCGATATGGGCGATCCGGCCACCCGCGCAGAGCTCTATCAGGACCAGGGGGCCGACGAAATCGTCCTCCTCGACGTTTCTGCCACTCCCGAGGGTCGTGCCCACAGCCTGGTGACGGTGCGCCGGGTTCGGGACCGTCTCTCCATCCCGCTCACGGTCGGCGGAGGGGTGCGGACGGCAGATGACGCGGCGCGGTTGCTCGACGCCGGCGCTGACAAAGTCGGCATCAATACCGCAGCTGTTGCCCGCCCCGGGCTGATCACCGAGATGGCAGACCGTTTTGGGTCGCAGTGCACCGTGCTCGCCATCGATGCCGCCCGCAACGATGCGGGATGGTCGGTAGTGGTGCGGAGCGGGACCGAGTCCACTCCCCTGGGCGCGGCGGCGTGGGCCGCAACCGCCACCGAGTCGGGAGCCGGTGAGATCCTCCTCACCAGCTGGGACCGCGATGGGACCAACCTCGGCTACGACCTCGAACTGGTCTCGGCGGTATCCAGCCGGGTCAGGGTCCCGGTGATCGCCTCCGGTGGAGCGGCAGATGCGTCCGACCTGATCGACGGCGTGAACGCCGGCGCATCTGCGGTGCTGATCGCCTCGATGCTCCACACCAACCGGACCACCGTCGACAGGATCAAAGCCGAGATGCTCGCAGGCGGGATCGAGGTGCGGCCATGTTGATCCCCTCCATCGACATCGTCGGCGGCAGGGCAGTACAGCTGGTCGGCGGCGAAGAGGAGCGAATCGACGGTGGCGACCCTTTCGCCTGGTTGGAGCGTTTCTCCAGGTGTGGCGAGGTGGCGGTTGTCGACATCGACGCCGCCCGCGGCGACGGCGACAACACCGGGCTCATCTCCGAGATGTGCCGCCTCGCCGATATCCGGGTCGGCGGGGGGATCAGAGACCTGGATACTGCTCGTGACTGGCTCGACCGTGGCGCGGCCCGGGTGGTGATCGGCACCGCCGCCGATCCAGAGCTGCTCTCGTCACTTCCCCGCGACCGGGTCATCGCTGCCATCGACTCCCGGGACGGCTCGGTGCTCTCCCACGGCTGGCGCCGGGACACCGGCGACAGCCTGCTGGACCGCGTCGCCCAACTTGCCCCTCACTGTGGTGGGATCCTGGTCACTTTCGTCGAGCTCGAGGGCCGTCTCGGCGGAACCGACCTCACCCGTGCCAGATCGGTCGTTGAAGCCGCTCCGGACACGAGGATCACCGTGGCCGGGGGGATCACCACTGCCGCAGAGATCGCCGCCCTCGATGTGATCGGGGCCGACGCCCAGGTGGGCATGGCCCTGTACTCCGGGGAGCTCGGTCTTGCCGCGGCTCTGACCGCCCCGATGACCTCGGACCGGCCCGACGGTCTCTGGCCCACAGTCGTCGTCGACGAAGCGGGAACTGCCCTCGGCCTCGTCTACTCCAACCTCGACAGCGTCTCTGCCACCCTCGAATCAGGGGCTGGCGTCTACCACAGCCGGAAAAGAGGCCTATGGGAGAAGGGCGCCACTTCAGGAGCGGGCCAGGAGGTGGTGAAGATCGACCTCGACTGTGACCGCGACACCCTCCGCTTCACGGTCCGGCAGTCACCCCCGGGCTTCTGCCACACCGGGTCGATGTCGTGCTGGGGCGAAGATGCGGGGATTACCCGGCTGGGAAGACGTCTTGCCGCCCTCGCCGCCGACCCGCCCCAGGCCTCCAATACAGCGAAGCTGTTGGAAGATCCCGAGCTGCTGGCGGCAAAGTTGTCCGAGGAGGCCGTGGAACTGGTCCAGGCATCATCTCCCGAGGACGTCGTCCACGAGGCGGCTGACCTCATCTACTTTGCCCTGGTCAAGGCGGCGTCGGCGGGTGTGGGTGTAAGCCAGATCGAGGCCGAGCTCGACATCCGGGAGCGCCGGGTCACCCGCCGTCCTATGGAGAGGAGCGGCCAATGAGTGGGCCGCTCCCGGTGAAGTCGGCCGCGGATGTCGTCCGGGAGCGCCGCTCTCCGGTGTCGGCTGAGATCCTGCGGCAGGCAGCGGATATCGTCGAAACCGTCCGCTCCGAAGGCGAAGACGCCCTCCGCCGCTACTCGGAGGGCTTCGGTGACATCAGAGAAGGCCAAGCAATCGTCCTCGACCGGTCCGACTTGCTCGGCGCAGTCGACGACATCAACGGCGAGACCCGCAACCTGCTCGAACGCGTTGCAGACCGGGTGCGAAACTTCGCCACTGCCCAACTCGGTGCGCTGGTGGCCATCGACGTCGCCGTTGACGGCGGCCGGGCCGGCCACAGCCTCATCCCGGTTCGCAGCGTCGGAGCGTACGCCCCGGGAGGGAGACACCCGCTCCCCTCCTCGGTGCTGATGACCGTCATCCCGGCCCGGGTCGCCGGAGTGGAACAAGTCTGGATCGCCTCGCCGAGGCCAACGCCTGTCACGCTCGCCGCGGCGGGGATCGCCGGTGCCGATGGCCTGATCACGATCGGTGGAGCCCAGGCGATTGCCGCCCTCGCCTTCGGCACCGTCTCGCCGGCCTGCGACATGGTGGTCGGCCCGGGCAACGCCTGGGTTACGGCGGCCAAGAAGCACCTCTACGGCGAGATCGGGATCGACGGGCTTGCCGGCCCTTCGGAGATCGTCGTCATCGCCGAGCGCAACGCAGACCCGGTCCTGGTCGCTGCCGATCTCCTCGCCCAGGCCGAGCACGACCCGATGGCCGAGCCGATCCTGGTCGCCACCGACACCGCACTTCTCGATGCGGTCCAGCTCGAGCTGTCCCACCAGCTGGAAGACCTCCCCACTGCTTCTGTGGCACGGTCCGCCCTCTCCCGAGGGTTTGCCGTGGCCGTCGATTCGATCGACGACGCAGTCTCCATCTCGGAGCATCTCGCCCCCGAGCATCTCGCCCTCCATGTAGCCGACCCCGAAGAGGTGGCGAAACAGCTCACCGCCTATGGGTCCCTCTTCATCGGCGATGCCAGTGCAGAGGCGCTCGCCGACTACGGAGTGGGCCCCAACCATGTCCTACCTACAGGTGGTGGAGCGAGGTTCCAGTCCGGACTCTCGGTGTTTGCCTTCCTCCGCACCCCGACCTGGCTCCGCATCGACGACGCCAGCCCCACCGCGTCCGACGCCGCCCTCCTCGCCCGCCTGGAGGGCCTGGAAGCCCACGCCCGGGCCGCGCTCATGCGCGGCGACTCATGAGTCCCCGCTGACCCAACCTTCCAGGAGAGTGTTGACAAGGTTTTCGGGGCCGTTGTCGGGGAAACCGAGACCGGTGATCTTTCTCAGGATCATCGCCCCCGAGAGCATGTCGAGGGCAGTCGGGATATCGAGGTCAGCATTGAGGTCACCTCGCTGCACCGCCCTCTGCACGAGACCAAAGAGCAGCTCGCGCCTCCTCGAAATCACCGCGCCGTACCTCAGCCCCACTTCGCTGCGCGACGCTATTTCTCCGACCAACCAGGGAAACACCTCTCCGGCCCGGGTGTCGCAGATGAAGAGCTGCATGCTGCGCAGTGCGGCCACCAGGTCATTGCGGATATCTCCGGTCTCGCCGATCTCCACTGTCTCGATGACGCTGGCCATGGCATCGACGAGGAGCTCGTCCTTCGAATCCCACCTCCGATAGATGGCGGCTTTACTGACGCCGGCCCGCACGGAAATCGCCTCGATGCTCAGCCCAGCAAAGCCGTTCTCGTTGAGTAGATCGAAAGTAGCATCGACCACCTTCTGCTCTACGGCCTGGTCGCGGGGCCGACCCGGGCCTTTGGCCGTTGTCAAAGGGACTCCGACGATTGCTGGGCTTGATCCTCCCGATAAAGGTGCCTCTTGTCGTCCGGGGTCAACGCGTGCGCCGGCAGGTACAGCCAGGTGAGAGCTGCCCCGAGCAGGGCGATACCCGCCGCCACCCAAACCGCTGACGACATCGCATCAATGAAAGCCTGGTTCGCTGCGGCCACCAGGGATGCTCCGGCTTCACCGATCTCCCCTGCCACCCTGATCGCACCGCCGACGGAGTCTCCGGCGATCTCAGCAGCCTGAGGCGGGAGGCCCTGCACGACAGGCTCCATTGCGGTGCCGTATGAAGACGCCAGGATGCTGCCGAGGATGGCGACGCCTAGCGCGCCACCGATCTGACGTGTGGTGTCATTCATTGCCGAGCCAACTCCAGCCTTGGCCAGCGGCAACGAGCCCATGATTGACTCGGTGGCCGGAGCCATGGCCGAGCCCATCCCGAGGCCCAACAGCGAAAGGGTAAGGGCAATGTGGCCGTAGCCGGAGTTGATGTCAATCGTCGCCAGCCAACCCATCGCAATCGCCACTGTGGTCAAACCGAGCGTCACCACGATCTTGGTCCCGACCTTCTCGACGATTCGGGCCGCCAGGGGAGCGGCAATGATCATCGTCGCCACCGGCATCACCCTGATCCCCGCTTCCAGAGGTGTGAATCCGAGAACAAACTGGAGATGCTGGGTCAACAGGAAAACGGTTCCGAACATGGCAAAGAAGACCATGGTTATGGCACCGCTCGCCGCGCTGAATCTTGGATTCTTGAAGAACTCGAGCCGAAGCATTGGGTGTTCGG
>DATKCM010000012.1:0-22660 GCA_035513195.1 Acidimicrobiia bacterium | reverse complement strand
CGGGTCATCGACAAGTCCCATCTCCCCGTCCTGCTTGTCCCCGGCACCAAGATCGAGGACACCCACGAAATGCCAATCCTGGAGCTGTAGGGCGGCAGAGCACCTGCGGCCTGGCAACAAGAGTTTTCAAAGAAATACTAGAAAATTCTCGTGATTTGACGTGATCTTCGGGTTTTTGTCACACCCTCTTTGTACGTTGATCAGTATGAGACGGGAAGGGATTCCCGCTAGGTCTCTTCCCCGCCTGCGGCTTCAACCAGACGATGTGGGATCGGTGTCGACCGATACTCTGGCTTCTTGGCTGGTGGGTATCGAATCCGAGGTGTCCCGGCTGGAACAGAACCGGATGGTGGTTCTCTCCGAATTCGACGAACGTGATGGCCATAACGTGTTCGGCCACCCCTCCACCATTTCGTTCCTTAAAGAAGCCTGTCGGATGTCGGGGGGTCGGGCGAAACGACTGGTCCGCTCCGCCCGAGCTGCGGGGAGGCATGTGGCGACACTGGCGGCGTGGCGTTTCGGCCAGTTGTCCACCGACCAGGCGCAACAACTCTTCGACATCTCCTGTCAAATGCCGGACAAGTATGAGACGGCGGAACAGGTGTTGATCGATATCGCCGGGGAAACCCCCGACCAAACCCGCCGGACATTGGATTACTGGAAACACAGTGTCGACCCGGCCGGAATCGAATTAGAGCTGGCAACCCAGATGGAGCGGCGCAGCTTCGAGTTCTCCACCCAACCCAACGGGATGATCACAGGACGTTTTCTGATGACCGGGTTGGCAGGCGAAACCCTGAGAACCGCTATCGACACGTTGTTGCCGCCTCCCGCCATCGGTGATACAAGGTCGGCGACCCAACGCCGCCACGACGCCCTCGGCGACCTCGCCACCAGTTTCCTTGAAACCACCAACACCACCACCAGCGGCGGGGAGAAACCACACCTCAACATCCACATCGACCTCGATGCCCTACAAGCCGAACCGGGAGGGCTCCACGAAACCACCAGCGGACAGGTGCTCCCCGTCGAAACCATCCGCCAGACCGCCTGTGACTGTTCCCTGACCCGGATCGTGTTCGGCCCCAACTCAGAAATCCTCGACCTCGGACGCAAAACCCGGGTAATCACCCCGGCGCTACGACGAGCCGTGATCGCCCGGGACCGCCACTGTGTCTGGCCAGGATGCGGCCGGGAAGCAGCTTGGTGCGACGTCCACCACATCATCCACTGGGCCGACGGAGGCGAAACCACCCTCGAAAACCTCTGCCTCCTCTGCCGCTACCACCACACCCTCACCCACCAACAAGACACCCAAAACCGGTTAGACCAAGCCTTACAGGAGGTGCCCGCAACCACGGGCCGAACCAAACCCTAGGGGAGCACCCTCCCCACCACACCACTCGAGTCAGAATCATGGATACAAAGGACAGAGAAAGCCCGCCCACGCAGCCGCTAGCTCCGTAGAGTCGTCCCCGCTTTCCAGGAGACCCCCACCTTGTGGTAGAAGCCCCCGATGATCTCGGCTTCCCGGAGTAGTGACAGGTCTTCTGTTGGTGAATCGAACAGTTCGATCTCGGCGTCACCGGCCCAGACATCGGCGACCTCGGCGTCGTAACCCCTCATGGTGACCAGTTCGTCCATCGAGTTGGTGCCGTCGGATTCGATCGTCGGCCAGACCCGGTTGTGGAGCATGGCGTGCCCGTTGACGAACCCGGGGGCATCAGCTGGTTCCCGGAGGGTGACAATCGCTTCAGCCAATCGGCGGCCGCCGGCCGATAACGTAGCGCCGAGGCGGCCGCCAGCTTCCAGCCGCGGCCCGGCGCGTCCCACAGTCACCGGTCGGGTCATCCAGATCTCCCCCAGCTTCTTCGGGTAGCCCTGGTGATAGCCCCGGACCAGGGCAAAATCCTTATCGACCCAGATGTATGCGCAGCGGCTCCACACCTGGTCCTCCCAGAATCCCCGGACCACCACGAAACACTCCTTGTACTGGGCACGGACCGGGTCGAGGATCTCCTCGAAGGTATCACCGCAGCTCTGCCAGTCGGCCCAGATCACGGCCACCGCCCCCGGGTCGTCGGGGGCAGGATCGACACCGTCAGGGAGCAATTCGGCAACACGCTTTGGATCGGTGCGGTACTCGACAGTGATCATCTCCCCCGAGTAATGCCACGGCGGGGGCGGGATCAGCGAAGCGTTGCCCGAAGGGGACTTGGGGAACAGGAATCCCTGCATCACAGAAAGGGGAGATACTCCGAGATCTCCCAATCTGTCGTCCAGCTGTTGTAACGCTCCCATTCCGCCCGCTTCACGGTGAGATAGCCGTCGACGAACGCCGGCGACAGCGCCTCGATTAGATCGGTGTCGGCTTCGAGCGCATCGAGAGCATCGCTGAGCGTCGCAGGGATCACCACGTCGGTGGAGGCGTTTTCGATGCAATCGAGGGTCTCCACCTCCGGGAGCTCGTAACCCTTCTCGTATCCGAGGCGGGCCGCAGTGAGGATGGTGGCAACCGCCTGGTGGGGAGTCACCGAACCGTCTCCGACCCTGTGCTCCAGTCGGGTCGCACTACCCCGCCCCGGTGGCACCCGAACCGTGACCCCACGATGGTCGTAGCCCCAGTTGGCCCAGTATCCGCACAAAGAGCCCGGTTTGAGACGTTTGTAGGCGTTCACGGTCGGGGCGAGGAGGCCGGCCATCCCCACATGGTGTTTAAGCATCCCCGCAATCAGGGACCGAGCCAGATCGCTCAAACCGTCGTCAGCCTCTGAGTCAACGAGGAGGTTGTTCCCGGAGTCGTCGGCCATGGAGAGGTTTATGTGCAAACCATTCCCACCTCGCCCGTTGATCGGCTTGCCCATAAAAGTGAGGAGGTATCCCATCCTGGTGGCAACCTCTTTGGCCATCACTTTGAAGAGGAAGGCATCGTCGGCCGCTGCCAGTGCATCTCGATAAGAGAGGGTCAGCTCGAACTGTCCGTTGTCGTACTCGCTGTTCACCGTCTCCAGGGGCAATCCCGCCTCATGTGCCTTGTGCATGATCTCGTCGATGATGCCGTGAGGGTCGACCGCGGTGCCGGTCCCATAAACGTAGGCCCCGGGCGTTGTGATCGGCCGCCAGCCACCTGCGCCGTCAGGCTCGAAGAGAAATGCCTCGGTCTCGATGCCCACCATCGGGGTGAAGCCGTGGGGCTCCCATGCCTCGATCGCCGACTTGAGAAGGTTGCGTGGTGCCAGCGGGACCGGTGCTCCCTCACGTGTGATCTCGGGGATGATTACCTTGGTGTTAGGCTCCCAACCCGGCCGGGCGTTTTCCCAGTCGAACTCAGCTTCGAGGTCGGGCAGCCCCTTCCAGAACATCCCGCCGTCGTGCGGGGTCATTTCACGATCGAAGCCGAGGGTGAACAGGGCGATGCTGTGTCCGGTATGGCTCCGAGAGTCGCGAGGGAGGTACTTACCGCGGGCCAGCCCGAGGTGGTCGGGCCACAGCAAGCGCAGACGTTCGTACTCTTCGGGCACTTTCTCCTCAATTCGCGCCACAGATCGTAGAGGGTTTGGGCGACTGGGAGTCCGTTGGATGATGCCGTTGCACAGATTGGCGGCCAGGCGCGCCAATCGCAAGGCCGAGGTTTCGCCACTCCTCGGGCCGGAATGGCGGGGCCGAGAACGCAGCGAGTGGTGATGCATGGTCGTCAATGTGGGTGACATGCATTGTTCAACGGGCTCCTAACTGAGCGTGGTCGCGGGAAATCGCTATCTTGACCCCCATGTCGATACCTCTGGAGCCGGACGCCGCCGCGCGATCGGATCTCAACTCCCAGGCCGATAAGTTCGTGGAAGATTGGTTCTCCCGAACATCCGACACCGAAGCAGCCGGACACCCTCTCACTGATGACCAGATCTTGAGCCTGATGGCCCCGCCTGGGGAGGAGGGTCGCCCGATGAGCGATGTCCTCCAGACTCTCGACCTCGCCGGTCAGGCAGGCATTGTCCACCGGTCTGGCGGACATATGTCGTACATCCCGAACGGGGGCCTCTACTCGGCGGCATTGGCCGACATGATCGCCGCCGGCCTCAACCGATATACCGGTGTGGCTGGAGCGGCTCCGGGCATGACTGCACTGGAAACCGGCGTGACCGATTGGACCGCCTCCCTGTTCGATCTCGGTGACTCGGCGGCCGCAATCCTTCTCTCCGGTGGCTCCACGGCGAATCTGACCGGCATTGTTGCAGCGAGAGTCAACCGACTCGGGGAAAGATTCGACGACGGCGCCCTCTACGTCACGACCCATACCCACCACTCGGTGGCCAAGGCAGCGCGTATCGCCGGGTTCCGCAACGACCAGATCAGAGACGTGCCGGTCGACGACGACCTCCGGATGAGGACCGATGACCTCGAACGAATGATCGTCGAAGACCGCGAGAGGGGGATGCGACCGTTTCTCGTCATCGGGTCTGCCGGCACCACCGATACCGGAACCGTCGACGACCTCAGTGCCGTCTCGCGAGTGGCCGCCGAACACAACCTCTGGCTGCATACCGACGCCGCGTACGGGGGCTTCTTCCAGATCACCGAGCGCGGACACCAGACGTTGTCAGGCATCGAGAACTCCGACTCGATTGCCCTCGACCCGCACAAGGGGCTGTCGATCCCGTTCGGGGTGGGTGCTCTGGTCGTCAGGCAGCAGAACCACCTGATCGACGCCAACTATGGGCGCGGCGACTATCTGAATCACGACGAGGTTCACCAGGGGCTCCGTGACATCTCATCCCTCGGGCCCGAGCTCTCCCGCCCATTTCGCGGCCTGCCGGTATGGCTCCCGCTCCACCTTCACGGGATCGCACCGTTTCGCGACGCTTTGAATGACTCTCTCGACCTTGCCGAACACGCATACGAGCGTGTCAGGAAACTCGACGGTGTGAACGCACCCTGGAAGCCCGATCTCTCCATCGTCGCGTTCGGCTTCGACGATGATGACACCGGCCGTGAGGCAATGGCTCGGGTCAACGACGACCGTGTGGTCCATCTCAGCTCCACCGACGTCGGTGAGAGATTCATCCTCCGGATGGCGATCCTCAACCGGAGAACGACGGCGGAGCACGTCGACCACGCCATCGACCTCATCGAGAAGACTCTGATCGGTTAGCGGAAAACAATCCGATTCAGGCGGCTTCGAAACGCACCGGCAGGTGCTTGATCCCCGATATGAAGTTGCTCCGGAGCCGGTCGGGCTCGGCGAGAATCTCGACGCTGTCGATACGGGAAAGCAGCTCCTCGAATACGACCCTCACTTCGAGACGGGCGAGAGCCGCACCAAGACAAACATGGCGACCGGTGCCAAAAGTCACGTGGTTGTTCGGGGAGCGTTTGAGGTCGAGGGTGAAGGGATCAACAAAGACATCTTCGTCGTAGTTCGCCGACGTATACCACAACACGACACGGTCACCCGCCTTGACCGGGACACCTCTGATCTCGGTGTCTTCGACGACCGTCCTCCGAAAGTGCATGGTCACAGCCGAGGCACGCAGGATCTCCTCGGTCGCGACTTCCGACATCGCAGACGGGTCGGCATGCCACTCGGCGAACTGGTCAGGGTGGTTGGCGAGGTAGACCAAGCCGTGGCTGATGGTGTGTCTTGTGGTCTCGTTTCCCGCCACCATCATCAACGTGAAGAAGTTCTTGAATTCGAGGTCGGTCAAGGGTTGGCCGTCAGGCTCCGCCGTTAGCAAGTCGGTGATTATGTCGTCCCGGGGGTTGTCACGACGTTCGAGCGCAGCTTGCTCGGCATATCTGAACACCTCGAGCGCCGCTGGCGAGCGGAACGGCAACAGGCGGTACTCCTCGGTATCGACCTTGTCGATGATCACCGGGGTGTATTCGGGGTCGGCGTTGGAGATCATCTGATCCCCCCAGGCGACCAGCTTCCCCGCATCCGACTCGGGGACTCCAAGCAGCCGGCACAGCAGCCGGATCGGAAGCTCGCGGGCGATCTCAGTGACGAAGTCGAACTCACCCAGGGGCAGGACCGAGTCGAGGACTGTCCCGGCCAGCTTACGGAATGCATTCTCGTAGGTGGCAACGACCTTGGGAGAGAACCCCTGGGAGACAAGCCGACGGAGGCGGGTATGTTCGGGAGGGTCGAACTCCATCATCGTGCGCCGCGCCTCCAGTTCGTCATCCGACATCTGTTCGATTCGGATCCCGCGGGCCGCCGAGAACCTCTTGAAGTCGCGGCTGACCTCGACAACGTCGTTGTGCGTGGTCACAGCCCAAAAACCGGAGCCATCGGACTCTGTGACCCATGCCACCGGGTCCTCCATGCGCAGCCGTTCAAAGGCGGCATGGGGGAAGCCCCGCAGGTAGGTGTCATGCGAAGTGATATCGGCATATGGGTCGCCGCGGTCTTCGTGGAGTACGTTGGTTGCCATGAGATCGTTAGGAAGCGAACATAATCGTAATTTGAAGCTGACGTACCGAGGCTTTTGTGACTGAATACCGGAGGATCATCCTCGATGGCGTCGTGACCAGGGTGCGCCGCGAGGGCGACGCTCTCGTCTCCCCGGACGGGCGTGTTATCGGCGCCAGTGAGGCGGTCCATTTGCCTCCGGTCGAGCCGTCCAAGATCCTGGCCTGTCACCTCAACTACCGGAGCCGGGTCGAGGAGTTCATGACCCGACTCCCTCCGGCGCCCACCTACTTCCACAAGCCGACGACAGCTCTCAACTCTCACCGCGGCGCGGTGGTCAGGCCAGAGCGGTGCAAGTACCTCAACTTCGAGGGCGAAATCGCAATTGTCATCGGTAAAACCGTTCGCAACGTCGAGCCGGAGGAGGCTGGGTCTGTCATCGCCGGCTACACCATCGCCAACGACTACGGGCTCCACGACTTCCGGGATACCGACGCCGGCTCGATGCTCAGGGTGAAGGGGTCTGACACCCTCTGCCCACTGGGGCCGGGACTGGTCACTGAGTGGGACTTCGCCTCGAAGCAGATTCGGACCCTCGTCAACGGGCGGACCGCCCAGGACGGAAACACCGACGAGATGGAATGGGACATGCACTACCTGGTAGCCGACCTGGCGCGCACGATCACCCTTCTCCCCGGTGACGTCATCCTCTCGGGGACCCCCGCCGGCTCCCGTCCGGTCGAACCTGGTGATGTGGTAACCGTTGAAGTCGAAGGGCTCGGTGCCTTGACCAACACGATCGTCGCCGGACCAACTCCCATAGGTGAGAATGTGGGAGCGCAGCCCAGCGAATCAGAGGAGGTACTCTCAACGGCGTTGGGTGGCGACTGGGAGTTCCGCGGCGTCAGGGCACCACAGGGTCCCGGCGCAAAACACTACGAATCGGAGTTGGAGAATTGAGCAACCCGCTGGTCGGGATCACTGCATGGAGAAGGGAACTCGACACCTTCCTGGGCCGGGAACTCCTCCATACCCTGTCCGACTACTACGCCAGCGCAGTCATCAACGCAGGGATGACACCGGTCATTTTCCCCAACGGCCAGGATCCGGCAAATGCCGCACGCCTGGTGGGCACGGTCGACGGCCTTGTGCTGTCGGGTGGCGACGACGTCGACCCTGAGACCTACGGCGCGACACCGGACGGCTCGAAAGGGCACAGCCAGGAAGTGGATCGCTTCGAGATCGCCCTGGTCCAAGCAGCCCGAGAACAGAACAAACCAGTCCTGGCGATATGCAGGGGCATCCAGTTGCTAAACGTTGCGTTGGGCGGGACCCTGAATCAAGAGGTGACGAAAGCCGGCACGGTTCATGAGCCGATATCGCAGGACTCCGACCCCGATACTCTCAACCGCCAGCGTCATCCGGTGCATTTCGAACCCGGTTCACTGCTCGCGAGCGCCTTCGGAACGACCGAAATCAAGACGAACTCACTCCATCACCAGGGAATCGAAGAGCTATCCCCTGCCTTGATCGTCGAGGGACGCACCGACGACGGCCTGATCGAGGCGGCCCGGTGCAATGGCGGCTGGTGGGCTCTCGGGGTGCAGTGGCATCCGGAACGAATGGACGCTGACCACCAGGAGCCGCTCTTCTCGGCGTTTCGCTCAGCTATCGCTGACTGACCAGGGCGCCGGTCGAAAGGGCGGAACGCAGATCTTCGAGGCGCTCAGGGACGACCCGGTAGTGGACCCATCTGCCCTGGCGCTCCCCTTCGACCAGCCCGGCTTCACGAAGGATCCTCAAGTGATGCGACACAGTTGGCTGGCTCAACCCGAGAGGAGACTCCAGGTCACAACCGCAGGCCGTCCCTTCCGGCGCGGCAGCAAGCATCGAGACGATCCGAAGGCGCACAGGATCTCCCAGGGCCGCAAAAGTCGATGCCATGTCATCGGCGGCAGCACGATCAACCACTCCATCAAACAAAGGTGTGCAACAAAACTCCATAGTCATATTGACATTAGTCGATACATTGACATAGTTCAATACATCGAAGTTCATCAATCTATTCGAAAGGAGGAATTGATGTCACTTCGCGAAATCGACCCCGGTTGCTGTGGCGGCGGAAGCTGCTGCTGAGCACCGGTTGAGAGTTGGTGCGCTCCCCGGCAACGGGAGCGCACCACTTCCATCAGCCCGAGTCCTTGAGAAGAGAAACCGTCGACTCCCCTTCGCTGCATCCCTCGAGGATCGGGCAGTGGCGGCACCAGGGTCCTCCCCGGCGCTCAAAATCCTCACCCGAGGACCAATGCGTGCGCAGATCATCCACCATATGCGTCACGTCCCCGGCAGTTTTGACAACGTCTTTGGTTGAAGGGACCGAGCTGAACCGCTCTCCCGTCTTGACCGAGATGGCCTCGATCGAAGCAGGCAACTCCTCGCGGTCAAGCAGCCAGAGCAACGCATAGAAGCCCATCTGCTCCTTGGCCTCCCCCAGCTCTCCAGTCTTCCAGTCCACCAGCCGGTATCCCCCGAGGTCTTCCCGATAGACAGCATCGACCTGACCTATCAGTTCAACTCCCGTGGCGGCATCAATTGCAAACGCAATCTCGGCTCCCTCAAAGCCCTCCTGGGGGAATCTGACAAACCGCTGATAGAGGGCGCGGACTTCTTCGAAGACACCATTGAGCTCGGATGGTTTCAGACCGAGGTCCCGCATTGAGTTGTTGAGACGTTGCGAGCCGCCGATCTCCTCGCGGCACGCCTGGTCGAATTCGGAGTCACCGATTGGACCGGTGACGAGGTGCCTGCGGAATACCTGATGGGCGAGACTCCCGATGAACGAGGAGCGCGACGCGGTTCCGAAATGGCCCTGAAAACGGGCATCGGCACGGGCCGGGCACTGCTTGTACGCAAGGTATGAAGTAGCCGAAATCCGGACGTCTTCTCCTGCACAGGAGGGAACTATTTCGACATCTGTCACGTCGGAACTCTAGATGCCCCCGATTCAGCAAACAGACCGGGCCGGGTTACCATCGTTGGCCTACCCGGCTCGGTCCGGGTCCTCCCGCCCAATGCACGACTACCTCTCGTTCCGAAAATCGCCTAGAACCGCGTCCGTGACACTCACTATCGGCGTGGTTCTGTTGTTCCTGTTCGCATACGGGGTCACCCGCCTCGTGTCCCGAGGTGAAGTGATGGGACGCGTGGAGGTGGCCGACACCGAGCTCGGAGGACTCGACCGCGATACCGCTCTCGGCACAATGGTCCAGGTTGAAGAGGCGTTTCAAACCAGGACGGCGGTGTTCACGATCGAGGGGGCGACCGTCCAGCTCCCTCCGGCGGAGGTTGGTTTCGACATCGACGAAAACGCGATAGTCGGAACGGCCATGGAACTTGGCCGGAGCGGTAACCCTTTTGGTGAGTTCTGGTGGTGGTTCACGCACATATTGGCAGACCATACGATCACCCTGCTCGGGACTGTCGAATCCGAGCTTGTCGGCATAGTTCTCACCGAATGGGAGACAAGTGTCATCGCCCAGCCCACTGTCCCGGGCAGCATCGTCCTCATCGAAAACGAGCCGACCGCGGTATATCCGGCCACCGGGACCGGGATTCTGAGAGACCAGGCAGAGGCTGAGATCCTCCGGATCATGCTCGAAACGAGCCCGACAGTTGGCGTCATCGACACCCGCATCATCCAACCCGCACTGACGCCGGCGCAGGTTGACGAAGCCCTCGCGATTGCACAGCAGCTCCTCTCGGCTCCAATCTTGATGACCCACGAGGGAACCACGCTGACCGTGGACTCCGGTGAGCTGAAGAAGGCATTCATCGCCACCACGTTCACCGAGGCGCCGGCGCGAATCGAACTTGGCTTCGACCCCGCGGTGGTCGACGAATTCCTCGATACCATCAGATCCGAATTCGAGCTGCAGCCAATAAACGCCGAATTCGATATCGACGGCGATGCCATTTCGATAATCCCCGGCTCCAACGGCACCGAGATCGACGAGGTCGAGACGGCCGCCCGCCTCTTTCAGGCAGGGATATCGGCCACGAGAACGGGTGTTCTCCCCCTCGTCGAGGGGGCGGAACCGGATGTCACCACCGCCTACCTCGAAAGCCTCAACGTCAACCACCTCGTCTCCCAGTTCAGCACCTACTTCGACTGCTGCGCAGCACGCGTTACCAATATCCAGCAGATGGCCCGTGACGTCGATTTGACCCTGGTCCTACCCGGTCAGACCTTCAGCCTCAACGATCACGTCGGACAGCGAACCGAGGAAAAGGGATACCTGCCGGCGGGGACAATTGTCGCCGGTGAGTTCGAGGACACCATCGGAGGCGGCGTGAGCCAGTTCGCCACTACCTTCTACAACGCTGTGTTTTGGGGGGGATACGAAGACGTCGAGCACCGGGCGCACTCGTACTACTTCAACCGCTACCCGGAAGGTATCGAAGCCACCCTCAACTGGAGGACGCCCGACCTCAAATTCAGGAACAACCGGGACCACGCCATTCTCATCGACACCAGATCTTCGGACACGTCGATCACCATCCGCTTCTTCGGTGACAACGACGGTCGAACCCTCAAAGGGCAGCAAAGTGGCGGCAACCTCAACGTCTGGGCCGACCAGGAAGGCGGGCCCAACGCTAGACACGTTAAAGGAACCGTGTCAGATCCTTTTGGGGTCACCCAACCGGGAGCGCCCAGATACGAGCCGAACCCGGAGTTGAGCCCCGAAACCACAAATACTCTGCAATCCGAGCGGGACGGCTGGAGCGTCACCGTCATCAGAAGGATCCTGGTCAACGAGGTCGAAGTGGAGTCACAGGAGTGGGTGGTGCGTTACGCAGCTAGGTTCGCCGTGTACGAGGTGCATCCCTGCATGATCCCCGAGTCGACTGAGACCTGTCCCACGACCACGACTCCGCCGACCACAACCACGACCCCGACGACGACAGTAACAACCGGCGAAACGGGTTGATTCGGAGACTCCGAAAACCCTGATCAGCCGATGGTATCGGGTTGGTAGAACCGGAGGAATCCTTCGGTTTCGTCTTTGACCAGAGACGTTGTCGCTTCGTCCCAACCGCCGGGTTTACGCACCGAGACGGTGTTCTGGAGGACGTAGACATGGTCGATCCCCACTCCGAGATCGAATAGCCTTTCCGCCAACCGGCCGGGCACCGCGGCCCCCGGATGGTCCGGTGTGATTGCCTGGCCATCCTGTCCGGTAAGGCTCCGGTCGGTGTCGATGAGAAGGAGGTCGCCCATTACGGCGACACTCCGGATTTCTACGGTTTGTCCCATGCGGAACGGGATGTTACTTCACGATCCCATCCCACCTGAATCCTCACCGATCTCGTGGACCTTGACCAGGTTGGTCGAGGCCTGCCTGCCGGGAGGTACCCCCGCCACCATCACGACACGGTCGCCCCGTTTGGCGATCTCCTGTGACTCGAGATAGCGAGAGGCCGCAGCCATCTCCTGATCTGTGTATGTGCGGCGGTCGAGGGGGTGGGGCTCGACGCCCCAGAAGAGGGCCATTCTTCGCTCGGTGATCGGGTTCGGGGTGAAGGCATTGATCGGCACTTCGGGCCGGTACTTTGAAATGAGGCGGGCGGTGTTGCCGGATTCAGTGAAGGCAACGATCATCCCGGCGTTCACATTCACCGCAACCTCGGTGGCCGCCTGCGCAACCGCCGAGGCCACCGTGTTCCCGTCACCGACAAACGGGACAGGGTGGTCTCCGCGTGCGGAGAGGGTGCCCTTCTCAGTCTCATAGCAAATCAATGCCATCTCTTCGATGGCACGTATCGGGAACGAGCCCACCGCTGTCTCCCCGGACAGCATCACGGCGTCGGTGCCACCGAACACCGCATTGGCCACATCCGTCACCTCCGCCCTCGTCGGGCGGGGACTGTGGATCATCGACTCGAGCATCTCGGTCGCGGTTATCGATATCCTGCCCGCAGCATTCGCGCGTTTCAGGATGTCATTCTGTATCAGTGGAAGTCTCTGCAGCGGAAGCTGAACCCCGAGATCGCCGCGGGCAACCATCACGCCCTCAGAGACGGCGAGGATCGAGTCGAGGTGATCGTATGCCTGCGCCAGCTCGATTTTGGAGATGATGGGAACGTCGCCACACAGCTGTTTCACCGTGGTCACGTCCTCTCCGCTCCGCACGAAGGATGCGGCTACGTACTCCACGCCCAAACCCTTGCCGAACTCCAGGTCGCGCTCGTCCTTCTCGGTGACGGTGTCGACAGTGAGATTGCTGTCCGGGAAAGCCACACCTTTGTGATCCGATAGGTCGCCGCCCTGTACCACTTCGGCCAAGAGCATTTCGTCTTTGACCCCTGTCACCCTCAGGGCGATCAGCCCATCCGCGAGGAGGACTCGATCTCCTACCGCCACGTCCTCAACCAGTCGCGGGTAGGCGACGGGGATGATCTGAGCAGATCCTTCGTCACCGCTCGTCGACAGCCCTACTTCGGCTCCCGCCTTTAGGTGGACGGGTCCGCCGACGAAGGTCCCGACTCTGAGTTTCGGGCCCTGAATGTCCTGGAGTATCGCCACCGACCTCGAATGGCGTTTGGCGGCATCACGGACCCAGCCCACGAAACTGCGGTGTAACTCATGGTCGCCGTGGGAGAAGTTGAGTCTGGCGACGTCCATTCCTGCGGCAACCATGGCGTCAACCGATTCGGCATCGGCCACGGCCGGACCCATCGTGGCGATGATCTTTGTGTGTCGGTACATGTCTCCCCTAAAGCTAAGCAGAGGAGACGTCTACTCGGTGACAGGTTGATAAACGATTTCGCCGAACAGGCGTAAGTTCACCTCGGTGATTGCCGAAGCTCCATCCGGAGAGCCAAGCCACTCCAGCAATTCAAGCGCCCCCGGGCGGTTGCCGCCGTCGCGCACGACGTAGGCCGTATACGGATTCACCAGCTGGTCGCCTGTGACCTGGTAGTCGACAAGAGACAGCGTGGTCTCCGATTGGAGGAATGCCCCTAACTCGGACAGAGCGAGGCCCGCCCGCTGGTCAGCGATGAGCAACGTCTGGCCCATCCCTTGCCCGCTCTCGAGATACCAGGGCTCGGATGTGGGATCCAGGCCGGCGGCCATCCAGATGCTCAACTCTCGCTCATGCGTGCCCGACATATCGCCCCGGCTGACAAAGGTCTCACCTGCGGAGGCAATCGCCTCGAAGGCTTCGACGACGGGTGCGCCCCGGATCGGACTGCCAGCATCCGGAGGGCCCACAAGCACGTATCGCGACTCAGCGAAAGGGCGGGATTGGAAGGCGTATCCGTCATCGACAAAAGCGACTTCTAGATCCGGCGCATGAACGATCAGCAAGTCAGCAGCCCCACGCCGGCCCAATTCAAGGGCAAGAGATGTTGGTTCGGCCACTACCGACACCTCGACCCCGGGGTGTCGAGCCTCGTACTCCGCCACTACCGCATCAATCAGTCCCGAGTCCACCAAGGTGGTTCCCGCCGCCAACACCACCCGGTCGGAGGACCCGGCGCCGCACCCGGCGGCAACTGCCAGAACACACAGGATCCCCAGCCAGCGTCTCATGTCGAAACGATGGTGATGGCCGCCGCTTTGACCGCGACTCCGACGTCGACCCCGGGCTCGATACCGAGGTCCACGAGGGCCCCGGGGGTCACCGCGGCAACAATTCTCACTCCGATATCGACGACAACCTCGACCAATCGACCCTGGTGGGAAATCAACTCGACCCTCCCGATCCAGGTATTGCGGTTCGACAAGTCGTGACCGGATCGGGCAAGGCGCAGAGTCACCGCCTCGGCACCGAATAGGGCGCGGCCGGGGCCGTCGACGCTGCCGACACCGGTGATGTGAACGTCGCCCGTCTTGAGCACACAAAGACCCCCTGTCGACTCGGCTATCCCGCTGATCAGGTTTGCCTTCCCGAGGATCTCGGCCGAACGGACGACTGAAGGGGAACCCAATACACGCGATGCCTCCCCCTGATCGATGATCCGACCCCGGTCCAGAATCACGAGATGGTCGGCGAGGGCCGCGACGACGTTGATGTCGTGTGTGACCACAACCGCCGAGCGTTCATCCAGCACACCGGCCAACAGCGTCAGAATGTCGGGGCGCTCGGCAAAGTCGAGGGGCGCCATCGGCTCATCCAGAAGCACCCAATCCGCAGGTGTGGCCAGAACCCTGGCCAGTGCGAGCCGGTGCTTCTCCCCGCCCGAAAGCGATGGCGCATTCTGTTCGAGCTTTGTGGCTACGCCGAGCCTGCCGGCGAGTTGCCTCGCCGATGCGGTGGCCTCCGCATCCAGACCCAGGCCCAGGTTGAAGCCTGCCGTCCCCCGGAACATGTGGGGACGCTGCTGGAGATAACTGGTCCTGCCCGAGGCGCCCAGCCCCTCTCCGCTAGACAGATACTCGATCAGCGTGGTCTTACCGGCACCATTGGGACCGAAGATGACGGACGTCCTTCCGGCCGAAAGTTCGAGGCCGGAGATGTCCAAACGACTGCCGTCCTCCGGAATCGTGATATTGAAATTCACATCCCCACTCCGAGAGGACGATGGAGCCTTCCCAGCGAGAGATTGACTAGGAGACTGATGGCGAGCAGGACCATTCCGGCGGCGATGGCGATTCCGAACCGTGCCTGCCTCGACTCCTGAACGATGAGGGTGGTCAACACCCTGGTCTCGCCCAGGATATTTCCTCCCACTATCAACACGGCTCCGACCTCGGAGATAACCCTTCCGAAAGCCGCCACCACCGCTGCAGCGACCCCGGCACGCGCTTCGCCAATCGCGAGCCGATAGCGCATCGTCGCGGGCAGGTGGAGCGCCCTGATCTCCCGGATCACCTCCGGCGCCAGACCGCCCACCGCTCCTCTGGTAACCCCCGCTGCCACGGGGATGGCAAGGACCACCTGAGCAACGACCATCGCAGCCGGCGTGAAGACGAGACCCAGAGAACCGAGCGGGCCGGCGCTCCAGAAGACGAGGAGAACCCCCAAGCCGACCAGGACCGGGGGTACGCCCATGCCAACGTTGACGAACGTGCGGAGAAGGCCCGAGCCGGGAAATCGCTCCAGCGCGAGCATGGTCCCGAGAGGAACACCAAGAATCACTCCGAGGACGGTCGAGACGCCGGATACCACCAGAGTTAGCCCGATGACTTCGAGCAATTCCGGGCCGAAGTCCGAGAAGGCAGCGAAGGCATCGCTGACGACCTCACCGAGAAACTCCATCGCTGTGACGATACTTCAGTCGCCGCCGCGCGCCCTGATGACCTCGTTGACAAGCCTGGGATCTGCCTTGCCCTGCGTGGCTTTCATCACCTGACCGACGAGAAACCCGAGGACCTTTGTCTCACCGGAGCGCAGGGACTCCAGGGCATCGGGGTTGTCGGCGAGAACGGTATCCACCGCTTCCTCGATTGCTGCCGTGTCGGAAATCTGAAGCAGGTCGCGACTCCTGGCGACTGCTCCCGGGTCGCCCTCGCCGGAGAGAACACCGTCGAGGACATCCTTCGCTGCTGAACTCGACACCGTCCCCTGATCGATCAGATCGATCAGCTCCGCCAGCTGGCGACCGGTCAGCAAGTCGCCAGCGTCAGCGCGATCCTCGCGCCGCAGCCAGGCCGTCACCTCACCGGTTACCCAATTGGCCGCCGAACGCGCATCCGCCCCCTCGGAAACCGCCGACTCATAAAGCGCTCGCATCGGGAAGTCCGACCTGGAAAGCACTGCGGCCAACCCGGCGTCGAGACCGGAGGCTACGTATCGCTCGATGCGGTCCGCCGGAAGCTCGGGCAGGGTGGCCCTGATTCTCTCCACCCACTCTTCATCCATCCTCATGGGCACCAGGTCGGGCTCGGCGAAGTACCGGTAGTCCGAAGAGCCTTCCTTGGTTCTCATCGACCGGGTGACTCCGGCATCCTCATCCCAGTGCCGGGTTTCCTGAACCACGGTGCCGGAGGACTCGATCAGCTCTATCTGGCGGTCGATTTCGTATTGCACCGCGCGTTCCAGTGAGCGGAAGGAGTTCATGTTCTTCACTTCAACCTTTGTCCCGAGCGCTTCCTGGCCTTCGGAGCGCACAGAGACATTGGCGTCGAACCTGATCGAGCCTTCTTCAAGCCGGGCATCGGAGACGCCCAACTCGGCCACCACCGAGCGCAGGCTCTGGGCGTAGGCCCGGGCCTCGGCAGCCGAGTGGATCTCCGGTTTCGACACGATCTCAACCAGGGGCACTCCGGAACGGTTGAAGTCGAGCAGTGTCGAACTCGCCGCGTGGATGCGGCCGCCGACACTTACGTGAGTCGACTTGCCGGTGTCCTCTTCCATGTGTGCCCGCTCGATGCCCACCGTGCGCGTGGCGTCTCCAACGGTTACATCGAGATGACCTTCGATGCAGATCGGGACGTCGAACTGAGAAATCTGGTAGTTCTTGGGAAGGTCCGCATAGAAATAATTCTTCCTGTGGAAGACCGAGGTGGGTGCGACCGTGCAGTTGAGGGCCATCCCAATCGCCATGATCGACTCCAGTGCCGCCTCGTTGGGGACGGGGAGAGCACCGGGTAACCCCAGGCATGTCGGGCAGATGTTGGTGTTGGGCTCATCACCAAAGCCGACGGCACAGCCACAGAACATCTTGGAGCGGGTTGCCAGCTCGACGTGAACCTCAATCCCGATCACGCTTTCCCAGATCATGTGGCGACCATCTCAATGGTGGGGCGGGCGTCGAAGCCCGCAAGGCTTTCGACCGCCGAAGCGACCCGGTACAACATCGGCTCTCCGAGGGCCGGCGCCATCACCTGGAATCCGATCGGCAGCCTGCGTGAATCGAGCCCGATCGGCACCGAGATCGCCGGGTCACCGGAGAGATTGCAGGGAATCGTGCAGATGTCGGAGAGATACATCGACAGCGGATCGGCGGTGCGCTCTCCGGCCTCGAACGCCACGGTCGGGCTGGTCGGCGAAACGAGTACATCGACCTGTTGATAGGCCCGGGCGAAGTCGTCGCGGATCGCGGAACGGACCCGCTGTGCCTGACCATAGAAGGCGTCGTAGTAACCGGCAGAGAGCGCATATGTGCCGAGCAGGATGCGGCGGATCACCTCGGGACCGAACCCCGAAGCGCGGGTGCGTGACATCATCTCCTCTGCGGTCTCGCCCTCCACCCTCAATCCGTAGCGAATCCCATCGAAGCGAGCCAGGTTGGCCGAGCACTCCGCCGGCGCGATCAGGTAGTAAGCGGAGAGCGCGATGTCGAACGTCGGAAGGCTGACTTCAACGACCTCCGCTCCTGAGGACCTCAGTCGCTCCACCATTGAAGAGACGTGTTCGTGGACTTCGGGCTCGTAGCCCTCGCCTGCAAGCTCCTTGACCACACCAACTTTGAGCCCATCGACGCCGTCCCCGATTCCGGAGAAGAGATCCGGGTAGTAGCCCCGATATGAGGTCGCATCCAGCGGGTCATGGCCCCATATCGTCTCGAGGGTGAGAGCCGAGTCTTCAACCGTGCGGCTCAGAGGTCCGATCTGATCGAGCGACGACGCGAATGCGATCAACCCGTACCGGCTAACGGTTCCGTATGTCGGCTTCATCCCCACCACCCCCGTCAGGGAGGCAGGTTGGCGGATTGAGCCTCCGGTGTCGGAGCCGAGCCCGACCAGCGCAGAACCGGCCGCCACGGCCGCTGCCGAGCCTCCAGATGAACCGCCCGGTATCCGATTTATGTCCCACGGGTTGTACGTCGGTCCGTACGCCGAATTCTCCGTGGACGAGCCCATGGCGAACTCGTCGAGATTGGTCTTTCCGACGATCACGGCCCCACCCTCGCGAAGGCGGCTCACAACCGTCGCATCGTAAGGAGGCACGTATCCGGCCAGGATCTGCGACGATGCCGTGGTCTCCAGTCCCCTCGTCATCATGTTGTCCTTCAGGGCCACCGGAATCCCATGGAGCGGGCCACGGTCGACGCCGGCAGCGAGTTCGTTGTCAGCCCTCTCAGCGGCTTCCCCGGCGCCCGAACGGTCGATGTTCAGATATGCGTGTATCTGCGCCTCGGTGTCAGCGGCCGTCTTGAGAACGCCGGCCAAAAGGTCGACCGCCTTCAAGGACCCGTCGCGGAGCCGCTCGCCCGCGGTTGCGATGGTGAGGCCTTCCATCACAACTCCATGGCGGGAGGCACAACGAAGTACCCGTCTTTTGCATCTGGCGCCTGATCGAGAACTTCGTCACGATCGAGTGATGGACGCACCTCGTCGGGCCGGAAGGCGTTGACAATTCCCAGCGGATGGGTGACATCGACCTCGGGATCGCCCTCTAGCTCCTGGACGCGTGCGGCATGCTCGAGGATCACCGCGAGTTGGCCGCGGTAGTGTTCCAGCTCGGAGTCGGAAAGGCCAAGCCGGGCAAGCCGGGCAACATGGGCAATATCAATTTCGACAGGCATGAAACCGGGAGTCTAAGGAACCCCTAGCCATAGGCCGTCCCAATATCCTTCTGTGTCGATTTGAGACACCACGTCCTCGCCCCGATCGACACAGAACGGTTAGGAGAGGACGGCGCGTAAGGATTCGAAAGCCCAGGTGAGGTCGTCGATCCGAACCGACTCACCGGGCTTGTGGGCGAGGTCGGTCTCACCAGGACCGAAGTTGACGGCCGGAATGCCCCGGGCAGCGAGTTGGGCGACGTCGGTCCAACCCTGCTTCACAGTGACCGGGGCTCCAGATGCCTTCATGAGCGTGTCGAAGAGCGGATTGTCGACCTCCGGCATCGCCGCCGGGGCGCGGTCAGTGATGTCGACGGCGTCCGCCTGATCACAAACCTGCCGCAAAACCAGCTCTGCCTCGTCGAGACTCCGATCGGGGGCGAACCGATAGTTGATATTGAGGTCGAAGCGGCCCGGAACCACGTTGTT
The DNA here is from genome assembly GCA_035513195.1 of Acidimicrobiia bacterium. Lineage (GTDB taxonomy): Bacteria > Actinomycetota > Acidimicrobiia > Spongiisociales > ZC4RG35 > MA-ANB-1. The sequence continues at coordinate 3,309 of DATKCM010000012.1, read as the reverse complement.
CGCAATTCCTCCGCTGGCACGGGTCACCGACATGACCTCCGTGAACACCAGGCCGCCGATCTCACGATCCTGAGGCTCGCGCCTGCCGATCTCTGTCAGGAAGGGCCCGGCTTTGGTCACGGCGTTAACCCCCAGCCAGGGTCGGGCGGAATGAGCGGGCTCTCCGATGAAAGACACGGTGGCGTTGATCACACCGTTGCATCCTGCCTGGAGCTCCCGGTTCGAGGGTTCGAGCACGATTCCGGCCCGCGCCTCAGTCAGCCCATGAACTGTGTCGAGGATGGGACCGAGCTGGTTTTCGACAATCGGGCCTTCCTCTCCGGCATAGAAAACTCCGACCAGCCTTTCCGTGCCCAGAGCTTCGATCAGGTGGATCATCACAGCGACCCCGCCCTTCATGTCAGTGGCGCCGAGACCGTAGAGTCGATCACTGTCGATACGCACTCCGGTCTCGCCCTGGAGCGGGACAGTGTCCATGTGCCCGACGAGAAGGACCTTGCCCGGAGCCGGATCACCAACGACGACCGACTGCTGGATCACCCGCGCTGGGTGGGTCGACAGCCGATCAGAAATGGCACGACAGATTGCTTCCTCCTGACCCGTGGGCGAGGGAATGCCGACCAACCAGGCGAGTGTGTCAACCAGGGAATCCATCAGTAGGGGAAGCTAACACGACCCACTACGCTCCCGGTCGTGAGCACATCGATTACGGCCAGTGGTTTGGCGACCATTGCAGGTGAAGACACCCTCGCTGTCTGGTATCCGGACCCCACGGGGAACAACGAGGAGATCGACCTCGATTCGATGGCTGGCGACGACGAGGGCACCCTGGTCGTCCGAAATGTGATCGAGACCACGATCAATGTCGACTCTGCTCCGGAGAGCCCCGCCGACGCCTACCTGCGACTCCACCTGCTGAGCCACAGGGTGTTCCGGCCTCACGATATCAACGTCGACGGCATATTCGGTGTCCTCAATAATGCTGTCTGGACGAACCTCGGGCCGTGCGCCATCGTCGACTTCGGTGCGGTTAAGGCAGCCGCAGCCGCTCGTGGCCACTACCTCAACGTTGACGGCGTCGACAAGTTCCCGAGGATGACCGACTTTGTGGTTCCGTCCGGGGTGAGGATCGCTGATGCGAGCAGGGTGCGACTCGGGGCATATCTCGGCGAGGGAACAACCGTTATGCACGAGGGATTTGTCAACTTCAATGCGGGCACGCTCGGTGCGTCGATGGTCGAGGGAAGGATCAGCGCTGGTGTCCTCGTGGGTGATGGCAGCGACGTCGGGGGAGGCGCCTCGATCATGGGCACGCTTTCGGGTGGCGGCTCGGAGGTGATCTCCATCGGTAAGGGATGTCTTCTGGGAGCCAACTCGGGCGTGGGGATTTCGCTCGGTGACAACAGTGTCGTCGAAGCCGGCCTCTACCTGACGGCCGGAACCGTGGTCACGCTCCCCGACGGGAAGACGGCCAAAGGTAGGGAGATGTCAGGGGTGTCGGACATGCTGTTCCGGCGAAACTCGGTCAGCGGCGCGGTCGAAGCGCTCCCCAGATCCGGATCATGGGGCGGCCTCAATACCGTCCTTCACGAGAATTAGTGCGTTCCCCGGCTGCCACCAGTCCAGGAAGGCCGAGGTCCCACTTTTCTGACGCCAGGTTGAGAGCGTCAGCAGCGAGGGAGCCCACGGTTTTCCCGATGCCGACTCTTTCCACGTCGAACTCGCCGAATATGTAAGAGCCGATTGTCGATGGGCCGGCTACCAGCTTTCCGATCGCCTCCGCACCATCGGCGCCTTCGATCAGTCCACCGCCGGCCGTTCGCTGCAGAATCATCGAATCGCGGACTTCCCTGTCGATCATCTTCCCCAGGTGAATTCTCGGCTTTCGCTGGCTGATGGCGGCATTCTCCAGCCATCTGTGGTCCACCTCGACCAAGCCCTCGATCTCGCAACGCATCAATAAACCCAGCGGGAGATCGACCGAACCGAGCTGGACGCCTGCACCGGCGCTCATCCGGGGATTCAGCTCGGTGGGGCGGAACCCATCGGCGGTCAGCACGCCATCGATGCCGTACGGACCGCGATAGCCGTCCCGTTCCGACAAGGCCTCACCCACGCTCATTGCGACCCTGCGCATTTCTTCAGTTGCCTGCTCAGTGGCATTCCACAGTGTTGAGACCCCCGCGTACACAAAGCCGGAACGATCAGCATGCCGGAGTGTCAATATCTCGACGGGCAGGAAAACCGCTATGCCCGAGTCCGTCGCCCATCCGTGAATTGAGGCCGGTAGCCCCTCGAGGAAGGGCATGACCCGCACGTGCCGCGCTCGCTCCTTGAACCACTCCACTGCCTCTTCGTATTCGTCTGCTCCTGAGACCCACTTCACGTAATCGCCTCCGCCGTGCCAGCCCCCGGAATTGTCCGCGACCCACACCGTGCCGAACTCGGTCTCCAGCTCTCGCGCCGCGTCCGGCGCATCGACGGGGTTGACAATGCGGTATGGGGCGTGCGGGATCTCGAGGTCGTCCCAGAGGCGGTCGACCCGCATCTTGTCCTCCCATGCCGACCACCGGGGCCGGCGCACCCCGAAGGTGCGACGTCCCATCATGGTCCGGGCGGTCGCGAATGGCTCCGAGAGAACCCGGGCGGAACCCTCCGGGTCAAACCTGTCCACTGCCGCCTGCACCTCTGGACTCGGTTGCTCGACAGCAGCAAAGAATTCCCTGATGCTTTCAACAATGGTGTTGCCGCCTGATCGCGTGTAGATGATCTCGCCTTCAGGAACTTCACCAGTGCCCTCGTTCGAGGCGACAACCAGCGGCTCCGAACCCCAGTCCGAGAGCAGCTCTTTCATGGGCCCGGCGCTCACCGCCGCTTGAACCGCAACGATCCATTTACCCCGCGCGAAGATCTCTTGGAGTCTGGACCTCAGTTTCTCCACAATCCGACAATACAACCAGAGTGTCCCGTCGCTTAAATACTTGTGGCGACAGACCACTACCGTTTCAGCCGGTGCCTTACCGTTACATCTATATCGGACTCGGGCTGGTCCTTGTCGCCGCGGTTGCCTTCGGTTTCGCACTCGGTGGCGGTGGGGATCCAGTGGTGCTCCCGGGGCCGATCGAAGCCATCCATCCGCAGCCGGGTGACCTGGTGCCGGTTCAGACCGGAATCGAGATCGACCTAAGAGTCGGGTACGACGCAGAGATCTACGTCGACGGGTGGCTGGTGCAGGACGCCGTGTTCGTTGAAGGCACCGGCGTCTATCGCTGGTCACCCAGTCCGTCAAACCCGACCATCAACGAGTGG
>DATKCM010000011.1:0-7634 GCA_035513195.1 Acidimicrobiia bacterium | reverse complement strand
CTGATGATGGAGTTCGCCCGCACCGCTTCACGCTACTTCGAGGCTGTTGAGATCATCGAGCGTCATCATTCGACGAAGCCAGATGCTCCGTCCGGCACCTCGCTGGCCACGGCGATCGGTGTGGCCGCAAGCGGGACTTCGTCTGCAGAAGGCTCTGAGGAACTGGTGGCCGGGGCGCGCGGGGCCGACGTGAGCGGCGTCCGGGTTCATTCCCTTCGCCTACCGGGCCTCATCTCCCAACAGGAGGTGGCGATGTCGAACGCCGGCGAAGTCCTCTCGATCGAACACATGTCGACCTCATACGACTCTTTCGCCTCCGGGGCCTTGCTTGCGATCAGGCGGGTCGGCGACCTCGATCCTGGCGTCCACTTGGGTTTGGCCGCCCTACTCGAATAGCGTCGGGTCATGGCGCAGATACACGGAGGCCAGATCGTTGCCCGGGCACTCAAAGCGGAGGGCGTCGACGCCATCTTCACCCTGACCGGTGGTCACATAGTTCCCATCCTCGACGGGTGTGTGCAGGAGGGGATCCGGGTTGTGGATGTGCGACATGAGCAGACGGCCGCTCACGCCGCCGAGGCCTACACCAGGCTGACCGGGAAGCTCGGTGTTGCGGCAGTTACTGCCGGGCCCGGGGTCACCGACACCATCACCGGGGTGGCAACCGCCTTCTATGGCAATACTCCAATGCTCGTTATCGGCGGCCGGCACATGATCCGACAGGAGTTGAAGGGCGGGCTCCAGGAGATGGATCACACACGGATGTTCCATTCGATCACCAAATGGGCCGCGACCGCCTGGCAGGTCGATCGTCTCGCCGACTACATCGCCACTGCTGCCCGCCACGCCTTTTCAGGCCGGGGTGGTCCCGCCTTCCTCGATATACCGATGGATGTCCAATTCGACATGGTCGAGGAGACCGCGGTGAGATTCCCCGACTCTTATCGGGCGAACTCCACTGCAGGGGCGGACAACACAACTCTCGAGTCGATCGTCGAAACACTGAACGGCGCGGAGAGGGTGATGCTTTTCGCCGGCGCCGGTGCGCGACCCGGGGAGGAGAACCGTCTCCGTGAGCTGTCCGAGATCCTCAAGGCCCCCACCTTCGTCAACAGCCGGGCCCGCGGCTCGTTGCCTTACGGTCACCAGTTCCTGGGAAACCATGCCCGCTCCCAGGCGATGGCTGGCGCCGACGTGGTGCTGGCCCTCGGAGTCGACTGGGACTTCCGCACTTCGTATGGAGAGAAGATTTCACGCGAGGCCACGGTGATCCAGGTCGATGCCGACCCCCTCAAGGTGGGGTGGAACCGCGCCGCACACCTGGGGGTGGTCGCCGACCCTCTCTCTGTTGTGTCCCAACTCGTCGACGTAGGCCACCGGATCGGTCGTTCCGATGTCCCGGTGTGGACCAAGGAAATCATGGATATCGAGCGGGAGCGGACAGACGCTGCTCTGAAGGAGTCCGAGGACGACTCATCCCCGGTGATGCCGCAGCGATTCGCCAGGGAGGTTTCCGAGTTCTTCGGGCCGGAGTCGATCGTTGCCGTTGACGGAGGTGACATCGTCTCCACGACGGCGCGCTGGCTTCAGGTGTCACATCCGGGTCATGTTCTCGACCCGGGGCCGTTCGGAACCCTTGGCACCGGTGCCCCCTACGCCATCGCCGCAGCTGTTGCGCATCCCGACAAGACCGTCGGAGTCGTGTTTGGTGACGGTGGCTTCGGGTTCAACGGGATGGAGTACGACACGATGGTCCGTCTCGGTCTCCCCATCATCGGCGTCATCGGCAACGATGGTGTCTGGTCGAACATAAAGACATTTCACCGGATGGCCTTTCCCGATCGCCTGGTTGCGGCCGATCTCGGCGTCCGGCCGTATCACGAGATGGTCAAGGGTCTCGGGGGTTACGGCGAGTTCGTGGACGACCCGACTGAGATCAGGCCCGCGCTGGAACGGGCCAGGGAGTCGGGCCTCCCCGCCCTGGTCAATGTCCATATCGCAGAGACGATCAGGATGTCGTCGAACTATTCGCAGTAGGACTTTCAAAGCCAGGTGATGGCGAGGGCCCCGATTGCGAAGCAATAGACGGCGAATGGGACAAGGCCGACCCGGCGCAGCGCTGCAAGGAGAAGGGCAATCGCGGCATATCCCGAAATGGCGGCCACCAGGGTCCCGAGGACGAGTTCGGAACCTGTCGCTTCCGACCCCGAGATCTCGAAGAGCTGCGAAAGTCCGCCGCCGGCGATTGCGGGAATCCCGAGGAGAAAGGAGAACCTGGCAGCCTCGGCGGGTAAGAACCGCCGGCCATTCCCGGCGGCGATGGTGATGCCCGAGCGCGATATCCCCGGTACCAAAGCGAACATTTGGGCGATCCCGACGACAACCGCATCGGGAATCCTCCCCTGACCCAGGGTTCGGTCCCCGGTCGCAAGCGCCTGGCCGGCGAGGAGAATCAACCCGGTGGCCACCAAGGCGAGGCCGACATTCGTTGCCGAATCCTGGAAGGTATCGATCGTGTCCCTGAGGGGGAGCCCGACCAGGGCCGGTATCGTGCCGAGACCTACCAGGAGTCCAATCTTCCGACCCTCCGCGTCCGAGCGGAAGCGCAGCACCTTGAGAATGTCAGAGCGGAAATAGGCAAGGACGGCCACAAGTGTCCCGAGATGGAGCACCGCAGTGATGGCAAGGTCGGGTTGGTCGATCTCGAAACCGAGCTTGGAAAGCATCGCCGGTATCACAACCAGGTGTCCCGACGACGAGACGGGGAGGAACTCGGTCAGGCCCTGGATGAGGCCCCAGATGATGGCTGCAAGCACGGGTGCACGGTAGTTGTCATCCCGCCGACAGGAGTACCACTACCCGGCCATTGGCCGAGGCCGAAGCGGCGGCGGCGGCGTGTTCAGGAGGTATTGCCACCGACCCGAGCCCGCTGGCAAGCGGGTCGCTGTCGGCCACTGCACGAACGGTGCCGGCGATCACCATCCCGGTGTCGATGAGCACCAGCTGCACGGGATCGCCCGGTTTTGCGGTGCGGGGCACTGCGATGTCCAGAGCCCACCAGCCCGAGGTCGGGGAGATCTCGTCGGTGGTGACTCCCGCAGGGGTTATCGGCTCGCCGGGATGGAAGGTCCTCGCAGCAAAACCGAACTCCTCAACAGCCGGGAGCAACCCGCGGGGAACCTGGCGCATTTCGATGACCTGATCGGTGATGACAGCACCAAGCGTGATCATCTCGACGGCGAATGGATGTTCCACCGAGGCGTCACCCCGGAACTCGGTCCAGATTGCGGCGAGAGCGATGATGATCGCGATTGTCCACCGGATCCACTGCGGGCCTTGTAGCCAGATCACACCCTCAAGTTATGCGAGTGGGAGGGATGAGGCTAGTGGTCTGTGTTTCTGCGACGGGCCACTAGTGGTCTGTCGTGCAACGCGGCATGCGTTGGTGGTCGGGCACCAGGGATTCAGTCCTTGGACGAACTGGTGCTCGAAGATTCCTTCGACGAACTGGAGCTCGAAGATTCCTTCGACGAGGAGGTCTTGGTCTTGGCGTCCGACTTGCCGTTCTCGGATTTGGTAGTACTCGCCTTGTCACTCTTGTCGCTCTTGTCGCTCTTGCCGTTCGAGCCGGAGGAGACCCGGGAATCGGTCTTGTAAAAGCCGGACCCTTTGAAGGTGACGCCACGAGCATGGAAGATCTTCTGTAGCCCACCACCGCAACCTTCCCCGTGCTTTTTCAGGGGGCGCGCGCTGAAAGACTGGAAGACTTCGAAGTTCTCCCCGCAGGACTTGCAGACGTATTCGTAGGTTGGCATAAGGTGTATCGACCTGGGTGAAAGGGTTGACCGCCGGGTAATTGTACCTGGATTCGGGGGCCAAGTACCACTGGGGCGTCGCGTATGATTGCATCGGATGTCACTCGCAATCGCCATTGCCGCCGCATACATCGTTGGCAGCATCGACTTTGCGGTGGTTATCGGCCGGATGCACGGCATCGATATCCATCAGGAAGGGAGCGGGAATCCAGGGGCCTCGAATGTCCTCCGAACCCTGGGCAGGCTCCCCGCGGCCATGGTTTTCGTCGGGGACACACTCAAGGGCACTGTCGGTGCGGCTATGGGGATGGTCGCGTCGGGGACTTCCGACCCGATGGTGCATTGGGCCCTCCTCGGCGGGCTCGCCGCCGTTGTCGGCCACTGTTATCCGGTGTTCCACCGATTCAAGGGCGGAAAGGGTGTTGCCACCGGCAGCGGGGTCCTCCTCTTCGTTATGCCGCTGGTGGCCATCGCCAGCACCATTCTTTGGGGGATCATCGTCAAACTGACAAGAACCGCCTCCATCGGCTCGCTGATTCTCACTGTCGCCACGGTTCCCCTGGCGATCTGGCAAGGGGTCGAAGGATTGGGCCTGCTCTGGCTGGCACTGATGATCCTTCTCGTCCTCTGGCGGCATCGTGGCAATATCGGGCGCATGATTCGAGGAAGCGAACAGAAAGTCCCCGCATGAGCATCGAAGTTGCGGTAATACCGGCGGCGGGCCGGGGAACACGGATGCGCCCAGCGACGCGGGTGGTGCCCAAGGCGCTTCTCGGTGTTGTCGACCGTCCAGCCATCCAGTACGGGGTCGAAGAAGCCGCCCGGGCGGGAGCCAAGGAGGCGATTGTCGTTGTCGACCTCGATACGGGCCACATGATCTCCCAGCACTTCAGCCTGGAAGGCCCGCTTCCCGGTCTCGAGGATGTGCGAATCCGCCCTGCGGTCCAGGAGGAGCCGCTGGGGCTGGGTCATGCAGTCTGGGAGGCACGGGAGATGGTCGGTGACCGGTCGTTCTTCTGCCTTCTCTCCGACAATATCGTCCGGCCGGGACACGACGTCCTTCCGGCACTGGGTGCCGGGTCGAGAGATGGGAAGGTCTCGGTGGTCTGTCTCCGCGAGTACAGCGACGAGTGGCTCGACAAGTACGGGTTCGTCATCCCCGCCTCCGAGATCGAAGACGGATACCTCGACCTGGCGGGAGCCATTGAGAAGCCGGGCAAGGATCGGACACCGTCGAATCTGGGTCTCGTCGGGCGCTATGTCTTCACGCCCGAGATATTCGACATCCTCGAGAAGACGGAGCCCGGCGCCCTCGACGAGATTCAGCTGACCGACGGCATTCACGAGTTGGGGACGAGGGGCCGGCTCCGGGGATATGTCGTTGACACCGACCTTCTCGACGTCGGAACGCCTGCAGGTCTCCTCAAGGCCACTGTCGAGCTGGGCCTCAACCAGTTCGGATCTGATTTCCAGGAATTCCTGGACGACCTGGCCGGCCGGTGAGACCCCTCGATCTCGCGCAGGCCGAGGTCCTCGCGTCGATGCGACATTCCGGAGCCGAGACCATTGAGCTTGCCGACGCTGCCGGGAGGGTGCTTGCGTCCGACGTCGAAGCACGGGAAGCAATCCCGCCCTTTCCCAATTCGGCCATGGACGGATACGCCGTTCAGTCGGCCGACGTGTCCAGAGACGGCGCCCTTTTGCGCGTGGTGGGTGAGATCGCGGCCGGCAGCCCGTCGGATGAGGTCCTCCAACCGGGATGCGCGATGAAGATCATGACGGGCGCGCCGATACCGGCCGGTGCTGACACAGTCGTGCGGGTCGAGGACACCGAACGGGTGGACGATGTCGTCAAAGTGCAGGTGGCGGTCGCCAAGGGCGCATCGGTGAGGCTCGCCGGCGACGACATCCCTCGAGGGTCAACCGTCTTTGCCCGCGGGGTCAGGCTGCACAGCACCCACCTCGCGGTCCTGGCGACCGTCGGCGCTGCCCGCCCCTCCGTGGCGCGACGTCCCCGGGTCGCCCTCTTTTCGACCGGCGACGAGCTTGCCTCACCGACGGCAGCGACCCTCCGGCCCGGCCAGATTCGTGACTCGAACCGGGTATTGCTCCGATCGATGCTCTCAGAGATTTCGACGGTCATGGACGAGGGGATCATCAGGGATGATCCGGTTGCCCTGCGGGCAGCGTTCGGGCGAGCGGCGGCCGGAGCCGATGCAATCGTCGCCTCAGGAGGGGTTTCGATGGGCGACCATGACCATGTCCGCAACATTCTCGCCGACATGGGAAGCATCGACTTCTGGCGGGTTGCGATCAAGCCAGCCAAGCCTTTCGCATTCGGCAAGATCGGCGGAGTCCCCTTCTTCGGGCTGCCCGGCAATCCGGTCTCAGCGTTCGTCGCCTTCGAGCAGCTCGTGCGGCCGGCGCTGTTGGAGATGCAGGGTGCCTCGCTTCACTTCCGGCCTCTGATCAGGGCGATCTCCGGTGCGAAAGTGGCAAGTGATCCGGAACGCCTCGAGTTTGTCAGGGTCTCGCTCCATATCGACGACAGGGGGCGATTGGTAGCGACGCCCTCAGGGGGTCAGGGGTCACATATGCTCGCGGCGTTGGCAGCCGCAGATGGCCTGGCGAGGATCCCCGTAGGTGAAGCCGAGTTGAGGGCCGGCCAGGGTGTCGATGTCGAGTTGTTCCGCAACCCGGAGACGAGGAGATGGAACGGTGACTGAGAAGCTGACGCACCTGAGCGACAAAGGCGAGGTCCACATGGTCGATGTGGGGGAGAAGGCCGTCACCCATCGTGAAGCGGTGGCGGAAGCAGAGGTGGTGATGCCGGCGAGCCTGGTCGAGAGCTTCTTCCAGGGTGATCTGCCCAAGGGTGATGCAGCGGCGGTGTCGAGAATTGCCGGGATCATGGCGGCGAAGAAAACCCACGAATTGATCCCCTTATGCCACCCCTTGCCCCTTTCCGGTGTCGAGATCTCTCTGGAGCCGACTGGGCATGGGATCAAGGTGCTCGCTAAAGTAAGCACTGACAGCCGCACCGGGGTTGAGATGGAGGCACTTACTGCGGTGTCTGTTGCGTCTTTGACCATTTATGACATGGTCAAAGGACTGGATAGGCAAGTTGAGATACGACACATTCGACTTCTCAGGAAGTCGGGAGGTCGCTCCGGGACGTGGGAGCGCTCTTAGATCGTTGGAGGTAGAGGCTTTGACCGCTACTCTTCTCGGCGGACGGAGTTGATAGGAGCAATGGAGACGCCACTCATAGTTGGCTTGCTGGTAATAGCCGCGGTTTGGAGTATCTACCTACTTCCATCAGTGTTTGGCGACCGGCGGGAAGCGGCATTGCATTCAGCCGAGGAGTTCGACCGGTTCACCCACCTCATGGCCGATGTGCAGAAGCGCCCTCGCAGCTCGATTGTCCCCGAATCCCGCAGCACGGTGAGGGGCAGGCGCAGGATCGTTCTGGGCGTCCTCGTCGCTATCGCCTTTGCCACGCTTTCACTGGCTTTCTTTCAATCGTCGATGGGATGGCTTCTGATCCATCTCTTCATCGACGGTATGCTGTTCCTCTACATCGCAGCACTTGCCCAGGTGAAACAGCGTCGGCAATACCGTCTCAAGGTCAGCCACGTCTCCGGTCAACGTCCCGACTTCGAAGAGCCCCAGATCAAGGTCATCGCCAACTGATCACGGTGGGGTATCCCGCCGGCCGGCTCTAGAATCCAGTTCTCCCATCACGGGGCTGTAGCTCAGCCTGGCAGAGCACCTCGTTCGCAACGAGGGGGTCACGGGTTCAAATCCCGTCAGCTCCAC
>DATKCM010000010.1:0-8329 GCA_035513195.1 Acidimicrobiia bacterium | reverse complement strand
CCACATGAGCACGTTGGTAAGGCTCGAAGACCCGCTCCCAGTCGTCGGCAGGTATCCCCGACCCGTTGTCCATGACCGACACCACCACGTTCCCGTCGCAGCCAGCCACCCTGACCCGCACCTCGGGTCCGCCGTATCGCTCAGCATTCGTCAACAGGTTGCGCAGGATCTGACGAATCCGCCCGGGGTCACCGAGCGCCTCGGGACACTCGGGGTCGCATTCGATGACCACCTCACTGGTGAAGGAACCACCGGCCTCAAGGGTCTGTTCGAGCTGGTCCACCACATTCACCGTTGTCTCGAAGATGTCGACCTCGGCCAACTCATTCCTGGCGACGACTAGCAGATCCTCGATCAGACCGGTCACCTCATGGGCCTGTTGGCCGATCGAAGAGACCATCAGTTGTTGGTCGTCCTGGCTCAGCCCAGATTCCTCGTCACCGAGGAGTTGGGCGAACCCAACGATGGCCGTCAACGGGGTCCTGATCTCGTGGCTCAACGAGGCCAGGAACGAATTTTTCGCCTCGATCAGCTCCAGCATGCGGCGTTCCTCGTTGCGATGGTTGGTCACATCGATGAGGGTGAGGACGGCACGGGAGAAGTCGGGCTCGCCGTTCAACACCGGAGCCGAGAGAATCGACTCGGCGTCATACTCCTTCCCCGCCCTTGTCGCTGCTTTGAACGCCACCCGGGAGACGGGAATGCGATTCCAAACGGCATTGAATTGGGATATCCAACCGGGCACCGACCCTTCGTTGACAATCCCGGGGTCAATAGGACCTTTGAACTGCGAGAGCGGTATCCCCACCGCCTCTATTGCAGCCGGATTGGCCGCCACCAGTCTGATCTTCGGCACGATGGCCCGGATTGCCTCAACGTCTTCTCCCAGGAAGTCAACGATCTCACGGATCCCCTTCTCACGAAGCGAATCCATCCACATCTCCACTTGGGTGTAGTCCTGCTCCATGAGCGGGATGGGAGACATCTGGAAGAGGTTCTCGAAGGCAGACCACCCGCGAGTCCCGTGTGCCGGGTCGAAGCCGGTCTCTGCAATCTGCCGATATCCCCGGTCGACCGCGGCAACGAACCTCTTCCACGACCCGGCATCAGGGGTACCGTCGATGGAGAGGGTCAGGTCGGACAGGAGACCGCGAAGGTGAGGATGAAGGGCGGCGACGTCACTGAACGAGGGACTGAGGCTGCTCAGGAGGAGCGTTGACTCATTCACGGGGCGCGTCTAATTCACACATATTGGAACTGTCGGCAGGAATCGGCATCGAGTTGAGTCTTCATGCCACCCGGCACTGGAAACTATTCGCAATTACGCCAGACCGGACTCCCGAAGAAGCCTCAGATGCTCACGGTCCTTGGGGCGATCTGCGATCTCTTTGAATTCGATCACTGCATCGAGCCTGACAAAGGGGAGACCTTCGATGGTCTCGGCATCATCTATCAGCTCACCGATGTCGAAGACTCCATACCGCCAGGACCTCCCGAAAGTGAGCCCGGTGCCGAGGTCAACCGTTTCGTCCTCTCCTTGCATAACAATCACGCCCAAGGCCTTGACCTGCTGCCAGGTTTTGCCGCGGACGATCACATCCAGATCGCGGACCGTGTCGATCAAGCCACGCACCGCGATCGGCCCGCTGCCGAACACCGCGTACTCGCCGGGCGTCAGTTCGAGGGCGCGCAACCGGTCGAAGAGCAGATCGGCCGGATACTCGACCTCCGACTCCCGAGCGTCACCCTCCTCTGCCACCGAGCTCACTGTCGAGAATGAAGAGGGGTCCGGACTCGCCTTCGGCAAGGCGGAGACGCTCGACGATCGCACTGACTGTGGCCTCCTCCTCGTTTTGTTCGGAGATGAAGTTCTGCAGAAAGGGAAAGCTCGACAGGTCACCCAGGTCGGACGCCATCCGGTACAGGTCGTGGATGGCGGCGGTGACCGCCTCCTCCTGGGCCAGAGCCGTCTCAAAGGCATCCAGGGCGTTGGCAAATTCGGATTTGGGAGCTGCGACCTCACCGATGGTGACAACACCGCCGCGGTCGAGGATGAAGTCGAGGAACAAATCAGCGTGAGATCGTTCCTCACTCGCCTGGCTTCTCATCCAGCGCTTCATCCCGTCAAAGTTCTCATGTGAGAAGTACGAGGCCATCTGGAGGTAGGCATTGGCCGAGGCCAATTCCATCGTGACCTGATCGTTGAAAGCCTTCTCGAGTTCCTCGGGCATCTTCACGGCATCGACTCCTGATTGGGAGGCCCACTTTAGGGCCCGGCGAGAAGTCACAGGGAGCCACACGATGACGTGAATCTCACATCAGGCGGTGCCGCAATAGGATAAGGAGAGCGATGAGAGGAAGCCACCGAACCCCATGACGAAAATCACCAAAACCTCCCTCCCCGGTGTCGGGGTAAAACACGAGTTCTCCACCGAAGACGGGAGACGGGTCGGGGTGGTCCATCATCGCACCGGGAAGCGTGAGCTGTATGTATGCGCAGCGGCCGATCCCGATGTCGCAGTCCTCAACGTGGCGCTGACCGACGACGACAGCCACGCCCTCTCCGACGCACTCGGGGGCTCCGAGGTGGTCGAGAACCTCGCCCACCTCCAGCAACGGGTGGAGGGCCTTGCGATCGGGTGGCTTCCCGTCGAAGAGGATTCGAAGTATGCCAGCCGGACCATCGGCGACGCCAGGATCCGGACGCGGACCGGAGTCTCGGTTGTGGCGATCATCAGGGGCCATACGGGCCATCCCGCCCCCGGTCCCGGCTTTGAGATGCTGGCTGGAGACACGCTGGTCGTCGTCGGCACACCCGAAGGAATCGAACAGGTCGAAGAAATCCTGAGCGTGGGATAGACGATGAACGAGGTCGCCAGGCTCCTGGTGGAGCTGGGATCCGTCGTACTCGGGCTCGGACTTGTCGCAAGGCTGGCCAGCAGATGGTCGATCTCCCCGATTCCGCTATTCCTCATCGCCGGCCTGGCGCTCGGCGAAGGAGGCATTCTGCCCATCGTCACTTCGGAGGAGTTCATCGAGGTGGGAGCCGAGATCGGGGTCATCTTCCTGCTGTTGATGCTCGGGCTTGAGTACTCAGCCGACGAGCTCGTCACGGGGATGAAAAGCGTCGCCCCGTCCGGAATTGTGGACCTGGTACTCAACTTCGTCCCGGGTTTGGCTGCCGGATTGCTGCTCGGCTGGCCGATTGTTCCTGCGCTGTTCCTCGGCGGCGTCACCTACATCTCTTCGAGCGGAGTCGTCGCCAAGCTCCTCGGTGATATGGGCTGGACGGGGAACCGGGAAACTCCCATCGTCCTATCACTGCTGGTGTTCGAGGACCTGGTCATGGCGATACTGCTCCCGATTCTCGGCGTGCTTGCTCTTGGAGGTACTTTTGTGGGTGCGGTGCTGGCGATTTCGGTTGCTCTCGCCGTGATGATCGGGACCATCGCCTTCGCCTACCGCCAGGGCGACAAGGTTGGCTCGTTCATCTTCCACACGTCCGACGAGGTGAGCTTGCTCACCGTTTTCGGCCTGACCCTGCTCGTGGCGGGACTCGCCGAAGGGATCGGCATCTCGGCCGCGGTCGGAGCCTTCCTGGTGGGTATCAGCGTGTCCGGTCACGCAGCCGACCGAGCCCGAGCCCTGCTGACACCTCTCCGCGACCTGTTTGCCGCAGTCTTCTTTCTCTTCTTTGGACTATCCACCGACCCCGGGAACATCTCGGGAGTCCTCCTCGTCGCCGTCTCCCTCGGTGTTGTCACCGGCTACACCAAGTTTGTGGCTGGCAGGTGGGCGGCCAAACGCTCCGGCAGCAGCGAACGGGGCCGGGTCAGGGCAGGCCTGGTGCTCCTTCCCAGAGGCGAGTTCTCGATCATCATCGCCGGCCTCGGTGCGGGCCTGGCCGGCGGGTCGGAGCTCCCTGCCCTGGCTGCCGTGTACGTCCTCGTGATGGCAATAGCCGGTCCCTTGATCGTCCGCCTCCACCAGGCCTGGATCGCAACACCGGTGCCCGCGGCGAGTTAACGCACGCTCGGAACAAAACCCCCTATCCAGGCTACATCAACTGCTCCAGCCAGGTAATTTTCGTGCGCCACCTACAGGGAGGAATAGCAACATGGCGACGACCGAATCGCCACCACAAACGAGCGGGGCCAGCGGCCTCGACCGTTTCTTCATGATCAGCGAGCGCGGATCGACAGTCGGAACCGAGATAAGGGCCGGGATAACCACATTCCTGGCGATGGCCTACATCATCTTCGTCAACCCGGCGATCCTGTCCAACGCAATCGATTTCGAGGGTGCGTTCCCTCAATTGTTGACGGTCACAGCGCTCGCCGCCGGAATCGGAACCCTGATCATGGCGCTGTGGGCGAAACTGCCGTTCGCCCTGGCTCCCGGGATGGGGCTCAATGCCTACTTCACCTTCACGGTGGTCCTCACGTTGGGAATCCCCTGGGAGACTGCCCTCGGTGCAGTGTTCATCTCCGGAATCCTGTTTGCGATCATCGCATTCACCGGGCTCCGTGAGTTGATTCTCAACGCGATACCTCTGCACCTGAAGCATGCGATCACAGCCGGTATCGGCGCATTCCTCGCAATTATCGGGTTCGTGGGCGCCGGCTGGATCGGCGACAACGCAGCCACCTTCGTCCAGGTGGGTGACTTCACCAGTGTGCTGCCCTGGGTAGCCCTTGGTGGTGTGGTCCTCACTGGTGCGCTTCTGGTCAACAAGGTCAAGGGTGCGGTCCTGATCGGGATCGTGGTGACGACGATTGTCGCCATTGTCTTGGACCTCGACGCCTACAACTACGGGGGCGAAGGCCTCGAGCCGTTCCTCGGCTTCGGCGACGGGCTCGTCGGATTCACGAACCCCAGCGACCTTCTGTTTGCCATGGACATCGGTGCGGCCCTCGCCTTGGGCGTGGTCAGCGTTGTGTTCACCTTCCTGTTCGTCGACTTCTTCGACACCGCCGGAACCCTGATCGGTCTCACCGAAAAGGCCGGGATGTTGAACGAGGAAGGCGACATCGAAGCACCACGCGCTGCTTTCACGACGGACGGCATCGCCACCTCGGTCGGCGCTGCCCTCGGCACGTCGAGCACCACCACGTACATCGAGTCGGCAGCTGGCGTCGAAGAAGGCGGGAGGACGGGACTCACCGCATTGACGGTCGCGGTGCTCTTCTTCGTGTCGATATTCCTGTCACCGCTGGCGCAAGCTATTCCAACCGTGGCCACGTCAGCCGCGCTGATCATCATCGGAGCGATGATGATGACAGGTGCTGCAAAGGTCGATTGGTCCGACTACCGCAAGGCGATCCCGGCATTCCTGGCGATCGTCGGCATGCCATTCACCTACTCGATCACGTTTGGCATCAGCCTCGGTATCCTCGCACACACTCTGATCATGGGTGTGTCCGGCAAGGTGCGAGAGATCCATCCTGTGATGTGGATCCTGTCGGTGCTGATAGTGCTCAACCAGGCGGGATTCATCGACAAAATCTTCGGCTGACGAACCTCAGTCGAACAGCGGGCGGAGTTGAAAGGGGGGCCTCCGGGCCTCCCTTTCTAAGTCGTCTCCCCAGGATCGCTCTCAATTGACGTCGCCGCGCCACAGCTCGGCTACTTCGTCGGCGATCGCCCCGGGGTCGCGATTATCCGTGATCAGCTGGGGGAAGCGCCCGTAATCGTCCTGCCGTTCGGCCATCAACTCGATGATGCGCTCTCTCGGATCGTCGACCTTCAGGAGAGGACGGTCCGGTCGCAGCGGATCATCGGTGACACGGCGATGGATCTCGTCCGGTGTCGCCACCAAACAGAAGACGCGACCGTGTCGACTCAGCTCCGTGAAGCCAACGGGATCGATGATCATCCGCCCGCCGGTGGCTATGACCAGGCCTCGCCGTTGACCGAGCTCCACAGCGATTGCTCTCTCCATCTCGCGGAAGGCGGCCTCTCCCTGCTCCTCGAAGATGGTTGCTATCGAACCGTGGCGGGACTCGATCAGTTCATCGGTATCCACGAACTCCATGC
The DNA here is from genome assembly GCA_035513195.1 of Acidimicrobiia bacterium. Taxonomy (GTDB): domain Bacteria; phylum Actinomycetota; class Acidimicrobiia; order Spongiisociales; family ZC4RG35; genus MA-ANB-1. The sequence continues at coordinate 2,293 of DATKCM010000010.1, read as the reverse complement.
CGAGCTTCAGGGCCAGCTCCCGGCCGACTGTTGTCTTACCGGTCCCCATGAAGCCGGTCAGGACGAGGTTGTGGTAGGGCTGCACGGAAGCCAAGTTACCGGATCATTGGTCATGAACCGCAACGGGAGAACTACCGGACACCGGGCTCGTCAAATACCGGCTTGGACAGATCGAACGCGGTCAGAACCAGACGCCCATAAGCCAGAAGATGGCCATTCCCGCCAGAACCGTGTAGATGAGATTCCGCGTCCGCCAACCAACGAAGGCTCCCGCGACAAACGCCGAGACCTCGGCCACCCCTGTGGAGACCGATCCAGAGTCGTCGACCAGCAGCGCGACTATGAGCGCCGAAAGCACCGCGGGGCCGACATAACCGAGGGCGCGGACCACGCGGGGAGGAATCGTCCTGTCGGCGAGAGCGACTATGAATATCGATCTGCTCAGGTAGGTGCCGAAGCCCACCGCGAGAATGGCGAGGAAAGCAGTCATCGCTCCGACCACCGGTCGGCGAGCACGCCGGCCACGATTCCGAATAGTGCCCCGACCAGGAGCCCCGAACGGTTGGGAAGGCCGGCAAAGAGATACGAGACGCCGGCACCGACGATCGCGGCCACTGCCTTCGGGTATCGGTCGATGGACATAACCACGATCCCGACGAACATCACCGGGACGGCAAACTCGAGCTGCCAGCTTTCGGGGACCACCGGACCGACCATCAGCCCGAGAGCGACCGTGATGTTCCAGAAGATGATGAAGATGGCGGAGGCCGCCAGGTAGTAGGTGCGGAAGTCTTTCGGGTCGTCGTCCTTGCGGAGGATGACGAGAGCGAACGTTTGGTCGAGAAGTGCATATGGGCCCAACCAGCGGAACCACTTCGGCTGCTTCTGGAATGTGGGAGCAAGGGCCGCGGAATACATCATGTGCCGGGCGTTGATCACCAAAGCGGCACTCACCGCGGCCACAACGGCTGTCCCGGTGCCGAGCAGGGTGATCAGAGTCAGTTGGGCTGCGCCGGCGAAGATGATTGGCGCAGAGCTCCACCCGATGAGGTTCCCAATCCCCGACTCGGTGATCGCCAGCGCCACGACCAGAGCAAACGGGATGGCGGAGACGACAAGGGGCATCGCGTCGGCGAAAGCACGACGTCTCAGTGACTTATCGACTGTCTGTGAAAGCGAGATGATCGTCTCCAGGTCTCCGTAGTGGGCTAATGAAGCTACGCACCTTACATGATCGGGGAAAGCACCGCCAAACCGTCGTCATGGCGGAGCAGAGCGGTGCGCCACATTTCTGCCCGCTGCTCGGCTGACAACGACTCGAGGTACTCGTCCGGCATCAGGCCGCCCCGGTAGGCCGCCTGCCATGCTCGTACATGGACGCTCCCCAAATCGGCCGCGTCCCTCACCTCAGGTGTCCTCGGGTCCATCATCGACATTTGATCATATCTGCGCTGGCCGCTCGTACCGCTACGGCGTTTTCTGGTTGACTGCGGCCCATGAGCACATTTCGTCACGTCATGCTGATGCAGTTCAAGGAAGGAACCACAGAGGAGCAGATCGAAGCTGCCCTCGAGGGTCTCGGCACGATGCCGGACAAGGTGCCCGGCATCCTTCGCTACGAGTTCGGGTTAGATCTGAAGCTCATCGAAGGCAATCCCGGGCTGGCCCTCGTGGCCGACTTCGCCTCCGAGGAAGACTGGCGGTCCTACGCCTCCCATCGGGAGCACGTGGCGATGTCCGAAGCGGTGATCGCCCCGATCAAGGGATCGATGACCCGGGTGCAATATCTGGTGGAGTGATGCAACGCTGAGCCGGTCTGGAGCGTGATATGGGTGTGACCGATCGGGAGGTTTACGAGGAGATCGCTCCTGACCTAATGAGATACGCAACCGCCCTGGTGGGGCCGGACCACGCTCCGGACGTCGTTTCCACAGTTGTCACCCGCGCCCTGCACCGGTCGGGTGGGCTGGCCGGGCTCACCACCCCGAAGACCTACCTGCGAGGCGTCTTGGGAGTTCCTCCAGGCCGGGCCCACCTGCAACATCCTCAACCGTGCTGGTTGGGAGCAGACGCAGGAAAACTGGTAGGCCAGACCGTATAGCCTGCTGCAATGAGACTTACCGCGACCCGGGATATCAACCAGACTGCCGATGAGGTCTATGAGTTCTTCTCCGACGCCTCGAACAACCCGAAGTGGCAGGAGGGGATGGTCTCCTGTCAATGGACTACCCCGCCGCCGATCGGGGTCGGGTCGGTTTACGAGCAGCACGCCCGGTTCATGGGCCGCGACGTG
>DATKCM010000009.1:0-8413 GCA_035513195.1 Acidimicrobiia bacterium | reverse complement strand
ACATGCTCGGAGCCATCATGAGGAAACCGGCCACCCATTGATCCGGTCCATCGAACCCGGCGAGTCTTGGGGCTGGTGCTATCTAGACGAGGCTTATCTGACGCAGAACGACTACCTGATCGGGCACGCATAACGGCACTTTGTGTCAAGTGCTGTTTTGGTGGCGTGTTCTGGACGCGGGTAATCGGCCCTGTCTTGGAGCGGGGTTGGTCGTAGGGTTGGTGTTGGGTCCGGGAAGTGACTTATCCGAAGAGCCGGTGTATCAGGGTGTGAGCTGGCCACGCTGGATTCAGAGACGTCCCTGGGTGTCCTCCCGGACCCACTATCGGAGTTAGATGGTGCGACGTCGGCCGTCGGCGAGGAGGCGCCGGTAGACGACGTCGGAGATGCGCCGTTTCAGCGCCCGGATCGCTTCTTTGGTGGTCTTTCCCTCGGCGAGTTTCTTCTGGTAGTAGTCCCGGCCTTCGCTGGGGTAGCGGAGCTGGCTGACCGCGGCGATATGGAGGACGTGGTTGAGTTTGCGGTTCCCCCTCGGGTTGAGCCGATGCCGTCTCCTATCACCCGAGGACGCCTCGATGGGGGCGGTGGCGTTGTAAGAAGCGAAGTGCCCCGCAGTGGGGAACCGGGTGATGTCACCCACGGAGCTCAAGATGATGGCCGCTCCAATCGGTCCGATCCCACGAATGTCACACAGCGTCGTGCCGGAGGCGTCGACGGCTGCCCGGATCCGTTTCTTCGACGCTTTCATCTGACCTTCCAAACGGGCGATGTCATCAACCAGTTCGGTGGCGATCACCACCCGCTGGTGAGTCACCTGGTCGGAGACATCGACCTGCTCGAGCAGCGATATGGCTTTGTTGACAGTCATTTCGGTGGCGAGGCCGCCAGGAGCCAGCTCCATCAACAGGGCGTGGAGGCGACACGCCACTTTGTTCTTGAGCCGGGCGACGTCCCGGTGCCGTTTCGCCAGAAGGCCCAACACTCGGACATGGTCGTCGGCCTGCACCATCGCCAACCCCGAATGACGCAAAGCGGCGATTGCCACCGACCGGGCATCATTCGGATCAGTCTTCTGTGACTTCCCTGATCCCAACAAGCGAACCCGCGACGCCATCATCGCTGGCACATCGATCACCCGCTCCCCGGCCGCCACCAGCTGCTGGGACACCAGATAGCCCATCCCCCGAGCCGACTCCACCGCCCACACCCGATCCGGATACGACGCCGCCCATTCGGACAGCTCACCAGTCTGGCCATTCGACGTCCGCACCCGGATCTCGTCGACGACCCTCTCGTCTCGGTCGATCACCACCGCTGTATGTGACCCCTTATGAGGGTCGATCCCAATCATCACCATCGCATTCCCTTTCTGTCGGCAACCGGAGCCGCAGCGGGCAAGCCTGATTCGGGTCGATGTGCTCTCACCTCTTTCGAGCCACGCCACAGCCGAGAACACCAACCGGCAGACACCTCGTTAGAAAGCCAGCCCAACCTCGGGCGGCAGGCACTTCAAGAGCCAACCGGTCGGCGCCTCAACGCTACGAGAACACCCCGCAACGCGCCCCCAGTCTCAATCAGGCATATATTGAGCGGTGTCTGTAATGGTCGAAAGAGGATCGTTCACGGAGTCGACTCTCTTCAGTCCGGATCACGGGACACTGGAAGGAGAACCCACTCGATAATGCCCGCCGGCTCAAGGGGTCATTGCACACCTGGCGCCCTCGGCTGGGGTGATTGACACCGCCGTGGTCGGGCTCACGTCGCCAGTGCGACCTTCACCAGGTCGCGCAGAATCACAGCAAACCTCCTACAGGGACTGTCGGCTATGGCAACGGTCCATGTCGACGTCAGAACACTCATCGGTTGCATGATTCCTGCCCAGACGGTGAAACTGCTGTTCACCTCTCGTTCAACAAACCCGAAGTTGGATGGGTTTCCCGCCGCGTAGTCCCTGGTTACAGCGATCTGGGGGGAGTTGAGTGCTGGTCTGAAAAACCGGAGGTCGACGGATCGACGCCGTCCCTGACCACCACGAAAAGGCGTCTGACCTGGGTCGATGTACCCTTTCCGATATCCCGGACCGCCCTTGCGGGATGCTCGAGCGACCGGAACCATTCCTCCCGGTTCAACAGACTGTCAACAGCAAAAAGACCAGCCTAGGAAAATGAGCGTCGGTCTCGTAAACCTGAGGTCTATGGATCGACGCCGTCCCTGACCACCAAGGCTCCATCAGGAGTAATACTCAAACACCCTGGTAGATCAATAGGAAGCGCTCCCTTGTCATCTATCTGCGATTCGCGTCGTATGGCATCAACTCGCACGCTCTCGCATGTGGCGCGGCACAAATGCGGCACAGATGCGGCACAAGTCGACGCGCCTAATGAGCGGGCTCTTCTCCGCGGGCGAGGCTGGCAGCATGTCACGCCGCCTTCGGACGGACCACGCAAACACTGCAACTCGTCATGAGAGGGTTTCTGGGAGTGATCTGGGAGGAGCATCGCCAGGCGGCTTCCCATGCCAGCGACGAGCACACCGACGGGAATCCCGGCGACGATGAGTACCCGCATTTCCTCAATCAAATGCTGTCGTACATCGCTGGTCGACTTCTCCGTCTCATTCACCGGCTTGGCTCCCTTGGAGAGGACCAACCGGCCCACAGCGCAACGAGCGCTAGCAGGGGCACGGTCACGAGTGAGCCGATCAGACCGAGCCTGTCGGCAGGGTTGTGGCCGTCGAGATGTCCTGCGTGATGGGCGAGGTGAAGGGTGCCTTGGACGAGCCATGCGGCGGCGGCGGGCCGGGCCGCCGGATGGCGCCAGAGGGTCCACACGGTGACGATGATCAACGCGAGGATGAGCGCGCCGACGTCGCGTACCAAATGCTCGTTGTATGCGCCACCCTCTTGTTCGATCCAGCCGCGCCCGAAGGGGAAGTCTTTGAAGAACGTCCTCGGTGTGAGCGCGGCCTGGAGTCCAGCGGGCAGCCATTAACACGGCGACGAGGCCTAGAGCGACTTGTTCGATTGATCACGTCCGCTCGCTGATCCAGAGGCACTCGCAGGTCGGTATGAGGCTGGCGGGCGTCGCTGGCCTTGGGATTGCTTTCTGGATCGGGTACTCGATGACCGGATGGGACGGGTGCGTTATCGAGATGGGCCTAGTGGATGGGGTTTCAACCTGTTCTGATACGGGTCTGACCGGGCTCGGGATCGTCATGGCATCTGCCTTCGCCCCTGGCTTCTGGATGATCACCCGACACCGAGCGTCACCCGATCATCGGCGGCGCGCACAGCCGCTTGACGCTGTTGATGGCTAGCCGACCGAGCTCTCCGCAACGAGATCCCCCCGCTCGGTGGCCGACACCGGCTGTCGCACAACCGTGACCATCGTGATGTCGTCTTCCTGGTCCCATTCCGCGCCAACGAAACGACCGTGGATTTCCAGCGTCGTGTTGAGAAGGTCACCGTCGGCCTCCATCAGCGCCAGGCGGAGACGATCTGTGCCGAACATCTTCCCGTCGGGGGCATGGGCTTCGGCGAGCCCGTCGCTGGTCAACACCAGGCTGTCACCAGGCTGTAGTTGACCCTCGACCTCCTCGTAGACCATGTCGGGCATAAGTCCCAGGGGCATACCGCGCGCCATGATCTCCACGATCGAACCCCCACTCTGTATGAAGGGGAGGTTGTGCCCTGCATTCGCCAGTGTCATCAGGCCGGTCAGAGGCTCGATGACGACCAGGAGGCATGTCACGAACATCCCGGAAGGTATGTCGGGATGGATCCGATCGTTGACCTCGGCCAAAACCTCGCCAGGCGCGCGCCCGCTGGCGGCGGAGACCCGCAACAGGGTTCGACAGGTGGCCATGACCAGGGCTGCAGGAATTCCCTTGTCACTCACGTCCCCGATCACCACGGCGAGCCGCCCGTCGGAAAGCTCCAGCCAATCGTAGAAGTCGCCTCCCACCTCCCGGGCCGGGCGATAACAGGCACCAAACGCCCAACCCTCCAGTCCGGGGAAACCTTGCGGCAACAGACCCTGCTGGATCTTTCGGGCCAGCTCGAGCTCATTGGCAGCCCGCTCCCTTCCTTCCGCCTCTTTTTCCCTCACCCTGACCTCAAATGCGAGCTGGAGCGCAGGCCCCGCCGATTGGGCCAGTCGGTCGAGGAGTTCGAGGTCGAGGGCTGAGTACCTCGAGTCGGACGCCCGTTGCCCGAGACCCAGCACACCGGTGAGCGATCCACCCGCCACCAGCGGCACCACTACCGCCGTTCCATTCGATTCGAACGGTTCCAGCCCATTGGTCGACGCAAAACCGGCGAGATCCTGGGCGACCCCCGAGGCAAGTGCCGCTTCGGTCGCCACGGAGAAAGGCCCGAGGTGGAGTTTCACGAATTTTGGGCTCAGCGCCTGCTGGACTACCGATACCAGCTCCGACTCGAGAGTTCCAGGGTCGACGAGACGAGCCGCCTGCCCTGCGAATCGGTCGATCACCCGACGAGCGTCGTAGCGCTCCCGGTAGAACCTCCGGTCCACGGCCCTCTGCACTCTCTTTCGAAGTGGTTGGAACGCGAGAACCAGGATCGTTCCAAGCGCAACACCTGCGGGACCTGCCGCCCAGCCATCGATCGCCGTCGTGAGAGGCACACCGGCCATGAAAGCAACCCCCATGACCACGGCCAGGAAGAGGATGCCGACCAGTGAGGTCACTGTCCCATAGACCAGGGCCCGGTTGATGAGGAGGTCGAAGTCGAAGAGTCGGTGGCGGATGATGGCAAAGGAGACGGATACCGGGAACAAGAACACGGCGGCTGTCAACAACAACAGGAGGTTCAGCGCATAGCCCGCGCGAAGCCGGGGTGTGACCACGACGAGGTCGAGTGCGCCAGGGGTGAGCTCCGGCTGCAAGACCCACAGGAGCAGGAATGCGCCTAGGGCCGCAATCAGTGAAAGGACCACAGGCCTGGCGGCTCGCACGACCGGGGTTCGACGTCGGCCAACGATCTGGGCAGCGATGGCGGTCGATGGCAGGCCGACCAGCCAGCTGACCTGAAGGGCGGTGGGCCAGGTTCTGGGATCAAAGGGCGTAGCGGGAAAGGTCAGAGCGAGGACCCCGCCGAGCGCCGCGGTCGCTACCAACCATCTGGTCCAGGTAGGCGTCCAGCGACCATCCGGGAATGTGGCCAGGAAGGCCAGGGATGCGACTCCAGCCAAGGATCCCCAGAATCCGATCAGCGTGGAGGGAGTTATGGAGCCAACGACGAGGGCGATGGTCGAGCCGGCAGGGAGGAGGTTCAAGGGCGCAAACAGACTCGCTCCGAGGGCGGCAAGGGTGACTGCCGCCAGAGGTGCGAGATTCGACGCGTCCCGGCGCCCGATGAGGAGTAGGGCCAGCCCGAGGAACAGCGCTATTCCAAGGACGTGGAGAGTACGCTGCACCAACGCCACGAGGTGTGGTTCGAATAGCACCCCGAGCTCGCGTTCGATTTGCGGATCCACCGCGCTGGGGCCCTGGGCGATAAGCCCAGTCACTGGGTCACCGAGCATCGGGACGATCGAGGCAAGCGACACCACCGTCACCGTCACCACGACACCGATGCCGATGGATCGCGGTAGCACCACCTGACGTCTGGCGAGACTCGTCAACCCCCCACCGCCAATTGATGAAGCTGAGCCAGGTCATGAGCATTGAGCAGAGTGACTTCTCTGTCTGGCGACGCCGTAGCCGGTCCCAGGGCCACCGCCCGGACCTCGATCTGCCGCGTGGCCCCACCTAACGCGGGATCGATCCGGTGACATCCGGCACAGTCGCTCGAGCCTCCCCAACACGGTTCGTCCTCGCAAGACTGGGTCAAGTCGTGTGGTGGCGTAGGTGCTCCCACGATGCCGGTCGCGTGGCATTCGAGACATGTGGATCGGTCGACTTCGGAGGCTGTCAGCTCGGGCAGGTTCGGATTTGGTCGATGAGGCACGTTGGGCGGCTCGTCGAGGCCGACCCAAACCATGGAGGCGATCAGGGCAACCGGGAGGAGCATGCCCTTTCCGAGGATCGCAGCGACCTTGCGGTCGGTCTCGAGCGCAGGACGGTCGAGGAACATGAGACAAACGAGCCAGGCTGCGGCCCAGAGTATGAGTCCCCCGGCGTAGGAAGGAGTGTGGGACGAGGCGTCGTAGGGGAAGACGAGGCTCACCAACCCATATCCTCCTGCTGCTCCGGCAATGCTCAGGGCCACAACCCTGTATCCGGTGACCCGGAAGGCGACAAGACCCGCCAGCATCAGCAGCACGATCACGAAGGTGGCCATGGCCGACCAGTGCGTCGTATGATTCTGCGCCTCGGCATGCGCACGCGCCACCTGTCCTGCGGCCTCTATCAGGAACGGGAGCCCGGCTCCAACCAGCAAGAGAACTGCCCACCACCAGACCGGTCCGGACCGGAGCGGAGCATCGCGTGGCCGGAACCCGAGGACGCCGATGAGGGGTACGAGAAAGAGAAGCATGCCCGGATCCCAGGCCACGGTCAGGCCAACGGTGATCCAGAGCGTGAAGATGACCGCGGCAAGCTGGATCAGCCCAGCCCGATTTCGCTTCGGGCCGAACAGCTGGGTGATGGCGCCGACAAGGGCCAGGCTGAACAGGATTCCGAACACGACCTCGTGTAGTCGATGGGAGACGTCGGAGGCAGCCTCCGTGTCGCGGTACGCCTCGGTGAGCCACCCCAGAACGAGCAAGTTCGCCGGGGAGAGCAGCACCAGCACAACGATCATCGTCCACACCGACGTGCGGAAGTACCGCTCTCTCGAGGTTTCAGAAGGACGTTGTCCTACCAGCTGTGGATTGATGTCGTCGGAACCCGGCGGTGGTGGCCCAGAAATCATCTATCTAACAGACGATCTCGACCGGAATACGGGTGACACCACACTGCCGGTTTGTGCTGACACTGACGGCTCTACCACCGATCGCTGACATGCCGACAAGCGTACTCAGCGAACTCCAGAGACTTAGCTCCGTTTTGAGCATTAATACAGCCGGCCTGAAAAACCGGAGGTCGACGGATCGACGCCGTCCCTGACCACAACAAGAGGCAATCTGACCAGGGGTGATGCTCCGTTCCGATATGGCAGCCGTTGAAATGAAGGCTGGCTCTCGTCCCACTACGAGGCGCCGAGCCTTCTATGACGGCAACACAGCCGAGGTGGGCGATCACCAAAGGCGTCGACGGGCACCCCGTCGGCGACGAGAAGAAGGAGGCGACCAAGGCGATCACCGATGTGCTATTCGATACGGCGAGGGCCACCGATTCTCGAACACGCGATCAGGGGGCGTAGCTGCGGGACGCTCGACAGGCTTGGTCCCGGCCGTGTCATCCTATTCCGGCTGCTCGTGCGTGTTACCTGCGAGCATCCCGTGATCGGAGTACAGCGCGTGACAGTCCAAGAGGAGAGGGCGGAATTCAAAGCCAACGCATTCCACCCCAGCTTTGGCGTTCTACCGACAGGAGCTGCCATCCGTCATCGGACTGGCGTATGTCCTGTCTGGGAACCGCTTCGGCGCCGAGGACCTTGCACAGGAGGCCTTCTGGCTGCCCTCAGACATTGGAACGACGTCCGACAGCTGAGTAGTCGCACCCTGAACCCGCCACCATTTCGTGGCCATCATCGAGAAGCGAGCCGTATTTTCGGGTCCGGTGCCTAACGCATCCTTAAGCGACTTCTGTCAATCGAACTCCGCCTCCCGGATGAGTGACGTCAGACCCCGTGGAGGTCAGGCCAAGGTCTTCGGGAGGTTAAGGAGTGCTGCACTATGACCGATACGAAGATGAATGATTCGTTCAACACAACCTGGCGGTTTCTCACAGGCTGTGTCGGCGTGGATCGCCTCGGAGCTTCCACACGGCATTGCCTTGGCTGAGGGCGCCTGGGGGTCGAGGCACCGTTTCATGGTTCGACTCGCGATGCTCCATGTCCCGATCCTGCTTTTCGTCGGGGTCACCAACGGCGAGGAGCTGATCCACGTGGCCGGTGAGGTGAGTCTGATCGCGGTGTTCTCGGTCGCCGGTCTCTTGGCGGCGACCAGGGCGTGGCAGGCGACATCTACGAGCGTCGCCCTGCTGCTATCTTCCAGTCTGCTCGTCCACTTCACGGATGGTCTGGTCGAATCTCACTTCCACTTCTTCGTGATACTTCCACTCATTGCGCTTTATCAGGACTGGCGGCCGTTCCTTACCGCCATCGGTTTCGTGGCGTTTCACCACGGGATCGTCGGATATTTCAGCCCGAACACCGTCTATAACCACCCGGCGGCGATCGCCAACCCGGTCCTCTGGGCGTTCATCCACGCCGGATACATCCTCGCCCTCGTCGTGGTCCTGATATTCCATTGGAGGTCGGCCGAACGCTCCGAAGCCGCCATGCGCG
>DATKCM010000008.1:0-8497 GCA_035513195.1 Acidimicrobiia bacterium | reverse complement strand
TTCAGGACGGCCAGATGACGCCGCCAGCTGCGTCCTCGTCCTCGACGAACGGCCCAGTGGCCAACGTCGACGCGTCCTTGCTGGACGACGCCCCTGACTCGCCCTGAACATCGCCATCGTTGCTGGCCAGAGCACTAGCCCGGTGACTTCCATGTTTCGGCCAAGCTGATCGGGGTAAATGCTGATCAAGCCCGCAATTCAGAAACCCCGAGAGGTGACTTTATGGCCGAGAAGACCAAATTGATGGTCTGGATAGACCAGGATCTGTGCACGGGAGACGGAATCTGCGAGGAGATCGCACCTGACGTCTTCGTCGCACGCGATGATGGTCTCTGGGTCGTCAAAGAAGACGAGAAACACTTCGGCAAGAACGTCGTGTTCGACGGTGACGACGCCCCCGACGGTTCGCGCGGACTGGCGCGTGTTCCCGATGAGTTGATCGACGACACAGTCGAATCGGCCGAGGAGTGCCCGGGGGAGTGCATAATGATCGAGCCATATTCGGAGGAGGCCGTCCATGCCGCGTGACCGTAAGACGCTACGACCGATCGAGTCCGTGATCTTGAGGCTGCGTGATGAAGGTCACACCTCACCGGAGATCGGCACGCGAATAGGGAAGAAGCCGGGGACGGTTGATCGAATATTCGAGATGATCGAGCACAAGGACGCCCTGCCCGAAAAGAAAACGTCCGATGCAAGTGGGACGCGCCCGATCGAACGGGTAATCCATCGCCTCCGCGGCGAGGGGGAGACCTATGGTGCAATCGGCAACCGGATCAACAAGAGTGGCTACCAGGTGCGCAAGATCGAGGACCTTTCCCGCCTCAGACCTTGAACTCACGGCTCAGCGGGCCGTAGCGGCACCGCCATGTTCGTGGCTGACATGGTGGCCACGAGCTTCCCGTCCGCGTCGTAGAGCTTGCCCTCGGAGACGATCACGGTGCGCCCGGCCTTGATGACTCGTGCCGCCACACGAAAAGGGCCCTTGCCCGCTGGCCTGAGAAGATTGATCTTGTTCTCGATGGTGAGCACCGACGCATCCGTTGACATCAGCGTGTAGGCCGAGAAGCCGCAAGCGCTGTCGAGCGCCGTGCTCAAGACGCCGGCATGGAGGTAACCGTTCTGCTCGGTCCAGCTCTTCCCGAAACGGCATGTGCAGCTGGATCTCACCGGGCTCGACTGACTCGAGGGTGATTCCCATCGTTCTCATCACCCGTTGTCTGGCGAAGTCGTCGGCTACGCGTTCTCTGAAGTTCGAGTCGGCGACCTCGAATTCGATCACAGGTGCCCTCGTCCCTTGAGGATGGCCTCGATGTGGTGTATCCGTTGTTCCACCTGTGCTCTGCTGGATGCTGCTTGAACTCGTTGGCCAGGGGCCGCCCCGCCTTCCGGGGCGATGTCGGACGGAGTTTTCGGCCTATACGCCTTGGGGATCGAACCAAGTTGTCTGTAGCGCTGTTTCAGTTCTTTGATCAGGTCCGACGACGGTCGATCGGCGTCAGGGGTTACTTCGGGTCGCTCCATCTTCTCTCCTGCCCGGGCCACCGGTATTACCGTGACCGCCAGTGAGCGGTTATCCCACCAATGTACTTGTTACAGAGTCGTCGCCCCGGGACGGTCTGCAGAGCTTGGGCGCTTTCGTTCCCACTGACGACAAAATCGGACTGATCAAGAGTCTCGCCGCGGCAGGTCTCACCAGCTTTGACGCCGTTTCCTTTGTCAACCCGAAAGCAGTCCCGCAGATGGCAGACGGTTCGGAGGTGATAGCCGGGATCGATGACAGGGAAGGCATCGAGTTGATCGGCCTGGTCCCCAATATGAAGGGCCTCGAAGCAGCTGTCGCCGCTGGCGTCGACACCATCGGCCTGCTCACCGCCGCATCAGACGAGTTCAACCAACGAAACATCAATGCGACAGTCGACGAGTCGATGCACAGGATCAGGAGAGTTCTTCTCGAGGTACCCGGGCGGGTAGGAACCCGGGCGTACATCTCCACCGCCACCCACTGCCCGTTCGAAGGGGAACAGGATCCTGATTGGGTCGCCCATCTGACCGAGACCCTCCTCGAGTGGGGAGCTGACACCGTTTACCTGGGAGACACGATCGGCAAGGCGACGCCGGCGCACATCGAACGGCTGCTTGCCGATGTGCTCAAGGTCGCATCGGCGAATCAGATCGGGGTGCACCTGCACGACACCTATGGTCAGGCCCTTGCCAACACCGTCGTCGCCCTCGACCACGGTATCGCCCGGATGGACACTTCCGCCGGAGGGCTGGGCGGGTGCCCGTACGCACCGGGCGCCACCGGAAACCTCGCCACCGAGGACCTGCTCTACCTACTTGACGGGTTGGGCATCGAACACGGAATCGACCTGGAGAAGGTTGCCTCGGTTGGCTCCGATTTCTGTTCTGCGCACGGGCTCAGTTACAACAGTCGGGCCGGCAAGGCATGGATCGCCTCACAGGAAAGCGCATGAAATCGATATACATCAACGAAGACCTCAACTCGATACGGCTGAGCGTGAGGGAGTATGTCGAGAAGGAGATAGTCCCTAACGCCGACCGGTGGGAAGAGGAACGGGCTATTCCCAGGGAAACCCTTGATGCCATGGGGAAACTGGGTTTCTTCGGGCTGCGGATTCCGGAGCAATACGGGGGAATCGGCATGGGAACGATCGCTTCGGTGGTGTTCGCCGAGGAACTTGGCCGATCGACATTTGGTGGTTTTTCCATCACGGTGCTGGTCCACACAGATTTGGCGACACCCTACGTGACCAAGTTTGGGACTCAAGATCAGAAGGACCGTTTTCTGCCCAAGTTCGCCACCGGCGAGCTGATCACGGCGATCGGTGTGACCGAGCCTGACGCTGGCTCCGATGTCGCAGCGATCCGGACCACCGCCCGCAGGGACGGTGACGGCTACGTCCTCAATGGCACGAAAATGTTCATCACCAATGGCGCCACCGCTGACGTGGTCTTTATCGCTGCCAAGACCAACCCCGATGTCAAGGGCTCGAGAGGGATCTCGATTTTTGCGGTCGAGCAGGGAACCGAGGGTTTTCGGGCAAGCCGGGCATTGGAGAAGATGGGTTGGCATTCGTCGAATACCGCCGAGCTCGTCCTCGAAGATGTCTGGGTTTCAGGGGCCGACCTGATCGGTGAGGAGAACCGGGGCTTCTATTACATCATGGAGAACTTCCAGAACGAGCGGCTTGCCATCATGGGCCAGGCATTGGGGGAGGCGCAGAGGGCGATCGAGCTGACTGTCGAGTACCTCAAAGGCCGCCAGGCGTTCGGTGGCGCTCTGTGGGAAAAGGAGGCAATTCGACAACGGATCGCGATGCGCCAATCGGAGTTGGACGCCGCCCGGGAGCTCACCTATCGAGCAGCGTGGCTGAGCGATGAGGGTGAGGACGCCGTGCGGGAGACTTCGGAGGTAAAAGCATTCGTGGCCGAGACAACCAACCGGGTCCTCTATGACTGTGTTCAGTTCCACGGTGGTATCGGCTTCATGGCCGAGACCGCCATCGAGCGCATCTATCGCGACGTGCGAATCCATTCCATTGGCGGCGGTGCCACCGAAGTCATGCTCGAGGAAGTCGCCAAGCGGCTCTAGTGATGCTGACAGCGCGCTAATAGCAAGCGGACCCGGCACACGGTTCGCTCATCCTGTCCGGTTGGCGGCAGCCTCGATCTCCTCAGGCTGGAGCGGGTTCCAGCCCAGCTCCATGGCCGACCACACCGTCTTCGATTGCGGGTAGAACAGCACCGGCACCAACCCGTTGATCAGGAGCAGGGTGATGAGGAGGGCTGTCCAGGGGACGTCGGGCCAGGTAATCAGGATCCCCACACCGAATGTGACGACGAAGGTGGCGAAGATGAAGGCGGTGTTAACGATTAGTGCGCCCGCCCAGTAACCGGGCTCCCTTTCGAACTCGAGGCCGCATGAGCCGCAGTACTTCTTCAGTGTGAAATACGACACGAATGCTGGGTCGCCACAGCGCGGGCACCGGCGCCGGAGCGCACGCATCAACCTGGTCCGGAAAGGGGTTGATGGTTCTCGCAACATGGCCAACAGTATCGTGGCGCCGATGAGTCAAGAGGAAAACAGCCGACCTCGCAGCGAATACGAAGACGACGTCGGTCTCAATCCAGACGAGATGGCTGATGACCCGATGACCCAGTTTGACCTTTGGTTCTCAGCTGCGGTGGAAGCAGGCATCTACGAGCCCGATGCATTCATCCTCTCAACTGCGTCCGGCGATGCGTCGCCCTCCGCCCGGGCGGTGCTCCTCAAAGAACTCACCGCCAGCTCCCTCGTGTTCTATACGAATCTGGAGAGTCGCAAGAGCATGGAGATCAAAGCCAACCCGCGGGTAGCGGCCACGTTCACCTGGCTCCAGCTGCACCGGCAGGTCCGATTCGAAGGGGAGGCGGCTCTCGTCGATGACAAAACGGCGGATGCATACTTCGCATCCCGGCCACGTGGGGCCCAGATCGCGGCTCATGCGTCGCGCCAGAGCCGACCGGTCCCCGACCGGGAGACATTGGAGCGGGTTTACGCGGATCTGGACGCGGCATTCACAGACACGATCCCGCGCCCTGCATGGTGGAGTGGGTGGGAGATAACGCCGCGCACCGTCGAGTTCTGGCAGGGCCGCGTCAACCGATTCCACGACCGCATCCGCTACATTCGCCACGGCGAAGGATGGATCACGGAGCGACTGCAACCATGAGAGTTCACGTAATTGGATCGTCGGGCACCTTCCCCACCGCGGGTAACCCGGCATCTGGGTACGTGATGGAGAATGACAGCACTCGCATCTGGTGTGACGCGGGGCCTGGAACGTTCACGAAAATCCCTTTCGACCCGGAGCTGATCGACGCAGTCTTCATATCCCATCGCCACCCCGACCACTGCACCGATGTCTTCACCGCATTTCACGCTTGGACCTACCGGCCCGAGCCTCGCTCGGGGATCCCGCTCTATGCAAGTCTGGACGTGCTCGAACACCTGGCGTCGTTCGGGGGAAGGGAAATCGGTGATTTGTTCGAAGGCACCTTCATCCCGAAAGTGGTCGAATCGGGCCAGTCAGTGGTCGAGGGAAACATCGAGATATCGTTCTGCGACGTGAGCCACTCGGTACCCGGGTTGGGCACGAAATGGAACGGCGACGGCCGGTCTGTCTTCTACTCAGGCGATACCGGCCCGGGCGACTGGGCCCAGCACGTCGTCGGTGTTGACCTCTTCCTCTGCGAAGCGGCGCTGCAGGGGGAGCGGGACGATGGCGGCAGGATACGCCACATGACGGCCTTCGAGGCGGGGCAAACCGCCCGCGACGCCGGGGTAGGCGAGCTGGTGTTGACTCATATCCCGCCATATCTGGACGTCTCCGTCTCGGTGGCGGAGGCGGAATCGGTTTATGGGAGACCGGTGAGATTGGCCACGCCGGGAACGCGGATCTCGGTCTGAAGGGGCATCGATCCGCCGAATCGATCGATGGGGTTTCCGTCCCGGATACCCGGTACCGTAGGTCGTATGACAGAGAAAGCGAACGACCACACCCGTCCGGTCCGAATCGAACTCGGGTACACCGACGCGACGCCGGGATCGGTCTTGATCTCGATGGGCGAGACCCGCGTCTTGTGCACAGCCTCAGTCGAGAACGAGGTGCCCCGCTGGATGAGAGAGTCGGGCAAGGGTTGGGTGACCGCCGAATACGGGATGCTCCCGGGGTCATCGCCACAAAGAGTCCACAGGGACCATATTACGGGTGGGCGAGCCAAGGAAATATCACGCTTGATCGGCCGATCGCTCCGCGCTGCCGTGAACCCAGGGGCGATGGGCGAGTTGATGGTGCGGGTCGACTGTGACGTGATCCAGGCAGACGGGGGCACGAGAACTGCGGCCATCACGGGCGGGTGGATTGCCCTCCACCAAGCCCTCTCACATGCAGTGGACCTGGGCTGGGTTTCCGATGTCCCGATCGTGGACGAGATTGCGGCCATATCCGTCGGTATCGTGGACGGGGAGCTTTGGCTCGATCTCGACTATGAGCTCGACGTCAGAGCCGAGGTAGACATGAATGTCGTCATGTCGGGTCGGGGCTTGCTTGTCGAGGTGCAGGGGACTGCAGAGCGAGCCCCTTTCAGCAGGGATGAGCTGGAACTGATGCTCGACCTCGCGACGAAAGGAATAACCGAGCTTCACTCCCTGCAGAGAGAAGCAGTCGCCACGTGATTCCGCGATTGGTCATCGCATCGAGGAATGATGACAAGGTCAGCGAAATCGAAAGCGTCCTCACCCACGCCGGGGTGGCCGACTCGGTGGTGCGCGGGCTTGATTGGCCCGAGGTGGAGGAGACAGGCGCGACCCTCGAGGAGAATGCTCTCCTCAAGGCGAGGGTCGTTGCCGACGTCACCGGGTTGCCCGCCCTCAGTGATGACACCGGCCTCGAAGTGACTGCACTGGGCGGCCGCCCTGGCGTTCGCACTGCCAGATATGCCGGTGAGTCTGCCACCTACGAAGACAACTACCGGAAGCTGCTCCTCGAAATGAGCGGGATTGAATCCCGGGAGGCGTGCTTTCGGACTGTGGTTGCACTTGTGTTCCCCGACGGCACAGAAATCGTCGCATCAGGGCAGGTCGATGGCTTGATTGCTGACGAGCCGAGGGGATCGTTCGGGTTTGGCTACGACCCGGTCTTCGAGGTGGCGGGCAGGACCCTGGGCGAAATCCCGGAGGAGGAGAAGAACCAGATGTCACATCGCGCTCGAGCTCTTCGTTCCCTGCTTACCGAACTGGGTTTGTAGTGCCTGACCGGGCCCAGGTGGTGATCATCGGGGCAGGGTTTGCCGGCCTCAATGCTGGCAAGTCTTTGAAGAACGTTGACGTCGATGTGACCATCATCGACCGTCGCAACTTCCATCTGTTCCAGCCTCTGCTCTATCAGGTGGCGTCGGCTGCGCTCAACCCGAGCGACATCGCCTATCCGATCCGTTCGGTGTTCCGCCGTCAAACGAACGTGCGTCGCATCGTGATGGGCAATGTGGTGGGAATCGACCTCGAGCGCCGGAGAGTGAAACTCGACGAAGGTGCGAACGTGCATTTCGACTACCTGGTGGTTGCTACCGGGGCGACCCATTCATACTTCGGCAACGATCAGTGGTCCGAATTTGCACCCGGGTTGAAGACCATCGAAGACGCCCTCTACATCCGACGACAGATCCTCTCGGCTTTCGAGGAAGCCGAGAGACATCCCGAGCGTGCGCGAGAACTGCTCACCTTCGTGGTGGTCGGAGCGGGGCCAACGGGGGTGGAGATGGCAGGTGCCATGGCCGAGATCGCCGTCCACGCAATGGAGAACGAGTTCAAACATATAGACCCCAAGTCTTCTCGGGTGGTCCTTATCGAAGGGGCACCGCACGTCCTCCCCGTCTATCCCGAGTCCCTGTCGATCAAGGCGAAGAGACAGTTAGAGACCCTCGGTGTCGAAGTTGTCACCGGGTCGTTGGTGGAAAGCATCGACGGAAAAGGTGTGACGTTGGGCGACGGAACACGGATCGATTCGGAGACGGTTCTCTGGGCTGCCGGAGTCAAAGCATCGCCACTGGGGGAGTTGCTCGGCGCGCCCTTGGATAGGGCGGGTCGTGTGGCGGTCGAGTCCGACCTGTCGATTCCAGGGTCGCGAAATGTCTTCGTCGTCGGTGACCTGGCGACCGTTCCCGAGGTGCCCGGCGTGGCGCCGGCGGCAATGCAGATGGGCCGCCACGTTGCAAGGTTGATCCGGTCAGATCTCCGGGGAAAGGCACGCCAGCCTTTCGTCTACCGCGACAAAGGGTCTCTGGCCACGATCGGGAGGGCGAGGGGAGTGGCCGACTTTGGAGCGGTCCGCTTCTCGGGCTTCCTGGCGTGGGTTTCGTGGCTCGCCGTCCACATCTTCTATTTGATCGGGTTCCGGAACCGGATCCTGGTCCTGATCTCCTGGGCGTGGAGCTATGTGTCTTTCCGGCGCGGGGCGAGGATTATCACCGGTCAGCCCAAACCGGACCGACAATCAGAGCAGTGATGTAATGACGCCCCGCGAGTCGAAACCTGGAATCTCTGCCGACTCCTCGCCTTCACCAAAGGCGCCAAAGGCGAGCCAGATAGCGAACAGGATGCCTCCGATGATGAGCACTATCGTCACCAAGCCCATCCAGGGGTAGGTCTCGTCTTTGTCTCTGTCCTTGGGTAGGACCCCTCGATCAAATCCCATCAGATGACTCCGATCAGCCTGAGGGAGCTCTCGACGTTGTCCTCCGCAGCTTTGAAGATGAAGAATTAGAACACGGCTGCGATCCCGCCGAGAATGAGTATGGCGGCTACCACTCCCATCCACGGGAAGGTCTCTTCGCGGTCTCGATCAGGTGGCAGGACGCCACGGTCGAAGCCCATAACCACATTGTAGGTGAGGTCATGGGTAGTGGAGGGGCGGATCCCAGGGCAACAGCGAGG
>DATKCM010000007.1:0-9895 GCA_035513195.1 Acidimicrobiia bacterium | reverse complement strand
GGCCGGCGCGGCTCGATGCCTCCTCGATGAGTGCCTTGCTCGTCCTGACCCCTGCTTTGCGCAAACGGGTTGCCTGCCTCACACCCAATCCGGCCACTTCGTCGATCCTCGCCATCACCCAAGACTCCGAAACACCGTCATCCCCGTAACACTAGACAACCAAACCACCGACTTCACTGGGCAACATCCTTGGAGTCCGTTGGATAATGCCGTTGCCCAGATTGGCGGCCAGGCGCGCACAGCTCGCAAGGCCGAGGTTTCGCCACTCCTCGGGCCGGAATGGCGGGGCCGAGAACGCAGCGAGTGGTGATGCCTGGTCGTCAAGATGGGTGACATGCATTGTTCAACGGGCTCCTAGGGTTTCAGCTCGGCGACATCGACCTCTGTGTCGACATCTCGCGGGCCCAACTCGGAGAACCAAACCTCGTTGACCCACTCGGGGTGGGCTTGCCACAGGCGACCGGCACCATCATCACCTTCGAGGGACATGAGGCGGGGCCATAGGGAG
Source organism: Acidimicrobiia bacterium (assembly GCA_035513195.1). Taxonomy (GTDB): domain Bacteria; phylum Actinomycetota; class Acidimicrobiia; order Spongiisociales; family ZC4RG35; genus MA-ANB-1. The sequence goes on along the minus strand of DATKCM010000007.1, from coordinate 9,387 downwards.
CGGTCGACGAGTACCGGGTTTCCCCGGTTGTATCGATACTTGGGGACACTCACCCTGCTATCAGAACGGCGATGGGAGACCAACAACTCCTCGACGATCTCTGGTGAGACATCAGGCTGGTCTCCGAGAACTATCAGGGCGGAGTCACACCGGGACAGTTGGGTCAGTGCATCCAGCCCCACCCTTATCGAGGATGCGATCCCCTCATCCCATTCCGGGTTCTCGATGACGTTGGCATCGAGGAAATCGATCTTGTCGATGACGTCTTCAGAGTGGGCACCTACAACCACCCATACCTCGTCCACCGGAAAGTTGCTGGTCCGCTTGATCACATGCTCGAGGAGAGTGTGGTCTCCCCAGGGCTCGAGCTGCTTGGGGCGTCCGAGACGCTCGGAACCACCTGCGGCAAGAATGAGTGCTGCTACTGACATCTTGGACAAATTACTGGTGCCATGGTTGGTCAGTTACTGGTGTCATGGTTGCTCAGCCCAACTCACCGATCTGGAATCGGGTCAGGGCGCCTACCCCTTCCCGATCGAGCGCCGACCCGACGACAACCTGGTAGACCGATCCTCCGGCGTCAACAGTGGCATCAATCAGGGCCGCCACAACATCGGTGACCTGGTGTAATTCTTCGCCACATACGGCGCAGACTTTGCCATCACGATCGAGGAGGCCGCAAGCGGGGCACATGACACCTGGTCGGGAAAAAGACCCGGCTACGACCAGATCGGAGATTCCCTGGACGTTCGCTGCGCGCAGTGAATCCGCCAGGCCGAGAACCGCACCAGATCCCCTGCCCGCCGCCTCCATTACAGTCGATACCAGCCCCACCTCCCTTTCTTCTCTGATGCTCCTGGTCAGGTCGTCGACCTCGTTGCGCAGTCGAGCCATAGATACCTCTGATGGGCTCACCTGAAAGGATTCGAAGGAGAGATTGCGGAGATAGGGGTGCAGTTGGTTCCGGACCTCATCAACAGTTTGCTCGTGGCCGCCGACCAGCAACGAATCGAAGGGAGACTCCTGATGAATCTCGAAGAGTCGCTGGCCCGCCTCCCGCCAAAGCCGAAAAGCCACCTCGTCGGCTCGTCCCCGCACCGTGTGCTCGTCATAGCCTGCAAACCCCCCGTAATTGGTCTTGCCCGGGTCAGCACGCATCGGCCGCCCGACTTCGGCTATAGAGCCTTCGTAGCCAACAAAGAGACGTGCCTCGGATCGGTCAGCCACCAGGATCCCGGTTCGGGAAGGCCGGGGCTCCGCCCGGAGAGGACGAAGGTAAGGACGCGAGCCAAGGGTGCTATTCGAAGGAACCGGGTGTGTCAACGGCTTGATCTGATAGATGCCGTCCACGGCGGAAGCGAACACGGCGTATGACGGCACAGCCTCTACCTCGAAACGGCCGGCCTCATCCCGAATCCGCGAGATGTCGGACTCGACGCTCTTCTGGACCTCTCTGTTCCTCGTCCGGGCGACATCACGAACATCCCTCCCGAGATCGGAGATGAGAGCACTGAAACCGCCCGGGCTGGGGCGCTCCATGTACATCGAGATCAAGGCCCCTGCTGGACTTCGTAGCTCTGCTATCGGATCGGCGACCAAAGGGCCTCCATCATCGTTGCCGGTGCTCAACAGAAGCTGCCATCGATCTCGAAACTACTCATCGCGCCCGACGGATGCGTGATTCACAGAAGTCTTGACAACTCGTAAGTGAGGTTCTCAACCAGTAGACCCAGGTAGTGCAAGGCGATAGCTCCTTCAACGTCGAGAGCCTCATAGTCCGATTCCACCTCGATCCCGAGGCGGGCAGCGAGTACCAGCCGCGCCTCGTTCACCACCCGGAGGATTCCGAGTGCTTGTTCGTGGTCCACTAACGCCGGGGGATCGCTCGCAAGCACGTCGAGCAGGATCTTGCGATCACTGTCTCTCCCCTCTTCCATCTCGCCTGCCATCAGGTTGCGAAACTCGTCGGCCGCCTCCGCGTCCCCGAGGTAAGCCGGCACGTTGAGCCTTGCCGCTCCGGGATCGTCTTCTACATCTCCCATTCCCTCGAGCATCTCGACCATCTCCGCAAGAAATGCAATCTCTGCACGATGAAATGACAGCGCGATGCGCCCGTCCTCGGTTGCCGTGATCTGACTATCCATCAGCTCTGCTCAATAGTCGCCCACAGACCGTATGCATGGAGTTGGTAGCACTCGGCCTCGACCTTCTCTCTCGGTCCATCCGACACCATCGAGCGACCCTCGTGGTGGACTTGCATCGTCAACTCGGTCGCCTTCTTCTCCGAGTAGCCGAAGAGCTTGCGGAAGACGAAAATGACGTAGGGGATCGTATTTACCGGATCGTCCCAAACTACCAACTGCCAGGGCCGATCGTCATGGGCTGCCTCGTCGACATCGGGTTCGATGACGGGAGCAGGCGCTGTCATCGGACTCAGTCTCCAGCACCCGGATATTCACCGAAGACGGTGTTCCCGCAGGCCGCGGCAGCGGCTGGCAGCGCTTCGTGATCGTAGGGTATTTCGGCAACCGGGTACGGCGATCCAATCCCGATGAAGCCGGGCACCGGATCGGGGAATCCATCCACACCCCGTGCCCGAACACACCGCGAGAATGCAGCAAGCTGCTCAACGATCTCCTGGCGATAGCCCTCGTCGAAGCCGAGATCGAGGGCACCTTCGGAGAGAATGCCCGCACAGTTCGATACCGCCGTCACCGTCTCGCGGTCGCTGTAGTCCAGCTGCTTGTTGATGGCGTCGAGCATCGGCCGCCCATAGGCGTCGATCGGGATGTCGTCGACCTCGATCCCCTCGGAGCGCAGGCATGCTGCATATGCAGCGGCAGCAGCATCACCGGCCACCGTGGTCGTGGTTGTAGTCGTGGTCGGGAGCAGCGTCGATTCCGAGGTGCCTCCCGGTATAGCCGTGCAGCCGACCGCCACAACCAACACGATCGCAACCAAGCTCCGCCACAGGGGACTCACTCAACCTCCGCTGGCGGCATGATTCCCTCTGCAAGGATCACCGCGAGATCGCGCACCTTGACATCGTCCCGGCCAAGCTCCTTCACCCCATCGTCGAGCATGACGAGACAGAACGGGCACGCCACGGCGATTTCATCGGCGTGGGTGGCGAGCGCCTCTTCGGCGCGCTCGATGTTGACCTTCTTCCCGGTCTGTTCTTCCATCCAGAAACGTGCACCGCCTGCCCCGCAGCACAGCGCCCTGGTCCCATGACGGGGCATTTCCACGAGATCCACATCACCGGGTGTTGCAACGATCTCGCGGGGGGCGACATAAACGTCGTTGTGGCGACCCAGGTAGCAAGGATCGTGATAGGCGATCCTTCTGCGCTCCCCGTCAGACCTGACCGGTTGGGGAAGGCGGCCCTGGGTGAGCAGGGACGCCAGAAGCTGGCTGTGATGAACCACCTCATAGTCACCCCCGAACTGGGGGTACTCGTTTGCAATGGTATTGAAACAGTGGGCGCATTGAGTGATGACCTTCTTCACAGCCAGGTCATCGAAGGTTTCGATGTTCTGCAGGGCGAGTTGCTGAAACACGAACTCATTCCCCGACCGCCGTGCCGGGTCACCATTGCACAGCTCGCGGCCGGCCAGGATTGCGAAGTCGATGCCTGCCTCGTTGAGCAGCCGGGCAAGTGCCACCGAAACTGCGGTGTTGCGATCGTCAAACGAACCGGCACAACCGACAAACCATAGGTACTCAGCGCTGTCCTTGCCGTTCTGACCGAGAACTGGAACATCAAAATCCAGCTCCTTGGTCCAGTCGGCCCGGGCTTGCTGGCTCATACCCCAGGGGTTGGACTGGTTCTCCATCGCGACAAACGCCTTGCCCAACTCGGCGGGGAAGTCCGACTCCATAAGAGTCAGATGTCGGCGCATGTCCAGGATGCGGTCGAGTATCTCGATGTCCACCGGGCAAATTTCGTCACAGGCGCGGCACGTGGTGCACGCAAAAGCCTCCTCAGCTGTGATCCGGTCGAACAACCCGGCACCCGGCGTCAGAGTCACCAGCGAGCCGACAGGCGGTCCGACTCCGGCGTTGGCCGCAGCGACCTCACCAGACTTGAGCACCATCTCGCGAGGGTCGAGGGGCTTGCCGGTGATGTTTGCAGGACACACGGAGGTGCAGCGGCCACATATCGTGCAGGCATCGGTGTCGAAAATCTGTTTCCAGGTCAGGTCCGAAGCCAGCGAGGCGCCGATGGTGTCGATGTCCTCCGCCTCCATCAGATTGGGCATCTGGCGCATCGCGCCCTTCGGCCTTTCGTGAGGCCCGAGGAACAGGTTTGCCGGAGAGGTGACCATGTGGCGCAGTTTGGTCATCGGGAGCACCACGAGAAACGCCACGAAGGTGGCTACATGCGTTACCCACATTGCAAGGTGAAAGTCTGCGGCGGCGGACATGGGGATGAGCAACGACAGCGGGTAGCCGACGAAGGACCAGACCTCGAAGTCGGGACGGCCAACCAGGGAGATCCGGGCTGACTCCGTGAGCAGACCGGTGATCCCGATCAAGGCGAGGGTCACCAGGATCAGGGCGTCCTCGGGTTTGGTCTTCGACCTGATTCTCCACGGTCTGATCCCGTATCGGTTGGTCGCGGCCAGGGCGAGCCCACCCAGATAAACCAAAGAGGCGAGATCGAGGACCGCTGAATAGCCCTGGTAGAAGCCTCCGTGAAGGAATTTGAAGTTCGAAGGAAGGAGATGGTCGATCTCGAGCGTGACGGTCCCGAGGAAGAGCGCGATGAACCCGTAATAGATCATCGAATGAATCACACCCATGCGACGGTCGCGCATGAGAGTCTCCATCCTCAATCCCTCCATTAAGCGGGAGAGTCGTCGGCGCCAGTCACCCCACCTCGGATCCGGCCGGCCCTGGAGCCACGACCGGGACCGAAGGGCGAGAAGATGGAAGGCAAGCCAGATAAAACCGGCTACGCCGACATAGAAGATCACAACCACCGCATCCGGAACGTTGCCGAAGACCTCCCGCCCGATCTCGAAATTCGGTTCCTCGGGCAGTGTGCCCAGCAATCCGAGGAGAATGGTGGCGACCGCCGAAGCCACCCCCATCCCCTCGATAATCGTCGACACCCGGGAGATTCGCCCGGTACCCTCTTCTGCGGTTTCCACCTGGCTGGCTGCAGTCATTGCGGCGAGTGTATATCCCCGAGATCGGTCCGCCATACACCAATCGGGCGACCCCTAGACGACTTCTCTGAAACGGAAACACATGATTCGAAATCTTTCGGAATAAATACCTTGCAGGAGATTGTTCGTATTGGTATAGTTCATTCGATAGTTATCGAATTACCCATAAAGGTTTCAGAATGGCCGAATTGATCACACCACAACAGAAAATCAGGGAACTGAACACACCCGCGCGCCGGATCCCGATCGAGATCGACGGTGCTATCTCCTATGAAGTGGTCCTCACGATGTGGAATCTCGTCAGCTCCAAGAAGTACACCAACTCATTCGATCTGGGTACGAAATGGTTCACCGAAGTCCAGGACGCCACTCCCGAAGACCTCAAAGAGGAGATCGTGAGGTTCGGCGGAAGCAATTGCACCATATGGCTCAGCCTGCTCGGTCTCATCTCCGTGGCCCCCCATCCACACGACCCGGACAGTGTCTTCAACTGGATCGGCGAACTGAACCCGCAACGTCTGCGGCGCTGGATACTCGGTTATCTCGGCGAGCAAGCAGCTCTGGAAACGAATCAGGGCCCGCCGGCACCGTCGCTCATCGAGCAGGCGGCGTTGGGTGACATCGATTCGGTGCGAGAGATCATCGGATCGAGCATGGATCCAGACGGGATTGACCAGGTGGTTGCCATGTTCGAGATGGATCCCATCGAGATGCGGGATCGGATGGCTACGGCACTGCGCCGCTTCCGGAGCGAAGTCTTCTCCAAGTATGAGGACGAGTTCGGCAAGGCTATCGCCGCAGCAGCGGCAGCCCGGCGGTCGGTGGCGACTCGGGACTCAGCGAAGGACGTGATCGAAGCGGTGACCAACGGGCTCGACTACGAGATACCTCTCGGCGTCAGCCGGGTGATCCTGGTTCCGTCGATGATTGTGAGGCCTCTCTCGCTGATCGACCAGCATCGCGACACACTGATTGTCTGTTACGGCCTGGCCGACGAGTTCATAAATCTCAACCCCGAGGCACCGCCATCGTGGATGGTCAGGTTCTACAAGGCATTGAGTGACGAGAAACGTTTGAGAATCCTCCGCCGACTCTCCGAGGGCGACACCAGCCTCGACGAGCTGACCGAATTGCTCGACCTGAGCAAGTCGACCGTCCACCACCACATAACCATCCTTAGGGGAGCCGGGCTGGTCCGGGTTTCGATCGGATCCACCAAAGCCGAATCCAAATACGGCCTCAGACCGCAGGCAATCGAGGACGCCTCCGCATCCCTCGAGGGCTACATGCGACCACAAGACAAATCTGCACTTGCATGAGAAAGGAGTACCACATGTACCCGCTGATTGACAGAAGCGAATATGACTATCGGGTCGGGAGACTCCAGAAAGACATCGATCAAAGACGTAGAGCACGATCGGCACGAGCCGAAGGTGCCAGGATCCGAAATGGCAACTCGTTCCGAGGGGCCGTCGGAAACGGGCTCATCTCCCTTGGTGAGAGGCTGGCCGAACCTCCCTCGGTCGACCCACCGAGCCAGGACAGGGCAGCCTGAGTCTCGTCCTACAGAGAGAAGAGGGGCAGCCTGATGGCTGCCCCTCTTCTCGTTGTGTCAGGCCTCAATCGATGAGTGACCGAACGAAGAACCACACGTTGGCGGGCCTCTCAGCCATGCGACGGGTCAGGTACGGGTACCACTGCGATCCGAACGGAAGATAGACCCGCACGGGGTGACCCTCATCGACCAGTTCCTGCTGAAGTCCGAGACGAACCCCATACAGCATCTGAAACTCGAAATAGCCGAGCCGTTGCGGTGCGAGTTTCCGGGTGAGATCGACGAGGGCGAGGTCGTGGGTGGCCAAGGCCGGGCGCACTTCCTCAGAGCTCATGAGGAGCTCGAGCTGGGAGGCGTACGCGGCATCAACGTCGCTTCTAACTGTTAGCGCCACCTCAGGCGGCTCGACATACGCTCCTTTGCAGAGGCGAATGTGACCGCCCAGAGGGATCAAGCTCTCGAGATCGGAGGGCGTCCTCTTCAGATACGATTGGAGGGCCACACCGAGATTCCCGAACTCCGATTGCGCATCGGCAAAGATCCCGACCGTGTCGGACGTGAATCGGGAGTCCTCCATGTCGATAGTGACCGTTGTGCCTATCTCGGCGGCCCTCCCCGCGAGCTTTGCCACCGATTCGGTCGTCAGTGCCTTGTCGATGCTCAGCCCCAGCTGGGTGAGCTTCACCGAAATATTGGCCTTGAGCCCGTCGCCGGCGATACGATCAAGACACTCGAGATACTCATCGAGAGCAACCTGTGCGGACTCCGCGTCATGGACCTCCTCCCCGAGGAGGTCGAGGGAGACGAGAAACCCGCGATCGTTGAGATCGGACGCGACTCTCACCGCTTCCTCGAGTGTGTCCCCGGCAACGAACCTCGAAGCAAGAGCACGGCCGGGACGGGTACCCGTTATCACCTTTTTCACAGGACGGGACTGAGTCGTCGCTGTCACCACTCGGGAAAAGACACTCATCCCGATTCTCCCAGCTCGCGGGCGCGCTTGGCCGCTGCCCTCACTGCATCCTCGATAAGGGCCCTGAATCCGCGCTCCTCGAGGACGTGCACGGCTGCGGCAGTCGTGCCGCCCGGAGATGTCACCTGGGCCCGCAGCTCCGACGGTGTCTTGTCGACTGCTGTCAGCAACCGCCCTGCACCGCGGACGGTTTGGTTCACGAACATCTCGGCTATGTCACGCGGCAGCCCTTCCCGGATCGCTGCCTCGGTCAGCGCCTCGGCAAGGAGAAAGACATAGGCGGGTCCTGTCCCCGAAACCGCAGTGACCGCATCGAGCAATGCCTCGTCCATAATCCGGACGTCACCGACCGCACCAAGGACAACCCGTGCCTTCTCCAGGTCGTCGGCGCCGGCGTGGGCTCCCCCGGCCAGGCCGGTCACACCCTCACCCACGAGAGCAGGCGTGTTCGGCATGGCCCTTATCACGGCAGAGCCGGGGAGCATTGACTCGTAAGCATCCGTGGTCACCCCTGCAGCCAACGAGATGACAAGCTGCTCTGGCTGGACAGAGGACGCAATGGACGCGACGACCGTCGAGACGTCGCGGGGCTTGACTGCGACAACCACCACCTCCCTGCCGAGGATCGCCTCCGCAGGATCGAGATGCACCCGACAACCCGTCTGATTGGCAAGGACATCGCCGCGTTCGATCCTGCGGACACACAAAGAGACGTTCTCGGCGCCCCATCCGGCGCGGAGCAGTCCGGAGACCAGGGCTTCGCCCATGGCGCCGACACCGAGCACTGCAACAGAGGGACGTTGTGACATGGCGACGAGTATAAGAAGCCGGACCAGGAGCCCGTTGAACAATGCATAGCAACGGCATCATCCAACAGACTCTTAGCCGAGACGGGAGCGGATTAGCTCGAACACGGTGGCGACAGCTGCCGGATTGTGGCCTTCCGGGATGATCAAGTCCGCATATCGTTTCGACATCTCGACGAACTCCAGGTGCATCGGTCTCACCGTGGCGAAGTACTGGGTAATGACACTCTCGAGGGTACGGCCCCGTTCTTCGATGTCTCTCTCCATCCTGCGAGCCAACCGGACGTCGGGGGCCGTGTCGACGAAGATCTTGAGATCGAGTTCGCTTCGCAGCTCCGGTTCGGCGAGGGCCAGAATGCCCTCGACCAGCACGACGGGTGCCGATGCGACCCGTACCGTCTGGTCAGCTCGCAGATGCTGGGCGAAGTCGTAGACCGGCCGCTCGATCGCGATCCCGGAACGAAGTGACTCGAGATGTTCGACGAGCAACTCGGTCTCCAGAGATGACGGGTGGTCGTAATTGACCCTGGTGCGCTCCTCGTAGGAGAGCTCAGGCATGTGCCGGTAGTACGCGTCATGCTGGAGATATGAGACCGCTCCTTCGAGGGTGCCGATCAGATCCTCCGCGACTGTTGTCTTTCCGGATCCGGAGCCACCCGCAAGCCCGATGAACAGGGGACGGTCGGGCACCCATGGGCTCTTGTCGCGCATGGGCGGGACGATAACGCTAGTGGTCTGTCGTTGAAACAGGGCGAGGGTGTCTCCGAGTCATCGGCGCCATCTGGCAAGGAGAAAAGCGCAGTCGCGGCCGGGAGCTGCGGCGAGCATTTTCGACGCAGCCAGGGGTGTCGAGGGCCGGAGAGACACCGCCAATATTTC
>DATKCM010000006.1:0-8705 GCA_035513195.1 Acidimicrobiia bacterium | reverse complement strand
TTACGAGTAGGTCTCCTGGACCTCTCGACCGATTCTCGCCAGCTCGTCCCGGAGCTCCGGAGGAGACTCCGCCTCCAACGGGAAGGGAAGGTTCAGGAGGAATCTGGCCAGCCAGGTGACATCGTCGGCGCCTATATACAGGACCGATCCTTCGTCGGCGGGTTGCACGAGACCGACGGTGACCGGAATGAAGCGGGTCGCCACCTCGGCCGCAACCCCCAGGCGGACACGCGCCGCGAAGTTCCAGGCATCGACGGCAATGCCCCGTTGCACGAATTCGACAGGATCTGGTGCCTTGCGGCTCTTGATACCGATTCCGGTGGCCCTGGGCTCGCGGACCCTGTCGAGACGAAAAGTGCGCCAATCGTCACGGTCGAGGTCAAACCCGACCAAATACCAGCGCCTTCCGGTGTGGACGAGGCGCACCGGTTCGATGTGGCGGTCGGACTTCCGGCCATCCCCGTCGCTGTAGGCGAAACGCAGGCGTAGGCGCGACCTGATGGCATTCGCCGTGGTCGCCAGCGAAGCATGGTCGACTTGTGTCGGTGATCCTTTCAGAGTCGAGATCGTGGATTCGGAGACGTCCTCGAGTCGTTTCCGAAGCCGGGGAGGAAGCACGTGCTCGAGCTTCGACATTGCTGATAGGGAGGCGTCTTCGAGGCCTCCCACAGCAGTGGTAGTGGAGACCCGCAGACCGAGTGCCACGGCCAATGCCTCGTCGTCATCGAGCAGCAGGGGTGGCAATTTGCCTCCGGCTCCGAGTCTGTACCCACCCCCAGGCCCAGCGATCGCTTCAACCGGGTAGCCGAGATTGCGCAGTCGGCTGACGTCCCTGCGGACCGTTCGGGGCGTCACTTCGAGGCGCCGGCCGAGCTCCTCAGCCGTCCAGTCGATCCGTCCTTCGAGAAGCCCGAGCAGTTTGAGCAATCGTTCTGCGCTGTCCATTGGCCCTCAATTATTTCTGATTATGCGGACGGGTCCTGTCCTAGTTAATTCGTAGTCTATTCCGTATCAGAAAGTTGGAAAAAGATGTTCGATTTGTACAGCTATGAACAAATTCAGGCAGCCAACGCCGAACGGCGAACTCGGTCTCTCGACCGGTATGAAAGGCTGAACCGGAGTTCCCCCGATACAGGCCCAGCGCATCGGGAATCAGAGGCGGGAGTTCTGGAGATCGTGTTCGCGACCGGGTGTCCCGAGAACGATCAGCTGAGCGCTTGACATGACGTGGTCGTTCGACATCGACACCGATGCAGGCTTGCTGGAGTGCCATCCCCTCACACCTGAGCGGTTCAGGGACCTCGAGACCGTGTTCGGTGAGAGGGGAGTGGCGCGCCGGTGCTTCTGCATGCATTGGAGGCGTCCCGATGGTGGATACCAGGACGAAATCACAGATAACAGAGATCGCTACTTCGAGGTAGTGGCCGGCGGCCCGCCTCCCGGACTCATCGGATATGTCGGCGGCGAGCCGTTGGGATGGGTCCAGGTAGGCCCCAGAGAAGACTTCCCGACGATCCGGCGATCCCGATTGCTCAAACCCGTGGACGAACAGGCGGTTTGGTCAATCAACTGCTTTGTGGTGCGAGCGGGACACCGCAGCCAGGGCATCGGCAAAGGCATGCTGGCCGCGGCCCTCAAATACGCCCGGGGCCAGGGGGCGACGGTGGCGGAGGCGTACCCCGTTGACGGGGAGCGGGCGTCAGTCGTCGACTACTTCACCGGCACCCTGGGAATGTTTGCCGAGCAGGGCTTTGTCGAGGTGATCCGCCGAAACGACACGAGACCGGTAGTCCGGCTCACCTTCTGAGCGGATCCGCCTCCTCGCGTGCGGCCGTACCGCCGGTTGAATCCCCGAGCTCGGCCAGGAGTGCCCGGACCCGTCGCTCCAGATCGTCCCTGATCGGTCTGACCTCTTCGATCGGTTTTTCCGACGGATCTTCGACGACCCAGTCCACGTACCGTTTGCCCGGGAAAAGCGGACAGCTATCTCCACATCCCATGGTCACGACTACGTCGGCGGCCTGGACGATCTCATCCGACCAGGGCTGGGGATGTTCCGAGCTGATGTCGATGCCCTTCTCCGCCATCGCCGCCACTGCGGTCTGATTGACTGAATCGGCAGGTTCCGACCCGCCGGAGAACACATCGACCTCGTCTCCGGCGAGGTGTCGCATCCATCCTGCTGCCATCTGGGATCGACCGGCATTGTGGACGCACAGGAAGAGCACGCTCGGCTTGAGGCCACTCATGTCGGCTTCGAGGCGGACCAACGCCCGGAGGCGGTCTCTGGTGAACCGCTCAGCGAGTAGCGGAACCCAGGTGCTGGTGCTGGCTCGTTCGGCCAGCGTTTCGAGCGAACCATTCATGAAGCGTTCGATTGTCTCGGCGTTGAGCACCCCGTCGAATTGACGTTGAAGCCGCTCGGCCGCCTGACGAATCTGGACAAGTTCAGCACTGTTGAGTGTTACGGGCATGGTTCTCCCATCGAGGTGAGCCGCTCGAGACGGCTGGCGATCGCGGCGAATGAGTTGCGAAAGGACTGCAGGGTCCCCCCCTGCACCGGGTCGGCTACCGACCAATGAATGAGATTTCGGCCCGGGGGTAGTTCCGACTCCCGAACCCGATCGCACACGCTTACAACCAGGTCCGGCGGGGCGACGATCCTTTCATAGCCACCGGGAACGGCTCGGGAGAGGTCGACGCCCATCCCTGAGGCGGCCTTGATGGCCATCGGATGGACGGCTTTGGCTGGCTGGCTCCCGGCGCTTATTGCAGGTCTGCCGGTGATCTGTTGCCAGAGTGCAGCAGCGAACTGAGACCGAGCCGAGTTGTGGGTGCAGACAAAGGCCACCGTCGCTGCGGGCTCCGCCCACACCTTCGGGGTCGACGGCAGTGAGTCCCAGCAAAGTGAGACGTACTTGCGCCGGTGGTCGCCTTCGGAGACATTGCGTTCGATCAGCGATGCGCTCTCGAGGATGTCGAGGTGATGGGCGAGAAGGTTTGTTCTCATTTCGACCAGTTCGCTCAGTTCGGCGACCGTTCTGTCGCTTAACGCCAGTTGGTCAACAATCGAAAGACGTCGCGGGTCCCCTAGCGCTGCGTGGGTAGTCGCTCTCTTTTCCAAAGACATAACTCAGAGTATATTGACTCAATAAATCTTGTATCAAACTGAGTCAAAGACGCTCCAAACCGTTCTGTGTCGATTGGCGTGATGACGATGTGTTCCTAATCGACACAGAAGGATGTAGCGGCCGCCACCGAACTGTTCTGTGTCGATCGGTGTGAGGGTGTGGTGTTCCTAATCGACACAGAAGGATGTCACGGCCGGCCCTCGCCTTCGGCGGCGGCGCCGACCGGTCCCGGGCTCCAGGTTCCCCGGTATCCGCAGTTGCACACGAACTCGATCTGTACACCGGTGCTGGTGCGGACGAGGCGCTCGATATTGTCGTCGAACAGAAGCACCCGCGATTGATGGACCGGGCAGTATGGGGCAAACATCAGGTGACCTCCCTGGTAGCGCCGAATCCTTCGGGCCGATGTGTTCCTAGCATCTTCATCTCCTCGTTCCTGTTCGCATTGGAGCGTAATGGCTTAAATGCGGTTTGATACTTACATCCTACCTACCGAAGTGTAAGCCGTCAAGAGTGTTTTGCTGGTTACGCGGTGCGACCGTCATTTCACGATGAGGACGTTGCGATCGGATGCGTGGGCGATCCCATGGCTGACCGAGCCCAGCAGCAAAGTTCCCAGAGCCCCGCGCCCGCGGGACCCGACAACGATGAGATCGGCGTCGACGTTCTTTGCGTAGTCCACGATCATCGAGGCTGGTGCGCCACCCTCGAGGGTGGCGGCGGTTCCATTGGATGGCATATCACCAACTATCTCCCACACTGCCTCGGTCTGGCTTTTCCTGATCGACTCGAAGTCGATCATGTGCCCGGCCGGAACCATGTATGGGTAGATGTAGCTCCCCGAAACGAAGACGAAGTGGATGTCGCCCACTCCCGCAAACTCTTTAGCGGCCTTCACCACCTTTTGGGTGTGCTCTGAGCCATCAACGGCTGCAACGATGATCATCCGACCTCCTTTTGTGATCTATTGCAACGTATTTCGGATTCGTTGACCAGAGGCCTAATTCCCATACCCGTAGGCCGGATGGACCCGGTTCCGGCGAAGAAGGTGGGAACGGGCTCTCCTAGCCGGCGAAGGCCGGGATCACTTCCCTGGCGAATCGCTCCAGTCCGGATGTGTCATAGGCGGCGTCGGCGAAGTGAATGATCGCGTACGACATGCCCGCTTGCTGCCACTCCTTCAGGTAAGCGACGATCTGGTCCGGAGTCCCGGATGCCTGGCGGTAGAGGTTGGCTGCCCTCTCGGCGTGATCCTCGGGCACGTACCTCGCCAACCGGGACCGGAGCCATGCAAGCTTCTCCTCTGCCTCGTTGTCTGTTTCGGTGCAGAACACGTTGAAGTTGGACGAGCGGACGATCGACGAGTAGTCGGTCCCAATATCGTCACAATGCCCTTCGAGGACGTTCGACTTGTGGGCGAACTCCTCCAGGTCGATCCCGAAGTTGGTGTACTGGGCGTGGCGGGCGGCGATATTGAGAGTGAGCCGCTCTCCGCCACCGGCGATCCAGAACGGGATGTGAGGATCCTGAAGAGGCTTTGGCTGGGAGATGGCTCCTTTGAGTTGGTAGTACTTCCCGTCGTAGTTGACCTCATCTTCGGTCCACATCGCCTTCATTATCTCAACGCCTTCACGGAGCATGCCGATCCGCTCCGAGGGTTTGAGAAAGGGATAGCCGTAACCATCATGCTCGTGCTCGTACCAGCCGGCACCGATGCCCATCTCCAGGCGACCGCCGGAGATGACATCGATCGAAGCTGCGACTTTTGCCAGGTAGGAGGGAGGCCGGTAGGTGTTGCACGTGCACATCTGGCCGATGCGGACCGTGTCGGTGGCCACGGCGAGAGCGGCCATGAGGGTCCAGGCCTCATATGTGACCTCCTGGGTGGGCAGCGGGACCGTGTGGAAGTGGTCGTACACCCACAGCGACTCATAACCAGCCTGCTCAATGGTTCGGGCCACCCCGGTCATTGTCTCCCAGTGCTTCTCGACCGGTATCTCGACCAGGTCGTGTCGCCATCCCTGCGGCACAAATGCTCCAAATCTCATGTCGGGGACACTAACTGAGAGTGAACATGTCCCAGATCACGGCCGGGCCGAGGCGTCGAGGAGGCGACGGACCTCCATTTCGGTCGTCTGTCCGAAATGCCGGTACCACGACCCGACAGCCACCAGATTTCGCGGGGTGAGGAGGCAAACAACATCGTCAGCGATGGCGCCCATTTGATCGACAACCTCAGGCGCGCCCACAGGCACGGCGATGACGATGCGTTCGGGCTGCATCGTGCGGAGAGCTTCGACGGCCGCAAGCATGGTTGAACCGGTCGCCATGCCATCGTCGACCACAATCACTGTCTTATCGGTGAGGTCGACACTCAGTTCCGCCCCCCGCAACGCCGCGTCCCGCTCGGTCAACTCGTCGCGAGCGGCTCCTACCGCCGCATCGAATCGATCGGAGCCAACCCCCGCAGCTCTGATCACCTGCTCGTTGCGTATGACCACCCCACCGGAAGCGACAGCGCCCATGGCAAGTTCTGGCTGGCCCGGAACACCGATCTTGCGAACGACCAGGATGTCGAGGGGCGCCTTCAGCTGCCGGGCCACCTCGAAGGCCACCGGGACTCCGCCCCGGGGTAGGCCAAACACCACGACGTCCTTCTGACCCTGGTACTTCTGCAGGGCGACGGCAAGCTTCTTGCCCGCGTCCTCACGGTCCGTATACCTTTCGGCCATTGACTCGAACCTACCCCGACAGGGCGGGCGTCTACCGTTGATTGAGCCGGTTTTCGACGGAGGTCGCCCGTGAGCCATCGAGAAGTCGTCGTGTTCGACGTTAATGAGACACTGCTCGACCTGAGCGGACTGGTCCCGGCCTTCTCGGCCATCTTGCCGGTGGAGTTGATGAGTGTCTGGTTCACCAGAATGCTGCACAACTCGCTGGTGGCGAATACGACAGGTCACTATGACGCGTTCGATCGCCAGGGTGTTGATGCTCTGATCTTCACCGCCGGATCGGTCGGGGTCCGCTTGTCTGAAGCTAAGGCGGCCGATTTCGTGGCTGAGCTGCAGTCCTTGCCGCCTCACCCCGATGTGGTGCCAGCTCTGCAGCGGCTGGCTGAGCGCGGCTTTCGCCTTGCCACGCTGACCAACTCGTCGCTCCAGGTGCTCGAGCAGCAAATGAGCAACGCAGGGCTGACGGGCTTCTTCGACGAGCTGATATCCGTGGAGGAGGTTCAGCAATTCAAACCGGCGCCGGCAACGTATCTCTATGCGGCGGGTCGACTCAGGGTCCCAATCGACGACATGCGTCTGGTGGCCGCCCATTCTTGGGATGTGACGGGGGCAGCTCGAGCCGGGGCGAAGACCGCCTATGTTTCCAGAGGCACCTCAGCCCCTGGTCCTCTTTCGGAAGTCCCCGACATTGTGGGTGACGACCTGATATCGGTGGCCGAGTCGATAATTGCCGGCTCGCAGACCGGTCAGGGGGGATAAGGTTCGAATCCATTAATCCGCTGTTGTTCCCTCACAAAGGCGGTAATGGCAGCCACATCCTCCTGGCTTAATCCGGGAATTGGTGGCATCGGGCCGAAATCCCAATGGTGGGAGGGTGACCCCCTGGATACGGCAGCGAGGAATGCGCCATCACCGTGGTGGTTTGGCTCGTAGACGATAGACAGATGTGAAGGTCCCTGGTCGGTGCCCCGGAGATCTGACCCATGGCATTCGGCACAGTTCGCCTGATAGAGCGGCTCTCCCTGCTCGACGAGCGCAGCGTCTTGTTCGTCGACCTCAACCGTGCCCGGCGCGGGAGAACATGCCGCGAGAAACAGGAAAGCGAGGATCACAGCTCGTTGGATCGTCGCCCGTTTGCGGGCCTTCATGACGCTTTCTTCAGGTCGAGCCGCCTGAGAAGTTGGGCGTTGAGGGCAACTACCACCGTGGAGGCACTCATCAATACCGCAGCCACCGCCGGACCGAGAACGATCCCCGCCCAGGCCAGCGCACCGGCGGCGAGAGGGAGGGCCACCACGTTGTAGCCTGTTGCCCATACAAGGTTCTGCAGCATCTTCCGGTAACCAGCATCGGAGAGCCTCCGGATCGCGATAACACCGCGGGGGTCATCCGAGGCGAGGACGATGCCGGCTGATTCGATGGCAACGTCGGTTCCCGCCCCAATCGCGATACCGACATCCGCCTGCGCCAGGGCGGGAGCATCGTTCACTCCATCGCCAACCATGGCAACGGTAAACCCTCGCTCCTGGAGTGAGGAGACCTGGGAGTGTTTGTCTTCGGGGAGCACCTCAGACATCACTTCGTCGATATCGAGATCAGACGCAACCGCCTCAGCCACCTGATGGGCATCGCCAGTGATCATCGCCACTTTGACTCCTAGACGGTGCAGTTGGTCGATCGCATCCCGGGATTCGGGCCGGATCTCGTCCTCGAGTGAGATGGCCCCGGCAACCACATCATCACGGATCACATATAGAACCGCCGAACCGCGACCGCGCCACGATTCTGTGTGCTCATGCATTGCCTCTGGTTCTTCCAGGCCGCGTTCCCGCAACAGGGTTGGTCCGCCCACAGCCACTCTGGAACCGGCGACAGTGGCCTCGACGCCCCTCCCGCTCATCGATTTGAAATCGGTTGCCTTCGGAACATCCCCCGCCTCGCGACCGGCTGTGTTGATCGCCCGGGCCAGGGGGTGCTCGGAGTCCGACTCGACGGCAGCTGCAAACCGGAGAAGCTCGTCGGTGTCACCGTCTGTCGCAGTCACATCTGCAACCCGGTGTGCACCTTTGGTCAGCGTCCCGGTCTTGTCGAAGAGGACCAGGTCGACAGACCTCATCGACTCGAGTGCCAGTCGATCCTTGACGAGGATCCCGTTGCGCGCGGCCATACCTGTCGAAATCGAGATGACCAGGGGAATCGCCAGACCCAGGGCATGGGGACAAGCGATCACCAGCACTGCAACCGTGCGCACCACAGCCTGATCGGCTCGATCTACGAGGAGCCAGACGACGACGGTGATCGCCGCCGCTCCCACAGCAACGTAGAAGAGAATGGCGGCCGCACGGTCGGCGAGCACCTGTGCCCTGGAGCGAGACGACTGCGCGGCGGCCACAAGACGCTGGATGCCAGCCAGCGCGGTGTCGTCGCCGACAGCTTCCACCTGGATCCGTATGGCAGTGTCGGTGGCCACGGTCCCGGCGACGGTCTTGTCGCCGGGCTCCTTGCTCACGGGGCGCGACTCCCCGGTGACCATCGACTCGTCGACCTCGACGTCCCCTTCGGTGATGATCCCGTCTGCAGGGATCCGGGCCCCCGGTCTGACCAGAACGATATCGCCGGGAGAGAGGTCTCCGATCGAAACTTCTCTGGTGCCGTCCTCGGTCACCAACTCCGCGGTGTCGGGGAGTAGTTCAGCGAGGGCGGCGAGAGCCCCCCGGGCCTGGCCGATCGCCCTCATCTCCATCCAGTGTCCGAGCAGCATCACCGTGATCAGGGCGGCCAGTTCCCACCAGAATTCGAGGTCGAACCAGCCCAGGGACGTGGCAACCGATGCCACGAAGGC
>DATKCM010000005.1:0-4409 GCA_035513195.1 Acidimicrobiia bacterium | reverse complement strand
CCCGACATTTCGAAACTCATGGACACATCCCACGCCTGCCCACGCCACGTCGCCGGGCGAGAGGTGATAGCTCGCTCCGTCAAATGTGGCTTCGACTTCACCTTCGAGTATCAGGTATGCCTCTTCGAGCGGATGGTCATGAGCTCCGGCAAATCCGCCCGGCTCATACTGGACCATGAACATCGTGGAGAGGTCAGCGCCGAGATCGGAGTCGATCATCATCTTCACACTTATTCCGCTGTAAACCAGGAGGGCGGTGCGCATGCTGGCGCTGAGGGCCAGGCGGTCCTGGGTCTGCAGTCCCGGATCCATCGATTCGGCATCGATGTGACCGAATGAGCGGGTGCGGGGATCGCGGACATCGATCCTCACCGGGCTTGCGGAATCGATCGCTCCGGGGAATCGAGTGTCGTAGCCAAACCGCTCGCGGGGTAACGGGGCTTTCATCTCAGCAAACGAGACGGGGCGATCCGAGTTGTTGCGGAGGGCATGGGTGACTCCAACCGGCAACAGGGCGTAGTCTCCCGCAACGAGTTCGAAGCTTCCATGCGACACGCCGACCACGACTTCGCCCTCGATGACATAGATGGATTCCTCGAAGGAATGGAGGTGGCTGTCCACGCGGCCCCCTGATTCGAGGCGGGCTAGTCGAAAGCCCATCTGCACCCCTCCACCTTGTTCATCGACGACCGGTGCCGCGGCATAACCGGAGCTGCGACCGCTGAATTCTACTGGAGTCTCGTACAACAGAACTCCGGAATGCTTGACGATATGCTTGGCCATCAACCCTCCTTCCCGCGAAGGAACACCGCAATCGCGCTGAGGTCGCGACCTGCCAGCCCTGACTCGATGGCACGGTTCACGATGTCGAGTCCCGTCGTTGCCTGATCCATCGGGGCTCCTACCTCCGACCCGAGTTGTGTGATCAAGTCGAGGTCTTTCGCCACCAGATCGAGGGTGAAGGCAACAGCTGCAGCCTCAGGATGCAGATATGCATCGCGTTTGTATTCCACAAAAGGCGCCCCTCCTGCCCCGCTGCTGAATACTTCGTATGCCTTTTCCCTGTCGACGCCGGCCTTCTCAGCCAGGACCAGAGCCTCGGACAGCGCAACATTGAGACCGTGGACCAGGCCGTTTACAGCGAGTTTGCAGGCGGCACCTGCGCCTCGCCCACCAACCCGGATGACCCGTTTGGCGATGGTTTCGAGTAGGGGTTCGACCCGGGAGATAAGAGTGGCATCGCCCCCGGCCATCACGGTCAGCATCCCCGATTCGACAGTTGAGACGCTTCCAGAGACCGGGCAATCGATTAGTCCGGCACCGGTACCGTCCACCGCCTCCCCGACCTTGACTACGGTGGCGGGGTGCACTGTGCTGGTGTCCACGGCGACCGAGCCGGCCTCGATTCCGGCCACGATCCCGTCGGCTCCGAGATAGACCTCCTCCAGTGCCGCGTCATCGGCCAGGCTGGTGAGCACGATGTCTGCTGCAGAAGCCGCGTCGGCGGCACTGAGGGCAACGTCTGAACCCGTTTCGCTTGCCACGGACTGGGCCTTGCCCCGATCGCGGTTCCACAGCGTCAGGTCGTATCCGCCGCCATGGAAACGACGTGCCATGGCACTGCCCATGCGGCCGAGTCCGATGACCGCCACTGTTGGCTTCTGCTCACTCACGATAAGTGACACTACACATTTCTGATGTGTTCAGGCCAGCAAAAGTGGGCCGACTTCTCCGGCGATATAGCGGCCGATGGCCATGCTTGCTGTCGCACCGGGGGAAGGGGCATTGAGCACATGGACCGTGTTGCCTGCAGTCTCGATGACAAAGTCGTCGACCAGGTTTCCTTTGATGTCGACTGCTTGCGCCCTGACGCCCGCGCCACCCGAGACAAGGTCGCCATGCCTCAGCGCCGGGACAAGCTTTCTCGCCTGACGCGCATAGAGGCGCTTCAGTCTCGAATTGAGCAGCTCTTTCGAACCCGACCACCAATGCCGCATCGCCAGCTTGCGGAATCCAGGGTGAGACACAATCGACCGAAATTCTCTCCAATCGGCCCGAGTGTCCCGGTAGTGCTCGCGGCCGATTGCAAGAATCGCGTTCGGGCCGACTTCGACGGTACCGTCGACACGTCGGGTGAAGTGGACACCGAGAAAGGGGAATCTGGGGTCGGGCACGGGATAGATGAGGGTGCGTACGAGTCCGGTGGCGTTCCCGGAGAGCTGGTAATACTCACCCCGGAAAGGGATTATGCGGACAGCGGGGGAGAGGCCGGCCATCGAGGCAACGCGGTCCGAATGCAAACCAGCGCAGTTGACCATGATCCGGGCCGAGATCCTGCCGGCCTTGGTGGTCAGGGTCACCCCGCCGGGATCATGAGTGATGGCGGTCAGTTCGGTGCCCGTCAGGATCTCAACCCCCGCAGCCTGAAGAGTGTCGGCATGGTGGTGTGCGACTGCCGAGAAGTCGGCCACCCCGGCTTCGGGAACGTGAAGGGCGGCCAGCCCGATGGCTGCCGGCTCCAGCTCGGTGATCTCCTCGGAACCGAGCCGACGGAGTCCTTGAAGACCGTTGGCCCTGCCCCTCCTCTCCAATTCGTCGAGGGCATCAAGTTGGGAGGCTTCGGTTGCGATCACGAGTTTGCCGGACCGCTTGTGTGCAATGCCTGCGTCGGCGCAGAGGTCATATGTGGCCTCGCGTCCTTCCACGCACAGTCGGGCTTTTAGCGAACCGGGCTCGTAGTACAGGCCGGAATGGACCACCCCGCTGTTGTGGCTGCTCTGGTGTCGGGCCACCGAGTCCTCCTTCTCCAGGATTGCCAACGACACTCCGGGAAGGGTCTCCGTGATTGCCCGCGCCACTCCCAGTCCGACCAGGCCAGCACCAACGACACACAGGTCGTATCGGGTTCGTCCGCTCAAAATCTCTCCGCCATTTCGCACCGGTGATAAGTCTCACTGCACACCATCCGTCCCAAGGGTATATCCTCAGTCGCAGCTATGTCGGTGTCAGCGCCGGTGAGGGTTGGAACCCGGAAGGAGAAGGAAATATGGCAGAAGGAGCGGTACTCATCGTTGGGGGAACCGGAGGAATAGGGAGAGAGATTGCCAGACATTATCTGGAGGGTGGCCACGAAGTGGTGGTCACTGGCCGCGACCAGGAGCGATCGGCAGCCGTGGCCTCCGAACTCGGCGATGGAGCCAGGGGGATCGGGTTCGATCTGGCGCAGCCAGAAACCATCGGTGACGGTCTCAGCGAGGTAGGCCAGGTCTCGAAGCTGATACTCGCAGCCATCGCCCGCGACAACAATCCGGTCCGCGATTACACGATTTCCGGAGCGATATATCTGACCACGATGAAACTTGTCGGCTACACCGCGACGGTCCACACGCTGATCGATAGGTTCCACGACGACAGCTCGGTCGTCCTGTTCGGCGGCCGCGCCAAGGACCGTCCCTATCCCGGGTCGACCACGGTGACGACAGTCAACGGCGGGGTGAGCAGTCTGATTCGCACGCTCGCAATCGAGCTGGCTCCAATTCGATTCAACGCCATTCACCCCGGGATCGTAGGTGACAGTCCGTTCTGGGAAAACAAGCCGCTCGATGCCGTGGTGGAGCGAACTCCGACCGGTAGGTTGGCGTCGATGGCGGACGTTGTGGACGCTACCGTGTTCCTACTGGAGAATCCGGCCGTCAATGGAGTGAACCTGTATGTCGATGGCGGTTGGATGTTGATGTGACCGAGGGAAAGACAACGGCCGCAGGCTTCTACGAGAGCCTCGAAGGGATAGGCGAAAGGCTCCGAGAGGAGCGGACGAAGGCCGGCATGAGCCAGCGCGAGTTGGCCCGGCGTCTCGGCCTTTCGGCGAGCATGATTTCCCAGTTGGAGAGTGGGCTCTCCAAGCCGTCCGTGGGCACGCTGTACGCCATCGTCACCGAACTGAACCTGTCTCTCGACCGAGTGATACGCGGGGACGACTACCACGACGACTCCGGAGAGCTCGCACCGAACGAAGTTGTGGAGCCTCTGGTGCGCCCGGCCGACCGTCAGGCCATCGACCTCGACTCGGGGGTGCGGTGGGAGGAGCTCACCGCCACCTCCGAAGACGGGGTCGACTTCCTCCACGCGATCTATGAGGTGGGCGGTGCCTCCACACCCGACGAGTCACTTATGCGCCACCACGGCCGGGAGTACGGCTACGTGATGTCGGGCACGCTGGGGATCAAGATCGGCTTTCAGGAGTATGAGCTGAATTCAGGAGACTCCATCGCCTTCGACTCAACCAGGCCCCATCGGCTCTTCAACAAAGGTGACGTTCCCGTCCATGCAATCTGGTTTGTGGTCGGGCGCGACGCCGACGAGAGAGCCAGCCACACCTGAGCTGCGCTGGTCCGGGCTCACCTTCCTCG
>DATKCM010000004.1:0-5863 GCA_035513195.1 Acidimicrobiia bacterium | reverse complement strand
GTTCCTCTGGAACCGCTCCGACTTGCGAGCGAGGTGGTTCGGCCCGGACGCAAAGTCCAGCTGGTCTCGGCGTCGTTGTCCCACCGGGGCACCGAAGTGGCGAGGGCGCTCGGATTGCGGATCCGGCGAACCGACCTCGACATCCCCTTTGGCCAGCCCGATGATTCGCCGATACCGGGTCCGGACCAGGGTCGACCTGCCACCTTCTTCGAAAACGCCGGGGCGTTCGCCAACGATGCCATGGAGATCAAGATGCTCCAGGGCGACTTCGCCGAAGTCGGGCCCGGCCAAGCATGGCTCCGCCTCAACGTTCCCCTGGTCGAAGGCGAGGAGACCACGGGAGTGGAGCGGGTGGCTGCTGCCGCCGACTTCGGCAACGGGATCAGCAACCTCGGCGGCAATGAGCGGAGCTGGTTGTTCATCAATCCCGACCTGGAGATCCGCATGATCCGCCCACCAGATGGTGAGTGGATTTACCTAAATTCTGAGACCCGGATCAACCCGGGAGGGACAGGGATGGCCTCCAGCACCATCGCCGACCGGGCAGGCTGGCTGGGTGTGGCCGCCCAGTCTCTGTTCGTGGATGCGATCAGGCCAGGCTGAACCAGAAGTCCGCCTCTGCATGCGCATCGTGCCCACTGTCCTCCCGCTTGCGGGAGGAAGGTCCCTGCGCACGCCGAAAGGCGGGCGGAGGTAGGAGGGAGAGGTCCCCTCGCTCTGGGAGCTAAACGACCCGCCCGTCCTCCTCGATGGCCTTTCTATACGCTTGTGGTCATGACACAGGATGTGCTGCACAAGGTTCACGGCAATTTCGGTGCTGCGGTTCAGACGCTGGCCCGCTACTGCGGCGGGACAATTGCACACGAGGGCGGGCTGCTCTGTTACGCCTCGGCGTCGCCTAACCCCTTCCCCTGGAATGGAGCATTCCGGACCTCGGGCGACATGGGATCCGAGGAGATCATGGAGCGGGCGGCAGCGTTCTTCGAACCGCTGGACCACGGTTTCTCCTTTGGTGCGCTGGAAGGAATCGACGATGACCTGATTGCAGAGCTTGGTGAGGCGGAGGCGACTTCCCCGGAGATGGTGATCGAGGAATCCCCTGACCCGGTGGAGTTGGCTGCCGGCGTGGAGATCCACATCGTAAACGACGATACCCGACGGGCCGATTGGCTCACGGCGGTGGGCCGGGCCTTCGAGACGCTCGGTGAGTCGAAGCAGACCTGGTGGCAGTGTTATCCCGATGTCGATTCGCTGGCCAACCCCGAGTCGGTGGCGATGGTCCTCTACAAAAAGGGCGATCCGGCGGCCGGCGGGATGTACTACCGGAGCGGCGATGTGATCGAGGTGCTCCACATCGGCACCGCCAATGACCACCGCCGCCAAGGCTACGGCCGGTCAATCACCACCGCCCTCACCATCCACGGCTTCGCCAACGGCGCCAAGCTCGCCTCCCTGCAGGCCGAGCCAATGGGCTTTAACACCTACCAACGCATCGGCTACAGGACGATCTCCACCTACCACTGGTACGTGCGCGGCGGTTAGCGAGCCAGCTGTCCTCCCGCTTGCGGGAGGAAGGTCCGCGAAGCTGTTCCCCCAGAGACGAAGTCGAATGGGGGAAAAGTCCCTCCCCGCCCTCCAAGGGCGGGGAGGTACACACCCATTAGGGGGGACGAGAGCATCAAGTTGAGAGCAGACGCGGCAGCGGTCGCGGCTCAAGCAACGTTGGTGGGTGCCAGCCCCCCTCCCTCCGACCTGACGGTCGGAGTACTCCCCCCACCCTACGGGCGGTGGGAGAGATCAAGATGTCGCCGGGCACCGCCTCATCGCCGACGCGATGACGTACGTCGACTACTCGGACGTCGAACTGGAACGCCTCGAATCAGAACGCCGCTCATCCCAAAAGCGACAGCTCCTCTAGACCCCCATATCAGATCCGACAAGACAGCCCCCACACACCAGCGGGGGGTGCAGGGGGGTCGTCCCCCCCCACAATCAAAACATCCCAAAAGCGACAGCTCCTCTAAACCCCCGTATCGGCGCCCGCCCACGACGTCTCTCCCACCGCCCGAAGGGTGGGGGGAGTACTCCGACCGTCAGGTCGGAGGGAGGGGGGCTGGCACCCACCAACGTTGTTTGTGCCGCGACCGTTGCCGCGGTCGGCTCTCAACTTGATGCTCTCGTTCCCCCTTACCTCCCCGCCCTCGGAGGGCGGGGAGGGACTTTTCCCCCACTCGACTTCGTCTCTGGGGGAACCGCTTCGCGGGGCGGGCAGGGACTTTTCCCCCATTCGACTTCGTCGCTGGGGGAACAGCCGCTCCCTCCGGTCGCTGGGGGAACAGTTACCCTGCGGCCACGTGAAGATCAACGTTGTCACCATGTTTCCCGAGTACTTCGCCGGGATTCTCGACCTCTCCATCGTGGGGAGGGCGATCGAGTCGGGGGCGCTCGAGGTGGAGTTGGTGCCGCTCCGGGAATACGGGTTGGGAAAGCACCGGCAGCTCGATGATGCACCGTTCGGGGGAGGCCCGGGGATGGTGATGATGGTGGAACCACTGGCCAACGCACTGCGACCGCTTGCCGGCACCCATCGGGTATTGCTCACGCCCTCGGGATCGCCCATCAACCAGACGACGCTCGACCGCTGGGCTGAGACAGAGGCCCTAACCCTGGTATGCGGACGATATGAGGGTGTGGACCAGCGTGTCGCTGACAACCACATCGAAGAGGAGGCATCGTTGGGGGACTTCGTCCTTGCTGGGGGCGAAGTCGCGGCGGCGGCGATCATCGAAGGGGTATCCCGCCTGCTGCCAGGAGCTGTCGGGAACCCCGTATCGACACAGACCGAGTCGTTTCGGGATGGTCTTCTCGAAGAACCGGTGTACACCCGCCCCGCTGAGTTTGAAGGCGATGCCGTGCCCGAGGTCCTGCTCTCCGGCGATCACGCCCGGATCGAGGAGTGGCGGTTGGGTCAGCGCCGCAAGCGCACCAGGCAAAGGCGCCCTGACCTGCTCTCAGATGGCGAGAATTCTGAGAACTGATACAATCGCGGTTCGCCGGACGATTCGATCCCTCGGCATCTTTTAGGAGTTCCCCATGAACCATCTTCAGGCCGTTGAAAGCGCGCACTTGCGCGACGACATCCCCGAGTTCCGTCCCGGTGACACGGTGCGTGTCGACGTTCGCGTCGTCGAAGGCGGACGGGAACGGATCCAGGCGTTCGAAGGGGTCGTAATCGCCCGCAATGGCAGCGGGGTCCGTGCCTCATTCACCGTTCGCAAGATCAGCTTCGGTGTTGGCGTTGAGCGTGTCTTCCCCCTCCACGCCCCGATCATCGCCGGAATCCACATTGTCCGTCGGGGTGACGTCAGACGTTCCAAGCTTTACTACCTGCGCGACCGCGTCGGCAAGTCGGCTCGTATCAAGGAGCTCCGGGACTGACTCATCAGGAGCACGACGAGGAGATCGACGAATCGACCGACGAAACGCCGCCGCCCCCCAAGCGCCGGCGTTCGTTTTGGGCCGAGCTTCCGGGCCTGCTGCTCACAGCGCTTGTCATCGCTGTTGTCGTAAAGACATTCCTGATCCAACCGTTCTGGATCCCCTCGGTCTCGATGGAGCCGACGATTCAGGTGAACGACCGGGTGATGGTCAACAAACTCGCCTACCAGTTTGGTGACGTCAACCGGGGCGACGTGGTCGTCTTCACCAACCCGATGGAGCCGGAGAGCACCGAAAGCGTGCCCGAAGCTGTCATCCGCTCGGTCCTCGAAGCGGTCGGAATTCGAACCAGGGGTCTCGACGACCTGATCAAGCGGGTGATCGGTCTGCCGGGTGAGACGATCGAGATCAGAGATGGCGAAATGCTGATAGATGGTTCGCCGATCAACGAGCCTTACACAGACGCCAGTTTTCTCCCGGATTTCGGACCGGTGGAAGTGCCTGCGGATTCGATCTTCGTCATGGGCGACAATCGCGATGAGAGCTTCGACAGTCGACGCTTCGGGGCGATTCCGATTGACCACGTCATCGGCCGCGCCTTCGTCGTGATCTGGCCACTGTCCAACTTCGGTGGTTTGTAGCCGTAGACAAAAATCCGGCAGGAAACCCACTTAATCCCTGCTTTCGCCTCTATAGAAACCCGGTCGGCATATCATCGGCACGCACAAGCGTGTTTGAGGAGACCATGGAAGAAGATCTGGAGCGCTACGAAACCGAGGTCGAGTTAAAGATCTACCAGGAGTACCGGGATGTGCTCCCTATGTTCAAATATGTCGTCGAGACCGAGCGCAGGTTCTATCTCGCCAACGAGGTGAACTTAGAGGTCCGCTCCACCAACGGCTCCATGTTCTTTGAGGTGGAAATGAATGATGCTTGGGTATGGGACATGTTCCGACCCGCACGTTTTCTCTCCTCCGTAAAGGTCCTGACCTTCCGCGACGTCAATATCGAAGAAGTCGACCAGCACGAAATCCCGCTCTAACGGGCCGTTCGACCGGTGAGGTCGGTGAACACCTCGCTTGTTTATTCTTGGTTCGTCACGGCCTTGCGATCGTCGCCCGCAACGTCCGCGTGGGCGGCGGGGAGGTCGACATACTGGCCAGGGACCACACCACTCCCCTGGTGGTCGAGGTGCGCACTCTCACCGGGAGCCATCACCCGCTCGACGCGATCGATGCTCCCAAGCGAGCCCGGGTGCGTCTTCTGGCGCAGACCCTGAGGATTGCCCGATGCGATCTCATCGGTGTCGGCATTCATGACGACCACTACGTGATCCACTGGGATCAGAACGCGTTTTGACCGCCCGGTTCCGCAGGCATAGCCTGCCTTTGCGGTGAGCGACGACGTTGCGGTAAAGGTCAGCGGCCTGGTCAAGGACTACGGGAGGATCCGCGCCCTTGACGGTCTCGACTTCGAGATCGAGGCGGGAAAGCTAACCGGTTTCCTCGGCCCCAATGGTGCGGGCAAGACAACCACTTTCCGTGCCCTGCTCGGGTTGACCCGGCCCAACCAGGGCGAGATGACCGTACTCGGCAGGTCCATCCCCGAGGAGCTTCCCGAACTGGTCAAAGAGGTTGGCGCAATCGTCGAGGAGCCCGGCCTGATCAAGTCGATTACGGGGCGCCGCAACCTTCGAGTCGCCGCAGACACCCTGGGCAAGGGCCATGACCGTATCGATGAGCTGCTCGAATTCGTCGAATTGGTCTCCGACGCCGACCGGAACGTCGATCAGTACTCCAAAGGCATGCGTCAGCGTCTCGCCCTCGCCGCGGCGCTCCTTGGGTCGCCACGGATTCTCTTTCTCGACGAGCCCCTCGACGGCCTCGATCCGGCCGGCCAGCATGCGTTCCGGGCGAGGCTCCGCCAGCTGACGGCGACCGGAACGACCGTTGTGGTCTCCAGCCATGACCTTGCTGACGTGGAGGCGCTCGCCGACAACATAGTGGTGATCGACAGGGGAAAGCTTGTCGCTCAGGGGCAACTCGAGTCGCTGTTGACCGGGACGGCGACCCGGGTCGAAGGTGTCGACACAGTCAATGCAGCCAGGGTCCTCCGGGAAGCCGGGTACGAAGTCACTGAAGGCGAGGTGTCGCTCGTCGTGTCCGGAAGCGACGGTTCGGGGATCATCCGGGCGCTCAGCGCAGAGGGGATCTATCCGTCCGAGGTGAAGTCGGCCCGGGACACTCTGGAGTCGGTGTTCCTGGGGATGACGGAGACAAGGGAGTGATCGGGCTTCTCAAGGCAGAGATGACCAAGCTGACCGGACGCAAGCTGTATCCGGTGATGGTTCTGATAATCATTGCCTTCACCGCGTTAGCCGGTTTCTTCCTGATGATCTTCGGCCAGATCTTTCCTGAAGCGGCGG
>DATKCM010000003.1:0-12550 GCA_035513195.1 Acidimicrobiia bacterium | reverse complement strand
ATGGACGGGTCTTTCTTCATGGCGTCGACGAGCTTCCAAAAGCCGGTGCCGCCAAGTCCCCGGCCCTCGTCCACTGCGCGCCGCGCCACTCCGATGATCCCCGTCGCGGTGACTGCGTCCATGAGCTAAAGCTACCGTCTTTTAGCAGCATAAGGAGGTTGGTTCTCCAGAACCAGGACAGCCCTTGAGCGGCAGCCCCGGCCGACCGGCGTCTGTTCGACGAGTATCACCCAACCAACCACAGAAGAGCGTAAGTTGATCCCCCAACCCGCTGGCACCTTCCATTCCAGGGAGCCAACCGTCGAAGTCGGCCGGCATATTGTGGAGAAATCGAAATTGCAACCGTTCGCCGACCTTGGGTGTTCTTGATAGCGATGGATGACCTGTCACAGGATCTCGCCCGCGACCTCGACACGGCTTTCCCGCGACTGGTCGAGCAGATGTCGACACGGCTCTATTGGGGTCTGCGCCGGATGACCGGCGACGGGCACCAGGCCGAGGACCTGAGCCAGGAGGCGATGATCCGGGCCTACCGGGCGCTCTCGGACTACCCACCGGATCGAATCAGGGAAATCCGGCTCGAGCCGTGGGTCTGGACAATTGCCTTGAACCTTGGTCGGAACCATCTCCGGGACCGTTCCCGGCGGCCCACCCTCGTCGAGGCGAAAACCGAGCCCACAGACTTCGACACCGAGGTCCCGGACACTGTGGCATGGCAGCGGCGCCTCGACACCCTTCCCCGGGCGCAGCGAGAGGCGGTGGTGCTCCGACATGTCGTGGGATTCGGCACGGCCGAGATCGCCGACATCACGGGTCGGCCAGAAGGGACATGCAAGGCGGATATCCATAGAGGGCTCAAGAAGTTACGCGAGATCATGGAGGCAGAAGATGAATCTTGAAGAGAGGCTGGCCGGCCTTATGGGAGACCGGGCGCCGGAGAACATCACGGAGGCAACCGCACTCGGCACCGGGCTGGCAGACGGGTTCGACTTCTTCGACTCGGCGGTGGGCCAGGTGGTGGTCACTTTCAATCCGAAAGGGGTGTCGTCGGTGACCCTGGCGTCCGACGACTTCGAGCGCTACTTCGAGTCCCGATTCGACCGACCGCTGATCCGGGCCGAGGCCCCTGCGGCGTGGGGTCACTTGATACCGGACCGTCTTGAAGCGGGCTCACCAGGCAAGCTGCCGGTTGATCTTCGCTCCGTCACACCGTTCCAGGCACAGGTCCTCAACCAGGCGGCGCAGATTCCGCGAGGTGAGGTCAGACCGTACGGTTGGCTGGCGCGCCACGTTGGCCGGGCCGGGGCGGCTCGCGCCGTGGGATCGACGATGGCGAGGAATCCGGTGCCCCTGATCATTCCGTGCCACAGGGTGGTCCGCTCCGACGGCCACATCGGCGCCTACTCACTGGGAGGGCCGGACCGGAAGTGGAAGCTGCTCACCTCCGAAGGCGCGGCACCGGAGTCACTCGAGGAGTTGGCAGCACGTAACGTCCGCTACCTCGCCAACACCAGCACCGGGATCTTCTGTCACCCGACCTGCCGGGCGATCCGCCGCTCCAAAGAAGAGAATGTCGTGGAATTGAAATCGGCAGCCGACGCCACCAACCAGGGCTACCGCCCCTGCCATCTCTGCGAACCTGCCTGATCTCCGGGCTCATGATGAAGGAGCACCCCCGCGATAACCAGCGCAGCTGACGCTTACCCGGGAGCGTCATACCAAGCGCTCAAACTGGCCAGCGCATATCCCCTACTACCCTCCCCGCTTGATGCCTGAAATCACCCCAGAACAACTCGCCGTCAACACAATCAAAGCCCTCGCCATGGACGCCGTGGAGGCGGCCAACAGCGGGCACCCGGGCATGCCGATGGGGATGGCCGACATCGCAGTGGTCCTCTGGTCCAGGTACCTCATGGTCGACCCGGAAGACCCCGAGTGGCCGGATCGGGACCGATTTGTGGTATCCAACGGACACGGATCAATGCTTTTGTATTCCCTCCTCCACCTCTCGGGTTTCCCACTGAGCCTCGACGAGATCCGCAACTTCCGCCAGTGGGGCTCGCACACCGCCGGGCACCCCGAGATCGACCACGCATTGGGTATTGAAACCACCACCGGTCCCCTTGGTCAGGGTTTTGGCACGGGAGTGGGGATGGCAATCGCCGAAGAGCACCTGCGTGCCCGGGTGGGCCCGGAACTCGTCGACCATCGCACCTTTGGCTTTGTTTCCGACGGCGACCTGATGGAGGGGATAAGTGCCGAGGCATCGTCGATGGCGGGACACCTCGGCCTTGGCCGCCTCATCTACTTCTACGACGACAACGACATCTCGATCGACGGTTCCACCGACATCACTTTCTCCGAAAATGTGGAGCAGCGCTTCGAAGCCCTGAACTGGCACACCGAATCAATTGACGGCCACGATCGGGATGCGATCGCTCGGGCGATCGACGCCGCCCTGGTTGTCGATGACAAACCATCGCTCATCGTGTGCCGGACCCATATCGCTCACGGAGCGCCAAAGGCCCAGGACACGGCCGCGGCGCACGGGTCCCCTCTAGGCGACGAGGAGATAAGGAAGACCAAGGAATTGATGGACTTTCCGACCGAGCCAACCTTCCTCGTCGACGACAAGGTGTACTCCTTCTTCGATGAGGCGTTGAATCGGGGCCGGGAGGCGAGGGCTGCATGGTTGGAGCGTTTCGACAACGCCGATAACGACACCAAGGCACTGTGGAACAGTCTCTACGCGCCACCACCCGTCGAGATCAAAGGACCCGGATTCGAGACCGGCTCATCGCTGGCGACAAGGGCGTCCGCCGGTCAGCTATTCGAGGAGATCGCCGAGAAGGTCCCCGGATTCATCGGCGGAGCAGCCGACCTGGCCGGTTCGACCAAGACCGTCATCGAGAAGGGCCGGCTCTTCTCGGTCAAAGATCGAACCGCCCGCGATCTCGCCTTTGGGATCAGGGAGCATGGCATGGGGGCAGCCGTAAACGGGATGGCGATCCACGGCGGGCTCAAGCCGTACGGTGCCACCTTCTTCGTCTTCAGCGACTACATGAGGGCATCGGTCCGGCTCTCGGCGTTGATGAAAGCTCCCTCGATCTGGGTCTACACCCATGACTCGGTCTTTCTCGGCGAGGATGGTCCCACCCACCAGCCCATCGAGCACCTTGCCTCGATGCGGGCCATGCCCCACCTCTGGGTGATCCGGCCAGCGGACGCCAATGAAGCGGTCGCAGCCTGGAACATCGCCCTCAACCGCCACGACGGTCCGGTTGCCCTGGTCCTCACCAGACAGAATCTTCCTACCATGGACTCGAACCCCGGGGGAGTGCAGCGAGGAGGGTACGTGGTCAGGGACGGAGACGACGTGACGATCATCGCCACCGGTTCGGAGGTCCACGTCACAGTTGAAACAGCCGATCGCTTAGCGGGCTCAGGGATCTCCGCACGTGTCGTGAGCCTTCCCTGTTGGGAGCTGTTCATGGAACAGGATGCTGACTACCGGGAGAGGACTCTCGGGGCCGCTCCCCGGGTCTCGGTGGAAGCCGCTGCGACCTTCGGATGGTCGGCCATCGTCGGTGACAGGGGCCTCAGCATCGGGATCGACCGGTTCGGTGCATCCGCGCCGGACACCGTGCTCGCGGAGAAATTCGGATTCACCGCAGGTGCAATCGCAGCGCGGGTCAAGGAGTTCCTGGGCGGTTGAACAACCGGATCGTGGTCATCGGGGCGGGAATCGCCGGTGTGGCGACCGCCCACCGGCTTGCTGTCGAGCACGGAGCCGAGGTGACCATCGTCGACCCCCGGCCCCCCTTGACGCTCACCTCCGACAAGTCAACCGAGTGCTACCGAAACTGGTGGCCCAATCAGCAAATGGTCGGGCTGATGAATCGATCCATCGATCTCCTAGAGGAGATGAGCGAACGGTCTGGAGACGTTTTTGGGCTTTCGCGTCGCGGCTACCTCTTCGTCACGTCGCGAGAGGCAACCCTGTTGTCGTGGCAGGAGCAGGCGTCAGCAATCTCGTCTTACGGCGGTGGCACGGTACGGCTCCACAACGACCCGTCGCAGTATCAGCCTGCGTCACCTCATGGCTATGAGGGTGAGCCGGACGGGATCGATGTGTTCACTACCGCGGAGTCGTTCCGGCAGCCCTTTCCGTACCTCACCGATGAGGCGGTCGGGGCAATGCACGTCCGACGGGCGGGGTGGTTCAGTGCCCAACAGCTCGGCTCCTGGATGCTCGACGAGGCGAAAGCGGCAGGGACTATTCACCTTGTCGACGAGGTCGTTGCCATAGAAGTTGAAGCAGGAGCGATTACCGGAGTCAGTCTCGCCTCCGGAGAACGGATCACCTGCTCGGTGGTCGTGAACGCAGCGGGTCCTCTCGCCGCCGGCGTGGCGAAGCTGGTGGATCTCGACCTCCCCCTCCGCTCCGAGGTCCACCTCAAGGTTGCCTTCCGGGATCATCTCGGAGTGATCCCGAGGGAGGCGCCGATGCTGATCTGGAGCGACCCACAGCACCTGGACTGGGATGGGGAGGAGCGCGCGGCTCTTGCCGAATCCGGGCGTTCCGATGTTCTCGGAGAGATGCCGGTGTACTGTCACGGACGTCCTGAAGGTGGTGCCGAATCGCCGTACTTCCTGGGACTTTGGGAATACCACGGCGAGGTGAGCCAGCCGGTCTGGCCGGTCCCCGAAGACATCCTATACCCCGAGGTGGTCGCCCGGGGGCTTGCGACGATGATTCCCGGCTTCGGCCGTTACCTCGACCGGCTCCCCCAATCGAGTGTCGACGGCGGCTACTACACCAAGACACCGGAGAACCGTCCCCTGATCGGGCCGGCAGGACCTGAAGGCTTCCATCTGGCATGTGGCTACTCGGGTTTTGGTGTGATGATCGCCGCCGGCGCCGCCGATCTGGTGAGCAGACACGTCACATCCAGCCCGCTCCCTCAATACGCCGACAGCTTCCTCCTCACCCGATACGAATACCCCGGCTACCTCAAATCAGTCAGCAAAGCCGACTCCGGCCAGCTCTGATCTAAACCATTCCTAATGCTTACAGCGCCACTATTGGCGGGTGGGACACAGAGAATGCGCCTGTAGTACTGCGCCCCTGCATAAGATGGTCACCGACGGCCCCCAACCGTTTCCCACATTTCGCCAAGGTTTCTTTGTCGAATTCGGTAACGAATCACACTGCCGGTATCGTCTAACCCGTACCCAAGCAAAAGGTGGCCGACATGGCCCTAAACGAAAAGTTCGAACTGGTGGAGTCAATCGACCCACAGGTGGACAAGCTGATGGCGGATCATCTCGCCCGCCGCAAGCACTGGTATTTTCACGACATCGTCCCCTGGGAACGCGGCGAAAGCTTCCGGGACAAACCCTGGGATGTATCCCAGTGCACTATTTCGGAGAATGCCCGGACCTCGCTCGTCCTCAACCTCCTCACAGAGGACAACCTCCCCTACTACCACGCCCTCATCGAGAAGAACATGCCGAACACGTCTGCGTTCAACAAGTGGAGTCACCTGTGGACCGCCGAAGAAGGCCAGCATGCAATCGGGATCCGCAGCTATTTGCTCACCTCCCGCAACTGCGATCCGGACGAGCTCGAGGATGACCGGATGGCCACGATGACCAACGGGTACCACCCCACCTACGACGATCCAACGGAGATCTTCGCCTACACCGCGGCACAGGAGCTGGCAACAAGAGTCAGCCACCGGAATGCGGGCAGGATCACGGACGACCCCAATGCCTACGAGCTGATGAAGAACATCGCTGCCGATGAGAACCACCACTTCATCTTTTACAAAGGTGTGATGCAGGCGATGCTCGACCAGAACCCGTCGACGGTCCTCGAAGGGATCTACAAGACGTTCTCCAACTTCGAGATGCCCGGGGTTTCGATGCCCAACTTCCTGCGCCGATCGCTTGCGGTGGCGAAGGCGGGTGTGTACAACCTGCGGATCCACCACGACCAAGTGCTGATGCCGCTGATCAAGGACTGGAAGATCGCGGATCTGACCGACCTCAAGCCACGGGCCGCGGAATTCCAGGAGAAAATCATGGCGATTCCGGCTGAGATAATCAACAGGGCCGAGCGCTTCGAGAAGCGGATCGGCGCAGTCAGCTACTCCTAACAGGTGCTCACCACACCGTCGGCACAAACGGATAGTCGCGCAACGCGCGGTCGGGAGTGACCAGCGGGCACCCGTTGACCAGGGCCGTCGCCGCAATGATCCGGTCGGCGGGATCGCCAGGCGCCTCACCTGGAAGCTGTGTGGCGAAAACGGCAATCCTCTGATCGACCGGTACGATCTCGATGATGCCAACGCGGCCCGCTTCGTCGACCCACCGCGCAACCGTGCGATCGAGTGCAATCCGTCGCTTCGACACGAGCATGCCGACCTCCCAGGCCGAAATCGCACTTACCAGGGCAATCTTGGCCGACGTGAACAGCTCCCGCCCGGGATCCGACAGCTTGCTCATATCCGAACAAGCCCACAGCCAGGCGGCTGTGTCGAGAACGATCAACGGGAGGCTTCCCAATCGGACGAATCGACAA
The DNA here is from genome assembly GCA_035513195.1 of Acidimicrobiia bacterium. Classification (GTDB taxonomy): domain Bacteria; phylum Actinomycetota; class Acidimicrobiia; order Spongiisociales; family ZC4RG35; genus MA-ANB-1. The sequence continues at coordinate 5,964 of DATKCM010000003.1, read as the reverse complement.
CCGGTGCCGTGAGGTCGACGCCGTCGGACACGGTGACGCTGCCCTCAAGACGGCCGATCGATCTTGTGATGGGCCGGAGCTCTGCCACTGGCTTCCCACGCCGGGCAATCGTGACAGTCCTGCCTTCTGTTTCCACGGCGCGGATGATTTCGGTCGCGTTTTGGCGGAACTCACCAATATTTATCGAGTTGGACATTTAATAACGCATCTTAGCATTAACAGATGCAACAGATGCCACCGTTAGGGTGAAGATGATGGCCTGGTCTACTTCCGACATCCCCGATCTCGCCGGGAAGACCGCAGTAGTTACCGGCGCCAACGGCGGTCTGGGCCTGGAAACAAGCAGGGCACTTGCTGTTGCCGGCTGCCATGTCGTCATGGCCTCGAGGAACCAGGACAAGGCCGCCGATGCTGCAAAGGAGATCCTCGGAGCCAGTCCGGGAGCCTCCCTCGAATCGGTCCCTCTCGACCTTGGCTCGCTGGAATCGATCGAGACTGCAGCAGTCACCATCCTCGCCACTCACAAGGTCGTGAACCTCCTCGTGAACAACGCAGGCTTGATGGCGATGCCGGAGGGTCGGACCGGCGACGGCTTCGAAACGCAACTTGGCGTCAACCACCTCGGACATTGGGCGCTCACCGCCCACCTGCTCCCCGCTCTGCTCCGTTCCGACACGGGGCGTGTGGTGACTGTCACCAGCACCGCTCACCATTTCGGCCGCCCGATCGACCCGGCGAACCCCCATCTCGAAGGTCGCTACGACCCATGGCGCGCCTACGGCCAGTCCAAGTTGGCCAACTACCATTTCGCCCTCGGGCTGCACGGGAAATTCGAAGAAGCCGGGGTTGTCACTGCGAGTCTCCTCGCCCATCCCGGGCTGACCAACACCGACCTCCAGGCCAACACCGTGCGTCATGGCGGTGCCAGCGGATCAGGCGAGTTCTGGCACCGTCTCGCGCAACGAACCGGCATGTCCTCCGCCACCGGTGCCCTTCCCCAATTACGCGCCGCCACGGACCCGCGAGCCAGGAGCGGTCAGATGTACGCTCCGCGATTCATCAACGCCGGCGCGCCGGTGCGGCGGCCCATCCTGCGCCGGTTTGGCATGGAAAGAGCGATCGACACTCTCTGGGGTGTCTCTGAGGACGAGACCGGCATGTCCATCGATCTCGGCTGAACCACACGATCAGCTGAACTTGGTCTTCGGCTTCTCCTGGAGGACTTCGTCGATGTAGATGTCGACCTTTTCGTTGTAGAACGAAACCAGGCCCATGATCTTCTGCGATTCAGGGAGTGGCCGGTCATAACCCCAGACGATGTCCTTGTGTGTCTCACCGTTGACATCGACTGACCAGTACCTCGCCGTGCCCTTGTAGGGGCACTGAGTTGCGAGATCGGTCGGGGTGAGTAGCTCCATCCTGACGTCGGTCTTCGGCATGTAGTACCTGGGAGGCAGATTGGTCTCGAAGAGGAACGACCCGTTGGTGGTATCGGCCACGGTCACGCCGTCGACCTCAACTCGCACTCTCCGACTGGAGGGCAGGATGTCGATCCGGGTGTAGGGGTCCTTTGCGTGTACGAAGACCTCCTCGTCTTCTTCGAACCAGTGATCCATCGACGACCAGTTGAAAACGATATGGCCGGCCAGCTGCTCGATTTCGGACTCTGCATACCCGTAGGCTGACCCTCCCTTCCCTCCGGCTTTAACGGTGTAGAGGGTGGCGAGGCCACGGCTCGGACTGTTTTTGGTCTCTCCCGAATCGACCAACGCATCCATATTCACGTCGGACTCGGGGAAGTAATAACTCGGGTAGTAGGGGATCTCCCACACCAGGAGGGCATCGGCGGTGTCGGCCACCACCTCACCTCCCAACATGACCCTTACGCGCTTTTTAGCTGTCTCGACTTTGGCACGGCCGCGCTCGCTCACTTATGAATCGTCCTATGTTGGCTGTTGTGTCTTACAACACAGCCGGAGCCACGCAGATTCCGCCAAGCCGCGTTCGCGTCAGGACATCACCCAGTTCAAAGCGGCCAGGCTCGCCGGCTCCCGTGCCTCCCAGTAGGCATCGAATCGGCCGGTCAGGGATTCGGGTTCCTCGGCAAATATACGTCGGCCGAGAATCCTCGCCGCCATCTGCAGATCCGCCCTCCGTTGGTTGGCCAGAGCCCTGATCAGGGAACGCTCAACGGGGTCGGGGCAAAGGTTGGTGTCAGCGTCGAGACGATCAACGAGCACCGCCAGATCGTGATCCTGGCCCAACAACTCTCCCACCCGTTCCAGGCTGATCGCCATGCCCACAACGACTTCGGGCCAGATCGGGGTGATTAGTTCCATCTGGTGGCGCAGGTACCTGACGCTCTTGCGCCATACATGGAACTTTGCAGCATCGACGTGGCTGTACGCGTCCACCATCTGGGCCCTCCCACCAGCGTAGGTCTCGGTAAGCCCCGGTCCGATAGCAGCGAACTCGTCCCGGATTCCGATCCCATAGATGCTGCGCGCCGAGTCGTCCACCGGCCAGTTGGCGTAGCGCCCGTGAGCCTTCTCCAGGTTCTCGACGACGTTTACGACTATCTCGGGGTCTTCCATGACCCTTGTCTCCACCCTCACCCGACGAAGGTCGAGTCGGGTCCGGGTCTCCTCGAGGGCTCCGCCGGCGAGAAGGTGGCCGTAGATGCGATCGAGCAAATCCATGCTTTCGACCAGAGCCACTGACTCGCGCACCGGAGAGACGAGCCTGGCGGTGTCCCTCATCCAGCGATCCTCAAAACGGAAAATGCGGTCGCCCAACTCGCCCCGGATCAGGCGGAGCACCGCCCTGATACGCTTCGTTGCTCGCCGCGCCTCGTGAACCGCGTGGCTGAACGCCTCCTCACCGTCGAAGAACCCTGACGCAGCTACCTCCATCTCGTGAAGCGTGAGTCGTTTCAACCCGACAGGCAGGGACTCGAGATCGCCCAGCCGGAAGTCGGGAAGAGGTGTAACCACAACCTGGTTAGATGTTGGTGTGGTAGCGGCAATGACAGTCACAGGACCAGGGTAATGAGCGGTCTTCGATCGGCCGGTCTTCTCCCCTTCCGGATTCGCGACAGCATTGAGGTCCTGCTTGCGCACCCCGGTGGTCCGTACTTCTTCCGGCGTGACGACGGCTGGTGGTCTCTAGTCAAGGGCCTCGTCAAACCCGGTGAGTCCGACCAGGATGCGGCGCGACGCGAATTCGTAGAAGAGACAGGGTGGCCGGTGCCCGAGAGTATCTGGACTCCACTCGGAGAGACCAGGCTCAAGTCCCGGAAGATTGTGGTCGCCTGGGCGCTGGAGGCTGATCTCGACCCGGGCACGCTGGTGCCGGGACACTTCATGATGGGTGACCGCTCCTATCCTGAGATCGACCGGGTCAACTGGTTCAGCACCGAAGAGGCACGTACGAAGCTGAATTCCACACAAGGAGTCTTTATCGAGCGTTTAGAGCTCGAGCTGCAAGATCTGACCGACATCAGGAAGGACCGAACATGACCGACATGCCCAAGACCGAAGCCGAATGGCGGGCGAAGCTTGACACGGAGCAGTATCAGATTCTGCGCGAAGCCGCGACCGAGCGCCCTTTCTCGGGTAAGTACAACGACACCAAGACTCCTGGCAGCTACAAGTGCGCCGGATGCGGGACCGAGCTCTTCTCCAGCGACGCCAAATTCGAATCAGGCTCGGGCTGGCCCAGCTTCTTCGAGGCACTCGACCCTGAGAAAGTCAAGGAGGTCGAAGATCGCGCCTACGGGATGGTCCGCACCGAAGTCCGTTGCGCCACTTGCGATGGCCACCTCGGCCACCTGTTCCCCGACGGACCTAACCCGACCGGGATGCGCTACTGCATCAATTCAGCCGCGCTGGAACTCGAGCCAGCAGACCAGCACTAACGGTACTTCTCGATCAGGGCGATGAGCTCGTCGTGGTAGTCGCCTGCGGGCAGATCGGCGACGAGAGCACGGCCATGGAGCAAGCCACTCGACGTCTCCTGACCGGTCATTCCCCTGAGTAGTCGTTTCACCGCCTCGTTCGACGACGCTACCTCGAAACAGAAGGCGGGCACCCCATCATGGCGGGCGACGGCGGTCAACGCATCAAAGAGGGCTCGGCCCAATCCCTGACGCTGAAACCGGTCGACGACAGTCAGAGCCACCTCGGCGCAGTCCTCGGCTTCGATGACGAAGTACCTGCCCACTCCGGCCGCCTCACCATTGATCGTCGCGCCCCAGGCGACATGATTGCGGTGATCGACCTCGGTCAAATATCTCAACTCCTGGCCACTGAGCTGGCTGATTCCCACGCCAAACCGGGCGAAGCGGCTCGACTCGGACAACCCTGCCAGGCCTTCGACCAGGAGTGGGGCGTCGGAGGGGAGTATCGGTCGAAACTCCGCTATCAGGCCGCTTTTTAGCTTGATCTCGACCGTTTCCAGCAGTGGCGAAGACTCCATGGCTACCATTCGCAGAGGGGTGCTAACTACAGCAAGCATAGCGGGAACAACAATGTTCTAAAACACCTTCATCGGGCTCGGGCGTTTCCCAACAGAGTGGCGAGATGCCAGCCAGCGCGCGCTGGCACCGGTAACTTCAGGGTATGCCACGCCGCCGTCTGGCCACAGTCACCTCAGAATTCGGATCGGGGAAACGCGAATCTCACGACGCCACCGCCTTCTACAACCGCTTCGGCGCACCCCGGATATCACACGAGGAGCTGGTTGCGCCACCGTCCGCCGTCGACACCCTCTTCCATGGCGATGCGGTGGAGATGACGGCCGATCAGGTAGCTGACAATTCCGTTGCACTCATCGTGACCTCGCCCCCGTATTTCGCCGGGAAGGAGTATGAAACAGACCTTGCAGGGGGGAAGGTTCCGGCCAGCTATGTCGACTATCTCGAAATGCTCACCGGGGTATTCGAGGCGTGTGTGGCCAAGCTGGAATCAGGTGGACGGATTGCGGTCAACGTGGCAAACCTCGGCCGAAAGCCGTATCGGTCTTTGTCAGCTGATGTGGTCAGGATCCTCCAGGATGAATTGGGACTGTTGATGCGGGGCGAAGTCATCTGGCAAAAAGCGAAGGGAGCGGGAGGATCATGTGCGTGGGGCTCGTACCGGTCGCCGCAGAATCCGGTGCTCCGCGACGTCACCGAGAGGGTCGTCATCGCCTCCAAGGGCCGCTTTGACCGGGCTATCAAGCGCGACGAGCGACAGGCGATGGGACTCCCGTCCGAGGCGACGATCGAAACCGAGGAGTTCCTCGAAGCGACTCTCGATGTCTGGGAGATCCCCTCAGAAAGCGCCCGCAAGATCGGCCACCCAGCGCCGTTCCCCGTCGGGTTGCCGAGACGACTGATCGAGCTCTACACATATCGTGGCGACCTCGTGCTCGACCCCTTCATCGGCTCGGGAACGACGGCTGTGGCCGCCATTGAGACCGGGAGGCACTACGTCGGTTTCGACACCGACGACAGCTACCTGGCGATCGCCCGCCAGCGCATCGCCGAAACTTCTTCATGAAGATCCTCGTCGTCTGTGCCGGCAATATCTGCCGGTCGCCCGCCGGAGAGGCTGCGATCCGGAAGGCCGCGGCGCGGGCAGGGATCGATGTCGAAGTCGACTCCGCTGGCACGGGTTCGTGGCATGTTGGTGAGCCACCGCACCCCGAATCGGTGGCAGCTGGTACTCGGTCAGGACTCGAGGTCACAGGACGAGCTCGCAGGTTCAACCCGATCGACTTCGACAGGTACGACATGATCCTGGTGATGGACAATTCGAACCTGGGGGATCTGATGGAACTGAGCCCAACCAAGGAGACTCAAGCAAAGATCCGGCTATTCCGGACCTTCGACCCGGACACCGACGAGAGCGAAGTGCCGGACCCCTGGGGAGGCCCCGCAGAGGGCTACGACGAGACGATCCGCATCGTGACGGCCGCTGCCGA
>DATKCM010000002.1:0-21181 GCA_035513195.1 Acidimicrobiia bacterium | reverse complement strand
AGGCTCGGTGTCGACGGCAAGCTCCCTGATCACATAGGTTCCCGCCTGGGGCACCCCAAAGACACGCACGCAGCCGACCCGGCGCGAGCCGTCGAGCGCCACCCAGAGCTCGGAGGTATCGGAGTCCGGGACCACGGTGAGCTCGGCGACCCGGTCTGCCGTCCACGTCTCGAACCGACCGAAGCAGCGGTCGAGCAGACGTTGCAGGCCGGTCTCGTCGCCCTCTTGGAACCGGCGTATGGTCGGTGCTGACATAGCTCCACGGGAGGGTAGAGAAAAGGCTGGCGTTCCGCCTCCCGACTATCCGACTCCTCGCGAAGGCGGGCGAGACGCTACTCCGATCTGGCGTACAATCGCCAATATCTGATACCGCACCAGATCGATGCCTCTTTGTGTCAAGTGCTGTTTTGGTGGCGTGTTCTGGACGCGGGTAATCGGCCCTGTCTTGGAGCGGGGTTGGTCGTAGGGTTGGTGTTGGGTCCGGGAAGTGACTTATCCGAAGAGCCGGTGTTTCAGGGTGTGAGCCGGCCACGCTGGAATCAGAGACGTCCCTGGGTGTCCTCCCGGACCCACTATCGGAGTTAGATGCTGCGTCGTCGGCCGTCGGCGAGGAGGCGCCGGTAGACGACGTCGGAGATGCGCCGTTTCAGCGCCCGGATCGCTTCTTTGGTGGTCTTTCCCTCGGCGAGTTTCTTCTGGTAGTAGTCCCGGCCTTCGCTGGGGTAGCGGAGTTGGCTGACGGCGGCGATGTGGAGGACGTGGTTGAGTTTGCGGTTCCCTCTCGGGTTGAGCCGATGCCGTCTCCTGTCACCCGAGGACGCCTCGTTGGGGGCGGTGGCGTTGTAAGAAGCGAAGTGCCCCGGGGTGGGGAACCGGGTGATGTCACCCACCGAGCTCAAGATGATGGCCGCTCCTATCGGTCCGATCCCACGAATGTCACACAGCGTCGTGCCGGAGCCAGCGGGGACATAGTGGCGGATGCCCCGGGCATCGCGGTATTCACCCGCGGAAACGACTATGGAATCAAACGGTCAATCGAATTCCTCGGCACCGAGGCAATGCGACCGGGCGACGTCTTTCTCAATAACTATCCGTATTGGTCGTCCGCCCACACGCTAGATCCGCTGATATTTGCGCCGATTCATGACGGCGACACACTGGTCGGATTCGCCTCATGCAGGGTTCATGTCTTGGACCTGAAACAGAAGGATCCCGGCTATGTTCTCGACTCGACCGACATGTACCAAGAGGGCATCTTCTTTCCCGTGGTCAAGCTCTATCGAGAGGGCCAGGTCAACGAAGACATCTTCAATATTGTCAAGTTCAATAGCCGCCTGCCAAGCCACACGATTGGCGACCTTCAGGCGCAAGTGTCCGCGGTCTTCACCAGAGTGAAACGGACCCAAGAGATCGTCGCCAAATATGGGTCGGCGACGCTGAGCGCGGCCATGGTTGCAATCAACGACCACGGCGAGCGCCTGGCCAGAGCCGCACTAAAACGTATGCCCAAAGGCACCTGGAGCGCGGTCGACTATGTCGACCACGATGGCGTCGACGTTGACAAACCCGTGAAGATGGCGGTTTCGATCTCCATCACCGACGACGAGATGATCGTCGACTGGACCGACAGCGCCGACGGCGTCCGCGGGCCGATCAATTTGCCGCGAGGCATGACCGAAGCATTCAACTGCCTTATCTTCAAAGCACTGACCACACCCGATTGGCCAGTCAACGCCGGGAACTTTCGTCCTCTGAGAATCATCACAAAGGAAGGCTCGGTAATGCATGCGGTCCCGCCTATGCCGACGTTCACGTTGTGGACGGGCCTTCTTGGCGGTGAAGTCATGCTAAAAGCCCTGGCCCAAGGCATGCCTGACGTTGTCCCGGCCTGTTCCGGCGGAGATGTCTGTTCGGTGATGGGGCTCGGAGTCAGGCCTGAGACCGGCGAACCATGGTTGGAGGCAACCAACGACGCAGTCGGCTTCGGCGCCCATGTCGGTGGAGATGGCGAAGACGGCATCATGCACCTCACCGAGCCCGGTTGCCGCAACAATCCGGTAGAAGTGCTTGAGGTTAAGGCGCCCCTACTTATCGAATCCTACGGATACCGCCCTGACACCGGGGGTGCTGGCCAGCACCGGGGCGGAGTCGGTGTGAGCCGGGCGTACCGATTCTTGGCGCCGAGCACCGCCATATCGATCCTGTATAAGACCAAAAGCAAGCCATGGGGGATCAACGGAGGGTTGGAGGGCGACAATAATCACATCGTGCTCAACCCTGGGACCAGCAAGGAGGTCGTAAAGGGGGGCAGCTACAACGCTCTCGCCAAGGATGATGTTCTCGTGAATAACACAGGAGGAGGCGGGGGATGGGGCGACCCTCATCGGCGCGACCCGAAGCTTGTGGCCGATGACGTTCGCAACGGGTTCGTTTCGCTTCGCGCAGCCAAGGACCAGTATGCGGTCGTTGTCGATCCCGAGGCGTTCACGGTGGACGACGATGCAACAGCCCAACTCCGCGAAGGATGAAATGACGGACGACAAGGCTCGGGGTGCCGATTCGGACCAGGTTCGGGCGGTGGTCGACCAAACGATGGAATCCGCTGCGGAAGCGTTCCGGTCGCCGCCTGGCCGAACGCGATGTCCGCGAACTTCTGCTCCGCGATGTAGCGCGCCGTCTCGACGCTTGCAGGAATGACATTGTCGCGACCGCAGACGAGGAGACGCATCTCGGTGCAGACCGGCTCGAGTCGGAGTTGAAACGGACGACCGACCAGCTCCGCTTCTTCGCCGGGATGGTAGCGGACGGCAGCTGGGTGGACGCCCGTATCGATCTCGGACCACCCGACCTGCGCCGGCTTCTCGTCCTTTTGGGACCTGTCGTCGTCTTCGGTGCGTCGAACTTCCCGTTGGCCTTCTCGACACCAGGTGGCGACACCGCGTTCCGCCCTGGCCGCAGGATACCCGGTAGTCGTCAAGGGACATCCAGCGCATCCCCGGACCAGTGACCTCGTGGCGGTTGTATTCGCAGAGACGCTCGCATCGCTCGATATTCCCCAGGGGGCATTCCAGTTGGTCCATGGCGACGTGGAGGTCGCCGAGAGTCTCGTGGATCATCCGGCCACCCCCGCAGCAGGATTCACCGGGTCTCTGCGAGTGGGCCGTGCTCTTTTCGACCGGGCTGCGGCACGAGACACCCCGATCCCGGTTTTCGCCGAGATGGGAAGCGTCAATCCCGCTTTTGTGCTTCCAGAGGCGTTGGAATCGCGGGCGAAGAGATAGCTGCAGGGTTGGTGGACTCAGCCACACTCGGCGTGGGTCAATTCTGCACCAAACCCGGCGTCGTGGTCGGGATCGGCATCGAGGAGTTCGCGAACGAGGTGCGTGAGCTGGTTGCCCGACGATCGACGGGAACGATGCTGACTCCCCAACTCGGTGAGGCATTCTCCAGCGGTGTCACCAGATTGGTGTCGCTACCAGGTGTTGACTTGCTGGCGGGTGGCGCCGAGCCGGGGACGCCGACCTGTCTGCGAACGGATGCGGCCACGTTCCGGGCCGAGGCCGCGGTGCGACAAGAGGTGTTCGGCCCGATGATTCTGCTGGTCTCGTGCACCAACTCCGACGAGCTCCTCCAGGTCGCGTCGATTCTCGAGGGTCAGTTGACAGGGAGTATTCACGCTGAGTCTGGAGACGCCGACCTCCGAGATCGGTTGGCCCAAGTGCTGGTAAATCGAGTTGGAAGACTCATCTACAACGGGTATCCGACTGGTGTCTCGGTTGCACATGCGATGAGGAACCGCTGCTCGTCCGATGCCAGGTCGACGGGTTTCACTCCGTCGACCCCGGCGGTGCGGCCACCCCGATTGCCCTTGACCCGACTCCACGCCACCGCGAGGAACCGTGAGTGGTTGAGCGACTCAGCGAGAAACGCGCGGATTGCAGCCAGAGCCGCTGTGGGCCCGCCGGAGGACGTGTCGAGACTTCCCGTTCCGCGGATATTCCGCGAAAGGACGGAAAACGGCGCGAAAGAACGCGTAGTAATCACAAACGCGTAATTCCTATTGTCCCAGGTCACAGCATATTTTGAGTGACAACGATGAATGACCAGCACCTTGCCGTCAAATGAGCTACATCGGGGGCTAGGCGCCTTCACAACCTGCTGACGGTGGGGCGAACACGGTCTGATTCTCGACGTGGCGCAGTTGCCGACGGACATAGACCACCCGACGCAGGAAGTCGATGTTGTCGACCGTGAGACTTACCGTGGGGTAGCGGACCTAGTGGCGGGCGAGCAGGTCGGGAAGCCAGCCGCCCGGGACGTGTGCGTGCTTGAAGATCGCCAGTAGCGCTCCTCGACCACCACCGCGGCGCGCTGGTAGGTGGCGAGGTCGGCGAGCTGATAGGCCGGCGTGCCCTGCCTCGAGCTCGGTAGTCGCGTGTTCTTGGGCAACCGATGCCACAAGGCATTCACCTGCTGCCTGAGATGGGGGCGCGCCATTGATGGTCGGCGACAGAGATCACGAAGGATCATCGACCAATCGCAGTGATCCCCCTAAGATTGCGAGCCACCCGCCCGCAATGGCAGGTTCGAGTAACAGCCGCTGGGTAGACCACGCCCGCGCTATCGAGGAGGGTGCTATGGAGTTCGATCCAATCCGCATGCTGGTGGGGGATTTCTCGTGGGCATTCACGTTGGAGATCGCCCTGCGCACGGTAATCATGTACGGCTACACGCTGGCCATCATGCGGGTACTCGGGAAGCGTGGTCTGGGGCACCTATCCCCGTTTGAGTTGTTGATCATCGTCGCCCTCGGCTCGTCGGTTGGCGACCCGATGTTCTACCGCGACGTCCCCTTGCTACACGGGCTAATCGTCATCACCTTGGTGGTGGCGTTGCAGCGGGCACTCCAAGAGCTCACGGCGCGGTCACCCCGACTGGAGGCGTTTCTGGAGAGCAGGGCACGACTTCTCGTGACAGGGGGGATCGTCGACGAGGAGGCGTTGAGTCGGGAGGACCTTTCGGAGACGGAGCTGTTCTCGGCTCTCAGAGAGCGAGAGGTCGAGCATATGGGGCAGGTGAGGCTCGCCTACCTCGAGCCCTCCGGGGTGATCACCGTCTTCAAGGTGGACGAGGAGCTGGGCCCCAAAGGGAGGTCGGTGCTTCCGGACTGACCAAGACGCAGTGCTCGCGCACGGCCGAAGGGACGCGATGGCAGCTGCGGGCGCATCTCCTGGAGAAGGCCGGCCGCAGGCACCTATCAGATCATCTGCGCAATCGAAACCCATTTCGATGCCGGCATGGAGGGAGAACTCACCGTCGTCGACAGCTGACCAACCGTTTGCCAGTACCTCTGGTTTACGTGTTCTGTCTCTGGACCGCTGTTCTCTGGGGGCGGGGCCTGGTCGTCAACTGGACCGGGACGGGGAGGCTCCTGTTCAAGCTGGTGCACACCGTTCTAGCCGTCGGACTCTTGATCTTGGTTGTCTCGGTCTGGGGATTTGCCCGGGAGTCGACAAAGAAGCGTGAGGGCAGTCCAGTCGGGACGGGGTCTAGCTCGCCGGCCTGACTTCGGCACTGGTTCTGGCGAAGACGCGGGCGTCTATCGCACGGGCGCGGCATTGCTGGCCCACCCGGTAGTTGGGTCGTGACCCGATCCGGGATCGAACCCTCACCCCACCGCCCATGGCCAGGGTGATCAGTTGGTCGTGGCCGAAGTACTCGATGTGGGCCACCGAGGCATTCGGTGTCTCGCCCACGGATATCTGGACGTCTTCGGGGCGGGTCATGACCGCCACCGGGCCGGAGAGGTCTGTGCTGAATCTGCCCAGCACCGTGTCGGCGAATCCCCCGACGGCGTCGGATTCGAGGACGTCGGCGTCGCCGAGGAAGGTGGCGACCCACTCGTCGATGGGGTTGGTGTAGAGATGGGCGGGGGTGTCCGCCTGAAGGACCTTTCCCTCCCGCATCACGGCCACGATATCGGAAGTGGCCAGCGCTTCTTCCTGGTCGTGGGTGACGAAGACCGCGGTGGTTCTCGCCTCGGTGAGGATGACTTTCAGCTCGCGGCGCACCCGCTCCCGCAACGCAGCATCCAAATTGGAGAAGGGCTCGTCGAGGAGGATCACGCCGGGCTGGGGGGCAAGCGCCCGTGCCAAGGCAACTCGCTGTTGCTGACCACCGGATAGCTCACCTGGCATTCTCTCCCCGAGACGTCCGAGCCCGACGAGGTCCATCACCTCGTCGACGCGCTTCGTAGTCTCGCCACGGTGCAGCCCGTATGCGATGTTCTTGCGGACGGACATGTGCGGGAAGAGTGCGTAGTCCTGGAACACCATGCCGACACGCCGTTTGTCGGGAGGCACGAACGTATCGACGTCGAGCACCCTCCGCCCTCGAATCTCGACGATCCCGGATGCCCTCTCGAAGCCGGCAATGACCCGGAGCGCCGTCGTCTTGCCGCACCCCGAGGGCCCGAGCAGGGTGACGACACTCCCGACCCAGACGTCGAGACTGAAACCGTCCAGAGCGACGGTGTCGTCGTAGGACTTCGTCAGGTCACGGGCCCGAATCGCTAATTGGTCAGTCGCTGAGTTCACGTGTCATCACCAGAAACAGAGGAACTATTGATACTGCGACCAGCGCAATACCCGACAAGCTTGCCCGGGTCAGGAATCCTTCGCCAGTCGTGCTCCAGATCCTGATCGCCAGGGTCTCAAACTCGTTGGGCCTGAGCAGGAGAGTCGCCGGAAGTTCCTTGATCACCCCGATGAACACGAGGGCACCTCCCGCCAGCAGCCCCGGGGCGATCAGAGGGATGGTTACGCGGAAGAGGGTGGATAGCTGCCCGTGGCCGAGGCCGCGGGAGGCCTCCTCGAGATAGGGGTTGAAACGTCGGATCGAGTCCTGGGTGCTGCTCATCGATTGGGCCAGGAACATCACCACATAGGTCGCGATGAGAAGAACCAGTGTTTGGTAGAGGGGGCGCGCCCAGGCCAGGGCGAAGCCGACGACGGCAACGCCCACCGTGATGTGGGGGAGGGAGTAGGTGCCCCAGACGGCAGATTCGGCCCACCCGCTCACTTTCGACCTTTGCCGCGCCGTCACCATTGCCACAGGTATCGAGATGGCCGCTGCGGCGAAAGCGGCAATGAGGGCGACACCGAGCGACCGTCCCATCTCTGGCCATATAGAGGGCAGGGTTTGGCCCGCAGAGAGGCCCCTTGTCAGCCAGTACGTGAGGACCGTGAGCGGGATGACAAGGCTCACCGTGGCGAGCAGCACCAGGAAGCCGGTGGCGAGCCGGCGATTGGCCGGGCTGAGATCCGTATTTTGACGTCTCCGCGGTGGTTTCGTCTTGTGATAGGCAGCCCGTCCCCGGGTGCGCCGTTCAGCAATGAGGATCAGGACGGCAAAGGCCATGAGTATCGCCGAAAGCGTCCCGGCCGGCCGCCGATCGATCTGTCCCTGATAAAGGGTGAAGATCGCCCTGGTGAATGTGTCGAATCGGAGCAGTGAGACCGCACCGAAGTCGGAGAGTGTGTAGAGGCCGACCATCAGGCCGGCGGAGACCAATGCCGGCCGGAGCTGGGGAACTGTCACGGTGAAGAAGGCTTTGAGGCGGGACGAGCCGAGGCCGATTGCTGCCTCTTCGGTTGCGGGATCGATGAGCTGGAGGCCGGGTGTGACGATGAGGTGGGCCATCGGGGCGAGGAAGATGGCGAGAGCAAGCCAGGCCCCAACGAAGCCGTACGGCGTGGGGATCTCGATGCCGAAGACCCGGACAAACATGCCACCCGGGCCGGTGGCGCCGATGATGGTCAGAGCCGCCACGTAGGAAGGGATTACGAGGGGGAGGGCGGCCAGGATCATCCACCCCCTTCGAAACCTGACTGTGCTCCTGGTGGTGATCCACGCGGTCGTCGTCCCGATGCCCAGCGCAGTGACGGTGACCGCAGCGGTGAGGAGGAGAGTGTTGAAGAAGAGCTCGACGAGGCGGTCGGTGGGGAGGATCACCCCGCTGCCGTTGCTGACGACCTGCCACAGCAGGCTTAGCGGCGGGATCGCCACCGGGATGAGCACGAGGATCGCCGCAGTCCACCAACCGCCGGAGAGGGCGTGCCGCTGGCGCGCCCTCTCCTTGACAGTCGGTGGTGCGACGGTCAACTCACACCAGGCCTGCTTCGCTTACCAGTCGGGTGGCGATGTCGAGAGTCTCGGCCAGACGGGACAGGTCGATGTCGGGCGCGTTGATCTCGTCGAGCGACGGAAGGTCGGGGTCAGTCGTCGATCCGGTGAGCGAGAACTCGTTGGTTTCGGTCACGAAGTACTCCTGGGCAAAGTCTGAAAGCAAGAACTCCACGAATTGTGCCCCGGCTTCGGGCCTGTCGGAAACCTCGATGACCCCCGCACCTGCCGGCATCACCAACGTTCCCACGTCGCCTGCGGGAATGAACCAGTTCTCGGCCCCTTCTCCAGCCCCCTCATCAATGGCGCGGAGCAGGTAGTAGTGGTTGACCAGACCGCTCCCGATCTCGCCGGCGTCCACCGCGGCGACGATCGGGCTGTTCGCCTCATACGACGTCGGCTGGGCGGCAGCGAGGCGCTCCAACCAGTCAAGGGTGGCATCCTCGCCCCGTTCGAGAACCATCGCCGCGACAAACGCGAGGAAGGATCCGTTGGTTGGGGCAATACCGAGGTCCCCTGCCCATTCGGGGTTGTCGACGACGTCGTCAATGGTTTGGGGGAGGGTATTAGTCGTGTCGGCATCGTGGACGAAGACCCTGACCCGGCCCGAAGCACCGACCCACTTGCCGCCGACGTCGCTGAACCTGGAGTCAACGAGATCGAGCACATCGGCATCGAGCTCGGCCAACAGGTCCTTGACCGATCCGAGAGAGGCGGGGTCCTGAGCGAAGAAAACGTCAGCCTCCGTGGTCTCGCCTTCGGCGAGGAGGGTGGCAGCCAGCTCGGTCGACCCTCCATACCGGACTTCGACCTCGATCCCGGTTTCCTGTGTGAATTCGTCGAATAGCGGTTGGACCAGCTCCTCGCTCCTTCCCGAGTAGACGACCAGCGGCCCTTCGGCATCGCCTCCGTCAGAACCGCAAGCTGAGAGTACGAGAGCACCTGCGGCAAGCAGTGCAACGAGTCGTTTCATCCCAATCTCCATAATCGTTAGCTACCGAACGAGACCAAAATGTATTAGCACTACACGCGTAGTGCAAATTACTTGTCCGGGAATGTTTTCTCTGTGCACAGGGGTTCGGTTCCCACGACGTTTTGCACTGTGCAAGCGCGAGCCGATCACCCCACAAGAAGGGGGATCTCGACCTCGAGGCGGTCGAGCCCGCCGTGGTAGGCACGCAGACGTTTGTCGAAGCCGCGGGGGAGCAGGACGACACCCTCGGGAGCAAGCAACACGCTCTTCCCCGAACGCTCCATAGCGGCATCAGCAGGGTCGGGCCCGAAGAGGAGTGACGGTTCGACGAGCCTTCCCCCGGTATGATCGGCAAGGGCGTTGGCGTCGTCGTCGCTGCACCAGAGGTGGACTCCCCTCGGGTCACCGGCAAAGCGAAGCTGGTCGAATCGGGGCTCCCGGATGAGAACCTTCTGGTCCTCTCCGTAGTCGATCAGGCCATGGTCAGCCGTCCCCAGCAGGACCGCACCGGGGGGAAGACGCCGTGCCAACTCGTCCCAGACGCGGGTGACAACGCCCATTGCCTCGGTGAACTCGCTCGATTCCAGCCCGAAGACATGCCCGGCGACATCGACTTGGGGGACATACGTGAATATTAATCTGCCCGGCTCTGCGGCAAGCTGGACGGTTGCATCTATGAGATCTTCTCCCCCCCATATCCCCTCGAACCGTGCCCCGCGGTAGAGGACCCGGGTCAACGGAGTCGCGGCGAAATCGGCGGGCTGGACGGTGATAGGCTCGATTCCCGCCCTTCGCAACCGCTCCCAGAGGTTCGGCCGGGGGAGAAGGCTCGCGTATTCATGATGCACGGTGTCTCCGGCAAGATCTACCCACTTCAGGGTGTTGACGACGCGGTTGTGCTCCGGCATCCAGGTGAGATGGGCGACCACACCATGCTGGCCCGGGGCCAACCCGGAGGCGATGGTGGCCAATGAGGTGCTGGTCGTGGTCGGAAAGCCCGCCTCAAGGATTCCGGCGAGGCTCCCGTTGAACCGCGATGCCCCGGAGTGGCCAAGCTGAGAAACTCCCAGGCCGTCGAATAAGACCAGGACGATGGTGGGGGCATCGGGAATGGCCCCGGCCAGGTCACCGCTGAGCCCGGGGGCCAGTGCGGTCCCACCGAGACGCGTTTCGATCTCAGAGACCAGGTTTACCAGTCCGCGGGAGTCATCTGACGGGAACGCTGCCATCGGAGACAGGCTAAACCGTCCCCGATTCTCCATATCCCGATTACAGAATCCTTGACTTCGACCTATGTGGTGTCATGCGTATACTCGGCGCCGTTCGCTCCCTAACAACGGATTAATGAGCTCTTACTTCGAAAGCTATCTGACAGTCGGAACATTCGCCGCGGTCGGTGCGGTGCTGGTGCTTGTGATGTTGGGTATCGCTTCGGTGCTCAGACCGACCAACCCGACGGCCGCAAAGAAAATGACATACGAGTGCGGTGTCGACCCTGTCGGCTCCGGTTGGAGCCAGTCCTACGTCCGCTACTACGTTTTCGGGCTCCTCTTTGTCATCTTCGACGTCGAAGCCGTCTTTATCTTCCCCTGGGCGATCCAGCTCGAAAGCCTCGGCATTTTCGGCCTCGTCGAGATGTTCATTTTCATCCTCATCCTCATCCTCGGGCTTGTCTACGCCATCCGAAAAGGAGTGCTGAAGTGGGAGTAGCCCAGAAATTCGGGGCGCCGAAGCCCGTGACCTGGCTCCTCAACTGGTCCAGGAAGTACTCGCTCTGGATGTTCCAGTTCGGCCTTGCCTGCTGCGCCATCGAGTTGATGGCCGCATCAGGTCCCCGCTACGACTTCATGCGATTCGGGATCATCCCGTTGCCGGCGTCACCCCGCCAGGCGGATCTGATGGTGGTGGCGGGGACTGTCACCGACAAGATGGCTCCCTCGGTGAAGCGCCTTTACGACCAGATGCCAGAGCCCAAATACGTGATTTCGATGGGCTCGTGTGCCAACTGCGGTGGACCGTATTGGGACTCGTATTCGGTGACCAAAGGCGTCGATCAGACGATTCCGGTCGATGTTTACGTACCCGGCTGCCCGCCGCGCCCTGAGGCACTCATGGAAGGCATCGTCCTGCTTCAGCAGAAGATTCAGGGCGAAGACATCAAAGAGAAGTGGAATCAGCGTGACCTCGAGCCCGTCTGAGACCGAGCAGACCGAGGCGACCGAGCCGGTCGATCACCCGTTGCAGGGCTACGCAGACGAAGTAGCGGCAGCAGTGGGAGGAACCGCTGAGATCACCTTCGACACCGTCAAGGTCAAGGTCCCGGCGCAGGACTGGGTCGCGGCGCACCAGAAAGCCCGCGACCTCCTCGACCTGGTGTTTTTCTCGTTTCTGTCCGCCATCGAATGGGCAAAGGAAGTCGAGGTCGGCGACCCTCTCAAAGACGATGACTTCGAGGAGCGGATCGAAGTCCTAACCACGGTCTCGGACTTGACCGAGGGTCGAAGGGTCACCCTCTCTACAGATCTTCCCTCCGAGGGACCTGTCATCGACTCCCTGGTCGAGATCTACGCCGGGGCCAACTGGCACGAACGCGAGGCGGCCGAGATGTTCGGCATCGACTTCAAGGGCCACCCGGGTCTGACGCCTCTGTATCTGCCGGATGCCTTCGAGGGCCATCCGTTGCGCAAAAGCTTCCCACTGCTCAGCCGGGAAGTGAAACCGTGGCCGGGCAAGGTGGACGTCGAAGGAATGCCTGAGGAGTCTCCGACCGGGCCGTCAACCGAGAACCCGGAGGCGTGAGATGGTGATCGACGCCGACACCCTCCGGCACATGAGTGAAGCCTCGGTCTCCGTTGAGCTCGAGACGGAGGACATGACCCTCAATATCGGTCCGCAACACCCGTCGACTCACGGCGTGCTCCGTCTCGTGGCCCGTGTCGACGGCGAGCGGGTCTACGAGGTCAAACCGGTGATCGGCTACATGCACCGGGGATACGAGAAGCTGTCCGAGGTGCGCACCTACCCCCAGATCACCGCACTGCTAAACCGCATCGACTGGGTCTCCGGTTATGCCAACGAAATCCCGTTCATCGTGGCAGCAGAGAAATTGATGGAGCTGGAGGTGCCTGACCGGGCCCAGTACATCCGGCTCATCCTCACCGAGATGGCCCGGGTCTCGTCACATATGGTGTTCATGGCGTCGTATCCGCTCGAATTGGGTGCGGCCACCCCCCTGTTCTTCGCTCTGCGGGAGCGGGAGCGGTTGCTCGACCTCCTCGAGAGTGTTACCGGGGGGCGTTTCCATCCCAATTTCAATCGGATCGGTGGCGTCAAACCGGCCTATGGATCGGGTTCGACGACCCGCAAGCTGATCCAGGACCTGCCAGCTGGGTTCTTTGTCGAGACAGCTCAGGCGATGGTCAGGATCCGCGAAGCGGTCGACCAGCTCGAAGACCTCGTCGCCGGCAATGAAATCATTCTGGCGAGGACCAGAGGCATTGGCGTCCTGCCCGCCGAAGTGGCCGCCGCGTTTGGCGTCTCAGGACCAAACATGAGGGCATCCGGGGTCAAGTTCGACATCCGCAAGGTTGAGGGCTACCTCCCGTACGACAAGTTCGATTTCGAGATCCCGACCGGTGCCAACGGAGACTGCTGGGACCGATGGAAGGTGCGCCTCGACGAGATCAGGCAGTCGTGCCGGATCATCGAACAGGCCGTCGATGGAATTCCCTCGGGACCGCTGCAGGCAAAGGTGCCCAAAGTGATCAAGGTCCCGGCGGGTGAGACCTATGTCCGTGCCGAGAACCCCAAGGGTGAGATGGGGTATTACCTGGTGTCCGATGGCGGCGGGGGCCCCTACCGGCTGAAGATCAGGTCAGCCAGTTTCTCCAATATCTCGATTCTTCCCTGGGTGCTGGAGGGGGTCCTCATCCCCGACATCATCGCGATCATGGGAAGCCTCGACTTCGTCCTCGGAGATGTCGACCGATGACTGTGGCCGTCGGCACAACTCGATCAGTGTCCTGTCCGGTGGATTCGCTTGATATTTCGGCGAGCAATTGTCGTTCCTGGCAAGGACGCAGGACGAAGGCGCACTGGGTCGTTCGTCAAGGACGAGGACGCCGCCAGGGGCGACAAGGGCCGTTGAAATACAAGCACGATCTGCCGGACAGGGCACAAACAGGAGGCAGGCATGCCTGAGGTTATTCTCGACCTCTTCGCCAACTTCTGGGTCGCGCTCATCGGCAAGGTCCTGTTGGTTGCGTTGATGATCCCCCTCATCGGCATGGTGATCGGATTCGCCGAGATGAAACTGTCGGCCAAGATGCAAAACCGGGTTGGTCCGTACTTCGCCGGTGGGCGTTGGGGTTGGGCCCAGCTGATCGCCGATGGCGTCAAGTTCTTCCAGAAGGAGGACCTGATTCCCGCCGACGCCGATCGCCCCGTTTTCAAAACCGCACCAATCTGGGTCCTGGTCGGGACGGTGGCGCTTTTTGTGGTGATTCCATTCGGTCCCGGATTGATCTTCCGTGACCTCTCCGTCGGGATCTTCTACGCTCTCGCCATATCGTCGATCAGCACCATCGGCGTCCTCATGGCCGGTTGGTCATCGGCAAACAAATACTCGTTGATGGGTGGTCTCCGCGCCGCCGGCCAGCTCATTGCCTACGAACTACCACTCGTTCTGGCTGTGGTTGGCTCAGTGATCCTCGCCGGAACGATGAGTATGAGCGGAATTGTCGAGGCGCAGATCGAGGCCGGCTACCCCTACATCATCTTCCAGTTCATCGGCTTCGGCATCTTCATGATCGCCGCCCTCGCCGAGTTGACCCGCACCCCATTCGACATGCCGATCGCCGAGTCCGAGTTGGTGATGGGTTATCTCACCGAGTATTCGGGCTTCCGTTTCCTCTTCTTCTTCCTGGCCGAATTCGCCAACATGTTCACCATGTCGGCTATCGCCGTCACCCTTTTCCTGGGTGGGTACTGGCTGCCGGGACTGAGCGAAGACCAGTTGGTATATCTAGGTCCGATCATCCTCATCGCGAAGGTGTTTGTGTTGGTATTTGCGATGATCTGGTTCCGCTGGACGTTCCCCCGGTTCCGCGAGGACCAACTCCAGAGCCTCGCCTGGAAGTGGCTGATCCCCCTCGCTCTGTTCAACATCATGGTGACCGCGGCCCTGAAGGTGGTGCTGTAATGGCGGACGGACGGCTCTCTATCCCGGGCATTGGGATGGTCAAGGGGCTCAACGTCACCCTGACCACCATGTTCAAGACGATCTTCGCCCCGGGAAAGAACCTGCGCACGGTCAACTACCCCGTTGTCAAGGAAACCCCTGTCGCCCGGGCCCGTGGAGTTATCGCCCTCGACCAGGAGGCATGCACGGTCTGCATGCTCTGCGCGAGACAGTGCCCCGACTGGTGCATCTACATAGAAGGTCACAAGGAGGAGAAGGAACCTTCTGAGCCCGGGGGGCGGGTGAAGGTGCGAAACACGTTGGATCGTTTCGATATCGACTACGCCCTGTGTATGTATTGCGGGATCTGTGTCGAGGTCTGCCCGTTCGATGCTCTGTTCTGGTCTCCCGAGTACGAGTATTCGGAGCAGAAGATGGGCGACATGCTGCACGACATGGATCGCCTCCAGGATTGGCTGAAAACCGTCCCCGATGCCCCCGGACTAGAGCAATGACAGCTTCGATAGCCGGCCGACTTCGACGTGATGGCTACCGCTCCTGTGAGAGGTGGGTGACGGGTTGAGCTGCTTGATTGCCGGCCGACTTCGACGTGATGGCTACCGGTCGTCGCAACGCAGACCTGCCTGGGGGATCACCCCTCGCTCTTCGCTGTTCGATCGGGTGATGCTCGTCGAACAGACGCCGGTCGGCCGGGGCTACCGCTCGCATGAGAGGTGGGTGACGTGTTGAGCTTCGTTGAATGGATCTCGGAGCCTGTCAACTGGGTATTTCTCGTTCTCGGGATTGCGGTGCTCGTCTCCGGCTTCAGGGTGGTGACTGCCCAGAACGTCGTGCACTCCGCCCTGTTCCTGGTGGGGGCATTGGCCGGCAGCGCCGGGTTGTTCCTCATGCTTTCTGCGGAGTTCGTCGCCTGGGTGCTGGTCCTGGTGTACATCGGCGCGGTGGTCGTCTTGTTCCTGTTCGGGATCATGATCACCCGTGCCCCGACCGGATTCGACGAGGGCCTCGACAGTGAGAAGAAGGCCTGGCCCACAATCCTCTCTGTCTCTCTGTTTGTGCTTCTCAGTTGGTCGTCTCTGCTGGCCTTTGGGGACACCCGGATCGAGATGGTCGGCGAGCCGACGACGACAGAGACGCTGGCACAGTCACTGCTGGGACGATTTGTCATCCCCTTCGAAGTTGTCTCCTTCGTCCTCCTCGCTGCCCTGATCGGCAGCATCACAATCGCCCGCCGCGACCTCTCGCCGCTCGAGGAAGAAGAGAGGGCATCGGCATGACCCACGATCAGAGCCACACGGACGGTGCGGGATGCTGGTAAGCCAGTTCCTGGTCGTCTCGGCTGCCCTGTTCTCACTGGGCGTCTACGGTCTGCTTGTCCGCAGGAACATCGTGCTGATCCTGCTCTCGGTGGAGCTGATGCTCAACGCGGTGAACATCAACCTCATCGCCTTCGAGTCGGTGATTCGCTCCGCTGACGCCACCGGCCAGGTATTCGCCATCTTCGTGATCACCGTGGCCGCGGCCGAGGTGGGTATTGGCCTTGCCATCGTCCTGATGATCTTCCGCAACCGCAGGTCGGCAAATGTTGACGAGCTCAACCTGATGCGGTGGTGATGATGTTCAGCCGTATCGCGGTTCTCGCAACTGAAGAAGGCGGCGTCGTGCACGCCGGCGATGGGGGATGGTGGGCGGATACTGCCGGGATCATGCTGGTGCTCCCGTTCGTCGCATTCCTCCTCATCCTGTTCTTCGGCAAGAGGTTGAAGTACCAGGGTGGCGAGTTCGCCGTGGGAGCGCTCGCCATCGGACTGGTGTGGGCGACGGTGCTGTTCGTGATGAACATGACCGGCGGGGTCCTCGATCATTCCAACACCTTCGAGATCGCACGGATCGGCAGTGACATCGTCTTCGAGCTGGGATGGATGGTCGATGGCCTGTCGATCATGATGTATTTCCTGGTCAACTTCGTCGGCTTGGTCGTCTTCATATATGCCCTCGGCTACATGGAGGGCGACATCCGGGTCAACCATTTCTTCGCGTCGTTCTCCATCTTCGCCGGAACGATGCTCGTCCTGGTCGGCGCCCCCAACCTGATTCAGATGATCATCGGCTGGGAGGGCGTCGGATTGGCCTCCTACCTCCTCATCGGCCACTACTGGGAAGATCTCGACAACGTCGAAGCCGGCAACAAGGCGTTCATGACCAACAAGGTGGCCGACGTCGGCTTGATCCTGGGTGCGATCCTGGTCGGGGTCGCCATCGGCAACTTCGACTTTGCCGCGTTGAGCGAGGCATCCGTGAGCCAGAACGCCGACCTGGGGGCGGTGGCCTTCGTCGGTGGCCTGCTTCTCTTCTTCGGGGCGATGGGCAAGAGCGCCCAGTTCCCATTGCACATCTGGCTGCCCGACGCCATGGCCGGTCCCACTCCGGTCTCGGCGCTGATGCACGCCGCGACGATGGTGACGGCTGGTATCTACCTGATGGCCCGGATGTTTCCCCTGTTCGAGAACCTAGCCCAGGATGCCCGGCCATACATGGTGGCGATCGGGGCGATAACTCTGTTTGCGATCGGGTTGCTGGCACTGGTTGCCGACGACATCAAGAAGGTGCTCGCCTATTCGACGGTCTCCCAGCTCGGCTACATGATGACCGCGGTGGCAGCGGGTGGGTACACGGCCGGTCTGTTCCATCTCTTCACCCATGCCTTTTTCAAGGCACTCCTCTTCCTGGGGGCAGGCTCGATGATCCACGCCGTCCATTCCAACAACATGAGCGACATGGGCGGCCTGCGGAAATACATGCCCACGACGTACTGGACCTTCGTCGTCGGCTCCCTGTCCCTGGCCGGGATCATCCCGTTCGCAGGGTTCTGGTCCAAAGACGAGATCCTGGCCACGCTCGGTCACGAGGGCTACACGGCCGTGATGTGGATCGCCGTAGCCGGTGCATTCGTCACCGCCTTCTACATGACCCGGGCCGTTGCCCTCACTTTCTTCGGCGAGTTCAAGGGCCACGGCGAGCCCCACGAGTCACCAAAGCTCCTGACCCGGCCCCTCATCGCTCTGGCCATTCCCTCGATCTTCTTCGGTCTCTTCAACATCCCCGGCGTCTCAATCCCCGGGATCGGCAACTTCACCGAGTGGCTGGCAGTGCGGGTGGTGCCGATGGGTGACCACCACGCCGAAGCAATCAACTTCGGGCTTGCCGCCGCCGGCTTGGGCGCGGCCTTGCTCGGCATCGCCCTCGGCTGGATGATCTGGGGAAGTGACAAGGAGACTCAGATGGAGCGGGACTCTCTCGAGGTGCCCGGCCTGTACCCGTTGCTCCGAAGGAAGTACTACCTCGACGACGCCGCCCTCGGCATTGTCGGCGCTACCACCGGGCCGATCGCCCGGTCTGTCGACTGGATCAACACCTACGTCATCGACGGGATCGTCAACGGCGCAGGGGCACTGATGAAAGTTTTGGGCGACTTCGTCTACGGAATCCTCGACCAGAGGGGTGTGGACGGGTTCGTCAACGGCCTGTCGGTTGCGGCCGACGGTGCCGGTTCCGGTTTGCGCAAGCTGCAGACCGGCCGCGTCCAGCAGTACGCGGCGTCCTTTGTGGCGGGAGCGATCGTCCTGGCAGTTGTGTTCGTGATATTGATTTAGAGAGAGGGATTAGACATGGAATGGTTTGACAGCTGGGGATTGACGCTCATCGTCTTCCTACCCCTGGCCGGCGCCCTGTTGCTCGGTTTCGTCCCCGGCGACAAAGAAGGCATTTTGAAACGTGTTGCCCTGGTGGTCACCCTCGGCGCCTTCGGTCTCTCCCTGTTGCTGATCGGTCTGTTCGAGTTCGGCGGTGGCACCTACAACACCTATCAGTTCGAGGTGAACGAGTCGTGGATCGGTGCAATCAACGCCAACTACCATCTCGGTGTCGACGGGATCAGCCTTCCACTCCTGGTGCTCTCCACATTCGTGGTGGTGCTGGCGGTGATCTACTCCTGGAACCACTGGGAGGAGCCGTACAACCCCAAGGCGTTCCTCATTCTGATGTTGATCCTGGCCACAGGGATGAACGGGACCTTCGTCGCTCTCGACCTCGTGCTGTTCTTCATCTTCTTCGAGATCGTGCTGCTTCCGATGTACTTCATGATCGGAGTCTGGGGTGATCGAACTCCTAGGAAGCTTCCCGGCTTCGCCAGGGATATAGAGACGAGGCTTTACGCCGCGATCAAATTCTTCCTGTTCACCTTGTTCGGGTCGGCATTCATGCTGTTGGGCTTCCTTGCGCTCTACTTCAAATCCGGCGAGTTTGGCGAGCGGACATTCGACATCGTCCAGCTCACCGAGCTGGGAGGGGTGGGCGCCTTCACCGGCACGTTTGCCTTCCTCGTTTTCGGGGCGATGTTCCTCGGGTTTGCCGTCAAAGTGCCGATGTGGCCCTTCCACACCTGGCTCCCCGACGCCCACACGGCAGCGCCCACGGTGGGATCTGTGCTCCTGGCAGCCATCCTCCTGAAGCTGGGCTCCTACGCCTTCATCCGGATTTCGATACCCATCCTCCCCGAGGAGGCTGCCAATTGGGCACCAGCGATTGCAATCCTCGCTGTCATCGGGATCATCTACGGTTCTCTCGCCTGCCTCGCCCAAACCGACATGAAGCGGCTCATCGCCTTCTCTTCGGTGGGTCATATGGGGTTTGTGATGCTCGGTATCGCCACGATGACCGACATCGGGATCAACGCAGCGATCATTGGCATGGTCGCCCATGGCCTGATCACCGGGCTGTTGTTCTTCCTTGCCGGGTCGATGTCGCACCGCTACCACACCAGGGAGATGGCCCGCCTCGGAGGGAACATGAAGCTGATGCCGGTAATGGGTGGGATTCTCGCCTTTACCGCTATGGCGTCGCTCGGCCTGCCCGGTCTCGCCGGCTTCTGGGGTGAGTTCATGGCCCTCGTCGGCTCCTACAACCCGCTGGGAGGGCTCCCGCTCGGCGTCTTCCGCACCTCGATGGTCCTCGGGGCGGTTGGTACGGTGCTCACCGCCGGCTACATGCTCTACATGCTGCAGCAGGTCAACCTCGGTGAGCCCAAGGCCGAATGGGACGGCCACGAGTTTCACGACGTCGACCGCTTCGAGATGACGGCCTGGGTCCCGTTGATAATCCTCATCGTCGTCATCGGCGTCTTCCCGAAGATCGTCTTCGAGTCGACCACAGACACCGTGGTCTCCCTGATCGACACCGTCTTCGGCTCAGACGTCACGGCGTCGCTATCGAGTGGCGGCTGATCGATGTATCTGTGCGTTGACGTGGTGAGCCCATGAACTTCGAGATCGACTATCTGGCGCTTGCTCCCGAGTTCGTGATCGTGGCGACGATGCTGGTCGTCTTCACCCTCGATCTCATCCTCTCCCGGCCCAACAAGTATTGGACGGCGACGGCGGCGGTGGCTGGTACGGCATTGGCGGCGATCCCCCTCATCTTTCTCGCAGTCGACGGTGAGACCAGGTCTATGTTCGGGGGGAGCTACGTCGTCGACGAATTTGCCCTGGTCCTCAAAGGGTTGTTCATCGTTGCCGCCTACCTGGTGTTGCTGCTCTCACATCACTACATAGAATCGGAGCGCTTCTACCAAGGCGAGTACTACTTCTTGCTGCTGGCCTCGATCCTCGGATCGCTGGTCATGGCATCGTCGCGTGACCTGATCATCCTCTTCATCGCCCTCGAACTGACCACCGGGCCGTTGTACCTCCTTGCCGGTTGGAGGAAAGGTGACGTCAAGTCGAACGAGGCATCGCTCAAATACTTCATCCTGGGGGTCCTCTCCACCGCCATCCTGCTCTGGGGCATGTCCCTGCTCTACGGGCTCACCGGTGAGGTGACCTTCAGCGGGATCGCCGCGGCAACCTCCGGCATGGCCGATGAGCCAGCAGTAGTGGTGGCGGTCCTTTTCGTCATCGTTGGCTTCGCCTTCAAGATCGCGGCCGCGCCCTTCCACTTCTGGGCTCCGGACACCTATGAGGGAGCGCCCACGCCGGTCACGGCGTATCTGTCGGTCAACTCAAAGGCGGCCGGGTTCGTAGCCATGCTGCTCGTCATGTACCTGGCCCTGCCCGACCTGAGCGAGATCTGGGCACCGGCGCTATGGCTGCTCGCCGCCCTCTCGATGACGCTGGGGAACCTGTCTGCTTTGCGCCAGACCAACATCGTCCGTCTGCTTGCCTACTCGTCGGTGGCCCAGGCCGGTTTCATGCTGGTCCCGTTCGCCGCCGCTGCGGTGGCGGGCACCGACCTGGAGGAGGGCTTCTCGGCGACTGTCATCTACCTGGTGATCTACGCAATCATGAACCTCGGTGCCTTTGCTTGCGTCATCGCTGCGGCCAACAAGACCGGCACCGGCGAGATCGCTGGCTGGGGTGGTCTGGGGCGTCTCGACGCCCGTCTCGGCCTGCTGATCGGGATCTTCTTCTTCAGCCTCGCCGGGATCCCGCCCCTGGCCGGATGGTTCGCCAAGTTCGCCATGTTCCGCTCCGTGATCCTCGCCGGCGGGACCGCGACGGTGGTGCTGGCGATCATCGCCACGGTCAACGTCGTGATTGCTTTCTACTACTACTCGAGAGTCATCAAGGCGGTATGGCTCGATGATGTCCCGGCTGAGGTCTCGGACCATGTGGCAGTGCCCCCTTCTGTATCCCTCCGCCTCGCCCTGCTCGTCGCCGCTGGTCTGACCGTCGCTGTCGGATTCTTCCCCACCATCGCCACCTTCGTCGCCGACGCCTCAAGAGTCATAGCCGCAGCCGCCGGCGGATAGCGAACCTGTTCCCCCAGAG
>DATKCM010000001.1:0-2970 GCA_035513195.1 Acidimicrobiia bacterium | reverse complement strand
ATCGGTGGCTTTCTTGCGATGCGGGATCCCGAACTCGCCGAGCGTTGCCGCAATCTGTTGATTCTGACCGAGGGATTCCCGACATATGGAGGTCTCGCCGGCTACGACCTCGAAGCGATCGCCCAGGGGCTCAGCGAGGTCGTCGACGAGGACTATCTCAGGTACCGAATCCGATCGACGGCGTATCTCGCCGAGAAGGTGAACAAAGCAGGTGTGCCCACGGTGCAGCCGCCCGGTGGTCATGCCGTCTATATCGATGCTCGGAAGCTACTTTCCCACATTCCCTCGAGCCAATATCCGGCCCAAGCGCTCGCCGTTGAGATATACCGCACCGGGGGAGTGCGGGGCGTTGAGATCGGGTCGGTGATGTTCGGCAAGGTTGCCGGGGACGGGAGTGAGTCCGTGGCTCCGATGGAGTTGGTCCGTCTCGCCATTCCCCGCAGGACCTATACCCAGAGTCATATCGACTACGTCGCAGAGGTTGTCATCGGCGCGGCGAGCCGCGGCCCCAACATCCCTGGATACCGCATCGTTGAGCAGGCGCCATGGCTCCGTCATTTCACTGCAGGATTTGAACCAATTCCGGCGTAGCGCGACGAAACCGCCCGGAGAGGGCGGCTTCGCGCTTGCCTTGACGGCCTAGAAGATATAGATAACAAGGGCGATTATGAGCAAGATGCCCACGATGGTCCAGATAAGCCCCTGGCGTGGCATGGTTTCTCCTTTCGATAACCGATTGGTTGCCCGCATTTACCCGGCGGTCCGATGTCCGAAACCGCCGCGGGTACATGATTCAGTCCGCTGGTAGGGGACTTCCTCCTCTATCCACGAGACGTTCTTCGCTTGAACATAGCGTTGGAAAGGCCGGTGTTGCACTCTTGGATGCGGTCGAACCTCCTGTGGTGTTCGATGCTCTTGTTGCTCGTCGTGGCCGGCTGCAGCCGGACCGCCACGTCGACGACTCTACACAACACAATCCCGGCCCGGGCTCGATCATCGTGTTCGAAACTCGACCCCGATGGGACCCAACTCCATGTCCTGGAGTACCCCTGACGATCAGGGAGTGAGGGCTGGCTCCCTGCTCGATCCCATCGCGGTGAAGTAGACGTAGATCCCGTAGAGGAGGGCGAAGCCCATGATCGGGGCGCCGATCTGCTTCAGCACTGCGGTGTCTGCGAGCAACCCGATGAGGAACACTGCCAGACCGCCGTTCACCGCCCAAAGGACCAACCGATTCTGAGCAGCATGCGTGATGGCGGCAATGGCGGCGAACAAGGCATTGGTCATGACACCGATGAACATGGCGTGTTCGAACGCGAAGAGAGCCCCGACCGGACCGGTGCCTGTCTCGGGGTCGAGCTCGCCGGAAATGAACAGTCGAACCACGTTCACCAGCAGCGCGATCCCTATCGCCAGGAACACAACCGAAATCCGGGCAAAGTTGGCACCACCGCCGCCTGACCATGCCGATGGCTTGATCCGTGACCACATCCAGATCAGGACCAGGATGATGGCCACCACCTCGAGAAGAGTCGCTACCTGGATGAGCGCCTCGATGTCGAACATGATCGCGATATTGACGACGATGCCGGCGACGAACAATGACCAGGCCACGATCGGCCCGATTCGTCCCGGTGGTCCGTGGAGGAGCCAGTCGGTTATGGCCACACCGGCGAGGATCAGATAGCCGATCAGCATTGCTGGTGGGTGTGCTCCGGCGAGTGTGCCGGCAGTGTCATCGCTCAACCCTGGCACCGAGCCCCGGGCGATGAAAAGCCCAAGAATTACGCCCAGGACGGCTCCAAGTGTGAGAGAGACCATGGCGAGCAACATTGCGAGGTGATGGCTGGACCGGATGGCGAGAGAGGAGAACCGTTTCCAGACCCAGACCAAAGCCCAGACGATGGCGGCGAGCATGATTGTTCCGGCGATCGGGCGGAAGATCCCGGTTCCAGTGGCGAAGGCCACCACATAGAGCACCGCTGCCCCCACCGCCCCCTTCGCAAGGGTGTTGGAAGTGCGGACTTCGTCGGGGCCCGCCCCCTCGCCAAACATCAGCAGTGCCACTCCGATCACCGAAAGCGTGATCCATCCCAGCGTTCCGGCATGCACGTGGGTGAGCAGCAGGTTGTGCGTCGGCAGCCAGATATCCAAGCCGTTGAGGATCCCGATGACGATCGTCACAACGAAAATCAGCAGTGAGGCCCGGAACAGGATCCGGGCGCCAGACATGAGGGGGTACATAGCTCTCCTTCGATCGCTCCGGATGGAGCAACAAGTCGAGACTATCTCTCCGCTGTCGGCGAGGCGTTGGAAAACGGAGTCTTTGTGTGCTTGTTCAAATGCGGGTGGGTCTACTGTCGGGTGATCCAGTGGCTATGGGGGTGGTCTGCCGCTGGTGGTGTACTTGAGGCCGAGGCGGCTGGTCCAAAGGTAGTCGCCGCCTGCGATCGGGATATAAGTCCACCCGAACTTGTGGCGGCTGCAATGGTCGTGCCGGCATAACGGGCAGAGTTCGTCGACCGTGGTGTGACCGGTTTCGGCCCAGGGTTTGGTGTGGTCGAGGTCGCTGTCGCGGGCTGGCATCCGGCACCCGGGGTAGACACAGGTGCGGTTTCGGGATTCGACGTGTCGGGTCTGGTCGGCCGTCGGACGTCGGCGGGTGGTTCCGTTGTGCACGACCATCCCCGTGTCGGGGTCGGTGGCAGTCCAACGCCACTCGGCGTTCTTCTGGTCGTCCGTGACCTGGCGGGCAATGTCGGCGATGACCGGTCCGTAACCGGCGAGGTCACCGGGCGCATCGGAGAGTTCGGCGAGTGTTGCGAGGTCGACGTGGATGTCGATGGTCCCCCGCCCGGTTGAGTTGCCGTTTGCCCGCCCGGAGAGAAGGTCCAGCGCCACGTCGGTGCGGAGCTGGTCGAGTGTCCGTGGTTCGTCCGCGGTCTTGAGGCCGATCGCTATTTGATTGAT